>JBMOQZ010000027.1:0-37017 GCA_049322475.1 Myxococcota bacterium | reverse complement strand
CGCTACGCCGCGGAGTAAGGCGCCTCCCGCCGCCGCGCCGAAGATCGTGCCCCGCACGGTGTCCGCCGCCGCGAAGCCCCCGCCCGCCGAGGAGGACGACGTCGTCCCGCCGTCGGTGAAGGGCAAGCCCGCCGCGCCGAAGGGCGGGCCGCAGCCCCGCAAGATGCTGGGCGCCCGCAGCCCCGACGAGACCGGCATGCTCCAGATGGTGCCGCTCTCCGACAACGAGGACGAGAAGGAGGCCGGCGCCGACCCCAGCGCCACCGCCTTCTTCGCGATCCCCGCGCCCAAGTCGGAGCGCCCCAAGGCCACGGCGAGCATGGCGCCGCCGCCCAACCCGACGGCCACGATGACTCCGAGCACGTCGGGGCCGCCGCAGCGCCCGGGCTTCCAGCCGCCGCCGTACCAGCCGACCCCCATCGCGGGCCCCACCCCGGGTATGGGTGGCGGTGGCACGCCCCCGCCCCAGGCGATCGCCGGGCCCGTCGCCGGCTACGGCGGCGGCACGCCGTTCCAGGTCGCGGGGCCGCAGCCGACCGCCAACAACAACGCCGAGTCCCGGGTCCAGTCGGCCCGCGTGTACGCGATCGTGCTCGCCGTCTTCATGCTGGCGTGCGTGGCCGTCCTGTCGGTCATCGCGCTCTGGTTCTTCGTCCCGAAGCCGGACAGCGAGAAGAAGGAGGAGGTGGTCGCGGTCGCCGAGGTGAAGAAGCCGGCGAAGACCCGGGACACGGGCGCCCCCGCGCCGAAGGAGCAGCCCACGGCGGCGCCCACGGCCCCCAAGAAGCCGAAGTCGACGGGCACGAGCGCGCCCGCGGCCCCGCGGCTCGGCGCCAGCGCGCCCGTCACCGTCACGTTCGCCGGCTCGCCGACGCCCGCGCAGGTCGAGGTCGTGTGCTCGGGCGGGTTCCGGCAGCGCAAGGGCGTCAGCGGCGGCAGCGTGACGGTCGACGGCGTCCCGACGGCGGACAACTGCCAGCTCCACCCGAAGGGCGGCATCACCGCGACCTCCGCGCCGGTGCGCGGCGGCGGGCGCTACACCTGCTCCATCATCGGCACGACCACGAGCTGCAAGTAGGCAAGCGGCCCGTGGGCCTCGAAGCCTGCTCGCTGGTCGCACGGAGCGCCCGCTTCGCATAGACTCGCGCGGACCATCCGGAGTCCGCAGATGCATCTCCTCGTCACCGTGTGGCTCGTGCTCGTGGGGCTCGTCGCCCCGGCGCGCGCCGCCGATGCCGCCCCGGCGTACGGACCGGCGCCCGACGCCGCCTTCAAGGAGAAGACGAAGGAAGAGCAGAAGGAAGAGATGACCGCCGCCGAGAAGGAGAGCGAGCGCAAGCGCAAGGAGAAGCTCGCGCGCGTCATCGTGCTCAAGTGGCCGTCGGCGAAGAGCGTCGACTTCACGGACACGACGATCCAGCGCAACGTGAAGTCTCGCATCGCGCGCCCCGAGGCGCAGTTCTTCCCCGAGGTCGACCTCTACCAGAACGGCCGCAAGGTGAAGGACAAGACGGTCGTGCCGGCCATGCAGCCGGCCGCGGTGCCCGACCAGAACCTCGCGCGCGTGCGCCAGGCGGTCGACGAGGTGAGCGCCATCCCCTGGAACGCCATGCAGCCCGATCAGTGGGGCATCAAGGCGCAGGAGCTGCGCGACATGGTCGAGCTCGTCTGGTTCGTGGACAAGCCCGAGCAGCGCGAGCCGCTCTTCCTGCTGTACTGCCAGATCGGCCGCGCCGCCGAGAACCAGAACGCCAACGTGCCGCCGTTCTACGAGCAGATCGGCATGCAGGCGGTCAACTACTACTTCTACCTGGCGGCGACGCTCGCCTTCCAGGACCCCGCGCTGATGTCCAAGCTGACGGACTCCGACCTCAACGCCGCCGTCGGCTTCATCCTCCAGCAGCTCCAGCAGGGCGCGTACCCCACGCTCAAGATCGACTTCGAGCAGGAGGGCGAGGACTTCGACGCCGCCGCCTTCAGCGAGATGTACGAGATCTACCTCAACGGGATCAAGACCGATCCCAGCGAGGAAGGCCAGATGGACATCTTCCTCGGCCGCACCGACATCTACCTCAAGCGCACGGACAGCGGCCACGGCCTCTCCGAGCGCCTCGAGGTCAGCAAGCTCGAGGACAAGATCTACTTCGTGCGCGACACCGCCCGGAAGAAGATGGGCGTGGACTTCATCGAGCAGCTGTTCCTGCACCCGAACGAGTGCACCCCCGCGCTCGACGGCGACATCCTCAACTACCTCGCGATCTACGCGAAGATTCACGAGAAGGCCGAGATCTACATCGCCGTCCCGCAAGACGGTAACCCCAACAAGGTGTGGGTCTGGCGCTACGACCGCCCGAGCGCGAACCTCCAGCTCGTCGGCGGCGCCGGCGGCGGCTTCCCCGTCCGCTTCGCGCTCATGGTCGGCGGCGGCGTCATGTACAACGACGTCCAGGTCGTCGCCGACGGCGAGCAGTACGAGGAGGACCTCAAGGCGCAGGCCACCACCGCCGGCACCGCGCCCACGGCCACCGACTACATCGACCCGGAGATGTTCCCCGCCTACATCCCGGTGAACATCGAGCTGCGCGGCCACTACAACCGCCTGATGGTCGCCGTCGGCAGCGAGTTCGGGTTCAACACCGGGGGCAAGACCGGCGACTCCGCCTGGATCGAGACCTACCGCACGCCCGGCGAGCCCGACGCGCTCGTGCTCCAGAAGGAGGGCGTCCACGAGGCCGTGTTGCTCGACGAGAACGGCGACCCGATCCCCGTGACCGACGAGGACGGCGAGGTCGTGGACGAGGACGGCGACGGCGAGCCCGACGCCTACGAGACCGTCTCCTACCCTTACGGCCAGCCGATCTTCCACGTCCTGAAGATCAACCGGAACCTCTACCTCGGCACCTCCGTGGTGCTCGGCCGCGACGCCGGCATCGGCTTCGGGCCGCGCATCGGGTTCCGCATCGGCTGGACCAACGCGCCCTACGCGCTGCAGACGACGGCGCACGTCGGCTGGGCCTTCGCGCCGCCGGGGATCAAGCCCCTCGGCGACCGCGTGCGCCCCTTCATCGACGTCGACGGCCGCGTGGGCGCCTCCTGGCCGTTCAAGCCGAGCCTCGCCCACGTCGACACCATCGAGGTTGGCGCGGTGTTCGGCCTCACCGCGGGCGTGGGGCTCACGTTCTGATGATGGTCGTCGCAGCCGCCCTCGCGGCCGAGCCGGCCGCGCCGCCCGCCATCGTCCTCTGGGCCCAGCCCGAGGTGCCCGACGAGGAGATCCGCAAGAAGGCCGAGCGCCTCACCGGACCGGCGAAGCACCTCGCCTGGGCCGACGTGGCGCTCGATCTCTCGCCGTGGTCCTCCGAGGACGAGGCGCGCCTCGGGGCGCTGAAGCAGGCGGCCACGAGCGCGCGCGGCAAGTGGGACCTGTTCGACGTGGAGCTGGGGCTCGCCCGCGAGCTCGACGCCGCCTGCGACAACGTGCAGGCCGTGCGCGACGAGGCCGATCGCAAGCTCCTCGTCGACGCGCTCCTGCTCCAGGCCTCCGCGGCGCTCCGCGTGGTCCCCGAGTCGCGGTTCGCGGCGGCCGAGGAGCTCGCGTCGCTGCGCCAGCAGGTCGGCGGCCGCCCCGTCGCGCAGGCGCTGGTGGACGTGCTGGCGCTGGAGCCCGAGAGGGCCTGGACGCGCGCCGACGTACCCGACGCGCTGACGCTGACCAAGCTCGAGGCCCTCCGCGAGGACCTGCGCGGCCAGCCCCGGGCCACCCTCCTCGTCGACCCGCTCCCGGCCGGCGCGGTGCTCGTGGTCGACGGGCGCCCGCAGGCGACCGTGCCCCGCGAGCTCGGGCTCGAGCCGGGCCACCACTACGTCCACGTGCTCGCCGACGGCAAGATCGCCGCGCGCAAGGAGCTCGACCTCGAGCCCGGCGGGAAGGCGTCGTTCGCGCCGTTCCTCACGAAGGACGAGGTCGCCACCGCGCGCAAGGCCGTGGTCGCCGGCAGCCGCGAGGTCGGCGGCGACTTCATCCGCGCGGCGGAGGCCGCGGGGCGCCGTACGAACCCGCCGTCGCGCACGTTCGTCGCCGCGGTCGACGACGAGGGCACGCACCGGGTGCTCGCGTGGGCGAACGGGGCGCAGCTCGTCAAGCGCCGGGTCGTCACCGCCGTGCTCGCCGGGGACCTCGGCGGCGGCGTGATCGTCTCGCCGGCGTTCGCGGGCGAGCGCGAGGACGTCACGACGGCGGCCGCGTTCGGAGGGGACCTCTCCTTCGAGCTCGGGATCACCTATGCGGTGCTCTACGGAGGCGCTTCGCTCTCGTTGACGCCGTCGTACCGCATGAAGTGGAACAACACGGGCGAGCTCCCGAACGCCGAGTCGCCCGTGTACGTCCGGCCCTACGGCGGGGTGGGCCTCTACCTGCCGCGCCCCCGGAAGGATCAGCCGTTGCTCATGATCGGCGGGAACTACGGCTGGATGTCGCCCGGCGCGATGGGCCCCGGCGCGCGCATCGCCTTCGGCGTGCCGATGTCGGGCGACGGAACGTGGCTCCGCTTCGACCTCGACGGCTTCGCCGGCACGCAGCAGGAGGGGTTCCCCGGCGAGTTCGAGCAGACGTGGATGGCGGCGTTCCGCATCGGGTTCGGGCGCCTGCTGTAGACCGGTTATCGTGGGGCGCCCTCACGAGGCCCTCCATGACGACGCTCCTCGCTCTCGCCCTCCCCGCCCTCGCCGCCGACGCCGCTCCGGCGCCGGTGCAGTGGGCCTGGCCGGACGCCCAGCCGGTGCGCTACCACGTCGAGACCGAGATCCTCACGCCGCGCGGCCACCGCTACCTCGCGACGAAGAACCTCGACGCGCTCGCCGGCTCGGTCCGCTTGAAGGTCGACGCCGAGTGTGCCGCGAAGGCCTCCGGCAAGGGTTGGCTCGTGAGCTGCAAGCTCCCCTACACGAGCCTCACGGGGACGTCGTCGAAGCCCTACGAGCAGGAGAAGTTCGACCGCATCCTCGTCGAGTGGAGCGAGATGCTCGGCACCACCACGGTCGAGTTCTTCCACACGAAGGACGGCAAGCTCAAGGAGTTCGACACGAAGGTCCCGCCGGGCCGCACCGACGCGCGCATCAACTACATCATCGAGGCGCAGCGCATCCTCCTGCAGCGCGCCTTCTGCGCGTTCGATCTGCCGCTCGCCGCCTCCGGCGACGACTGGAAGCGCGGGTGGCCGCAGAAGGGCGACGCCCAGCTCGTGCACCTGCAGACCACGACCGGCACCGTGGCGGCCTCCGAGATCAAGCACGTCCACGACGGCACCCGCTACGGCCTCGTGGTGGTCGGCACCTCGGGGCGATCCACGGTCGCGACGGGCGGCAGCGTGGACGCGGGCAGCGGTGGCACCACCGTCGACGTCAAGCTCGCCGGCGAGGCGATGTTCGACCCGGCCAACGGTCAGCTCGCGTACCGCGACTTCACGCTCGACGGCCGGCGCACGGCCCAGGCCAACGTGACGGGCAGCGACGTCGACTTCTACCAGGCCCTCGCCCTCCAGCGCGTCGACGCGTTCCCCAAGCCCGGCGAGGCGCCCATCCCGATCTCCGCGCAGCGGGCCACGCAGCTCGACCGCGCCGCGCCCGACCTGCCGGCCGGCGTGGCGCTCGTGCCCTTCGCCGACCTCGGCATGCAGCCCCTGTTCGTCGCCGGCCTGCCCGAGTCCGGGAAGACGCTGCAGCTCCCGGCCTCCTCCGTGAAGGCGCGCGTGCTCGTCGGCGCGGACGGCGTCGTGAAGGAGGCCACCGCGCTCTCCGGCTACGAGGTGCTCGCCAAGCCGACGGAGGAGGCGCTCAAGTCCGCGGCGTTCCCCAAGCGCGAGGCCGACTACGCGGTCGACCTCGAGGTGGAGTGGAGGCCCTGATCTACAGGTCCTTCACGAAGTCGTAGTAGTCGCCGAAGTACACGCGGTTGACCTGCTTGCCCATCTTGATGAGCTCGCGGGCGATGGCCTCGACGCAGTGCGCCATGCCGACGGACTCGCGACGGGCGCTGGCGATGATGCAGGCGTTGATGGCGGCGTTCACGATGGCGCCGCCGGCGATGACGAACTTGTCGGAGAGGTAGGTGATGTCGAGGTCCTCCGCGCGCGGCGCGTAGGGCGGGATGGAGCGGTCCCACAGCTTCTTGCGCATGTCCGGCGTGGGCATCGGGAACTCGACGACGGCGCCGAAGCGGCGGAGGAAGGCCTCGTCGATGTTCTCCTGCAGGTTCGTCGTGAGGATGGCGCAGCCCTCGAACACCTCGAGGCGCTGCAACAGGAAGCTGACCTCCTGGTTGGCGAAGCGGTCCTGAGCCTGCTTGACCTCGCCGCGGCTGCCGAAGAGCGCGTCGGCCTCGTCGAAGAGCAACACGGCGGTGCCGCCTTCGGCGGAGTCGAAGATCTCGCGGAGGTTCTTCTCGGTCTCGCCGACCCACCGGCTGATGACGCTGGAGAGGTCCACCCGGAACAGATCGAGCCCGAGCGTGCCGGCGATGACCTCGGCGGCCATCGTCTTGCCGGTGCCGGGGCCGCCGGAGAAGAGCGCCTTGATGCCGTAGCCGCGGGGCCGGATCTTGTTCGCGCCCCAGCGGTGGTAGACGTTCTCCTGCTCCGACAGGTAGTTCGTGAGGTGGCGGAGCTGGCTCTCGATCTTGGCGGTGATGATGAGGTCGGTCCACGTGTACTGGGGCACGACGTGGAGCGCGAGCCCGCGGAACTCGGGCCGGCTGTTCTCGCGCGCGGCGGCCCAGATCGCGTCGACGGTGGGCTCCTTGCCGCCGCACTCGGCCTCGGCGCGCTCGAGCACGCGGTCGATCGCGGTGCCGCCGACGCTGTAGAAGCGCTCGGCGATGTCGGCGGCGAGCCCCTCGTTCCAGCCCCGGTTCGAGATCGCCGAGGACCACGCCTCGTTGCGCTCCTCGAGCGTGGAGCGGGCGACGTGCACCGTGACGCTGGGGCGGTCGCTGCCGAGCAGCGCGCCGATCGCGCGACGGTCGCTGCCGCCGACGAGCACCGGGTACGGCAGCGTGGCGAGGGCGCCGCCGAGCATCATCATCTGGTTGCGGAGCTGGGGATCCTCCTGCGAGGACGCCACGTTCACGAGGTAAGGGAGCGCCCCGCTGATGCGCAATTCCCGGATGAGGTCCCAGGGCTCCTCGACGTAGTTGCGGCACCGCTCCAGGTCGACGCGCGCCAGCGGGCGCTGGCAGCGCTGGGCGATCGCCTGGGCGACGCCCTCGCGCAGCCCGATCGTGCTGCCGACGACGGCGACGGTGATCGGCCGGTCGAGGGCCTCGCCGAGGTCCTCGATGCGCTTCTTCGTGGGCGCCGGGATGAACAGGCGGCCGGTCGTGTCGATCGGCGTGAAGCCGACCGAGCTCGGGAGCTCCTCCTCCTCGAGCAGCCAGCGCAACACGCGGGGCGCCGGGTGCACGCGCCGCGAGGTGTGCGTCTCGGTGCCCTCGGGCGGGTTGAGCAGGAGGATGCGGTTCCGGATGAGCGTCGCGCCCGACATCAGCCGCGCCTGCAGCGCGAGCCGCTCGCGACGCTCCGTGCGCAACACGCGCGTCGCCATGTCGACGGTCAGGAACGCCTGGTTCAGGTTGTCGTTCAGGTAGGCGAAGATGCGGCCGTACCCGGCGCTGATCTCGGGGGCGAGCGCGAGGAGCAGCAGGTCCGCCTCGTCGCCGTCGAGCCGGAACGCCTTGCGCAGGCGGGCGAAGCGCCCGTCCGGCGCGTCGCGCAGCGACGTCGAGGCCTGGACCGCGTCCTCGAGGCCGTCCGGCCCGGAGATGTAGTCGATCTCGCCGTGGGCGCGGAGCAGGGCGTCGACCTCGTCGTCGGTGATGACCGAGCCCCAGAACTGGCCCTTCGCGCGCATCGACGGGCGGGCGCGCTGGCGCCGGACGGCGCGCAGCAGCAGGAGGTCCGTTCGGCGGAGGCGCCTCGCCAGCTCTTCGAAGACGTTGCTCACGCCGCGAGCCTACCTCACAGGAACCCTCTCTTGTCGCCCATGCGCTCGAAGCGCAGGTCGCGGCCGGCGTCGATCATCTCGAGCACCTCCCGCGCGAGCTTCCCGACCACGTCGGGGTGCGTCAGGCCTTGGCCGAGCAGCGCGACGTAGCCGCGCTTCGAGGCGGACTTGTCCTCCTCCTGCTTCTTGCCGCGCATCTTCTGCGGGCCGCCGGGGCCGGGGGCCTTCTTGGCGTTCTCGAAGACCTGGTCGTACTCCTGCGACGTGCTGTGCCCGTTCGCGCGGTGGAGCACCATGCGCTCCACGGCGCGCGCGGCGATCTCCTCGCCGTCGTGCCCCGTGTGGGCCCCGCCGCCGCCCGAGTTCTGGAGGTGGAACTGCTCGTGGGCGTACAGCGCCTGGTCCTGCACGTTCGACGGATCGAAGTCGTCGGAGACGATGATGCTGTTGTCCACGGTCATCGCGCGCGCGCCGAGCGCCTTCAGCGAGCGGGTGGCCACCTCGCCCGTGAAGACCTCGCCCCCGCCGGGCATGGCGCGGCGATGGAGCGCCTTTCGATCGAGACGCGACGCGAGGCGGTCGGCCGTCGAGGGCTTGGCCATGAGGTCCTCCGGCCCCGAGAGGATACCCTGTCCGCGGTGCGGTTCCTACTCCCCGACCTCGTGTTTCACGCGGGCGCGCTCCGCGGGGGGCTCGCCGTCGACCTCGACGGGGGCGTCGTCCCCGCCGAGGGGATCGCCGGCGAGCGCCTCACGGGCAAGGCGCTCCTGCCCGGCTTCGTGAACGCCCACAGCCACGCGTTCCAGCGTGGCCTGCGCGGCCACGTGCAGCACGCGGACGGCCCCGACAGCTTCTGGACCTGGCGCGAGCGCATGTACCACCTCGCCAACGCGCTCGACCCCGACGGGATCGAGGCCGTGAGCGCGCTCGCGTTCCTCGAGATGCTGCGCGCGGGCTTCACCTCCGTGGGCGAGTTCCACTACCTGCACCACCAGCCCGACGGCACGCCCTACGCCGACCCGGACGAGCTCGCGCGCCGCGTGCTCGCCGCCGCCGCGTCGGTGGGCATCCGCGTCCGGCTGTTGCGCGTGGCCTACGCGCGCGCCGGCTTCGGCTCGGCGGCCAACCCGCTCCAGCGCCGCTTCATCGACCGTTCGCCCGACGACGTGCTCGCCGCCTGCGAGCGCCTCGGCGCCGGGCTCGCCCCCCACTCGGTCCGCGCCTGCCCCGCCGACTGGCTGCGCGCGTTCGCCGGCTTCCCGGGGGTGGTGCACGCCCACGTCGACGAGCAGCCCGCCGAGATCGAGGCCTCGCTGCGCGAGCACGGCGCGCGGCCCTTGCGTGTCTTCGGCGAGCTCGTGGGCCCCCGCTTCTCCGCCGTCCACTTCACCCACGCCGACGCCGACGAGCGCGCGCTCCTCGCCGAGCGCGGGGCGAACGTGGTCGTGTGCCCGACCACCGAGCTCGACCTCGGCGACGGCTTCTTCGACCCGCGCGGCGTCGCGCGCATGAGCGTGGGCACCGACAGCCACGCGCAGATCGACCCGTTCGCCGAGGTGCGGGCCCTCGAGCTCCACGCGCGCGCGCTCACGGGGCGTCGCAACGTGCTCCCGCACGCCGGGGCCGACGGGCTCGCCGCCCGGCTGGTGGAGATCGGGACGGACGCGAGCTGCCTCGCCCTCGACACGCGCGGCGACTGGATCGCGGTCGACGTCGGCGACGTCGCCCTCGCCGGCGCGCGCCTCCTGCCCGCGATCGTGTTCGCCGGCGCGCGCGTGACTGACACGTGGGTGGGCGGGCGACGCGTGATCGCCGGCGGCCGGCACCCGGGCGAGCGCGCGATCGTCGAGCGCGCCGAGGCGGCGTTGCGGGCGACCGGCATCTGACGGCATGGTGGCGCGGCCATGATCCTCCTCCTCGCCTGCGCCCACGACCTCCCCGCGGACAAGCGCGACCCCGCCCCCGCCGACGACACCGCCGCCCCCGACACCGACTCGGGCGAGCCTACCGGCGGCGACGACACCGGCGAGCCCGCCCCGCTCGAGCTGGAGGGCGTGTGGCACTCGTACTACCCGCAGGAGGAGGGCGCGGGCAGCAACGCGTGGCGCTTCGGCGCGGACGGCACGGTGACCTGGGGCGGGCAGCCGGCGACGCTCGCGCTCACCGACGGCGGGCTCCCCGTCGAGCTCTCCGCGCAGCTGACCGGGACGCGCGGCGACTGCGACTGGACCTACGACTACGTGGCCGTGATGGACACGATGCCGGCCGACGGCGATCTCGGCGGCAACTACGTCAACGACTACGTGTCGAGCTGCGGCGACAGCTTCCGGCAGGAGGGCCGCCTCGAGCTCACGCGGGTGGACCGCTTCGATCAGGCCGAGGCCTCCGGGCTCACGTTCCTCGGCGGCTCCACGCCGCTGCGCGACGGCCAGATCGCCGTGAACGTGCGGGTCGCCGGCGGCCACGCCTACGTGGCGCGCTACTTCGACGGCCTGCGGATCTACGACGTGACCGACCCGGCCTCGATCGTGGAGGTCGGACACCTCGCCCCGGCCGTCGCGGAGCTGTGGAACGACGTGAAGATCGTCGAGGCGGACGGGCGGCGGTACGCGCTGATGGCGGGCTCCTCGGACGGCGTCACGGTCGTGGACGTGACCGATCCCGTCGCGCCCTCGGCGGTCGCCCGCATCGCGGCCGGCTCCGAGGTGCACACGCTCGCGGTCGACGGGACGTACGCCTACCTCGCCACGATCCCCCGGCGCGACGAGGCGGTCGCCGGCGTCGTGATCGCCGACGTGTCCGACCCCGCCGCGCCGCTCGAGGTCGGCGCCTGGGACGTGACCGAGGTCGGCGGGAGCTTCGTGCACGACCTGTACGTCGCCGGCGGCGTCGCGTACCTGTGCGCGTGGGACGCCGGGCTCGTGCTGGTCGACGTCGGCGACCCGGCCTCGCCGGCGACGCTCGGCGTCGCCGACTACGGCGACGACATGACGAGCCACTCCGTTTGGGTGACCGACGCGCCGGGCCGCCTCGTCGCGATCGAGGGCGGCGAGGACTGGGGCGCGCACCTGCGCGTGATCGACGTCGACCCCCAGAGCGCGACGTACCTCGAGGTCCTCGGCGAGCTCGCGCTCCGCGACGAGGTCTCCATCCACAACGTCATGATGGGCGAGGGCGCCACCGCCGTCGTCTCCTGGTACCAGGACGGCGTGCGGCTCGTGGACGTGTCCGAGCCGAGCGCCCCGGCGCTGGTCGGCTGGGCGAACACCTGGGACCCTGCCGACCCCGCGAACGGCCGCCAGTTCTTCGAGGGCGCGGTGGGCGTGGACGTGGCCGACGGGCTCGTGTACGTCGCCGACGCGGGGCGCGACCTGCTCGTCTACGCCGTGGATTAGGCGCAGCGCGCCCGGACCACGGCCTCCACCACGTCCACGGCGCGGTGCAGCTCCCCGACGGGCACGTACTCGTCGGCCTTGTGGGCCACGTCGATGCTGCCGGGGCCGAACACGAGCGAGCGGACGCCCGCCTTCTCGAAGTTGCCGCCGTCGGTCGCGAACGCGGCCGCGCCCAGCTCGGGCGAGGCGGCGTGCGGGCGCAGGAGCGCCTCGAGCTCGGTGCCCTCGGGCGTGAGCAGCGCCGGCGTGACGCGGAGGAGCTCGCCCCGGGCGAGCTCGCCGACGCGCTCGCACATGCGCGTGAAGAGCGCCTCGGGCTCCATGCCGGGCAACGGGCGGAAGCCGACGTCGATCACGCAGCGGTCGGGCACGATGTTGATGGCGCCGCCGCCCTCGACGCGCGCGACGTTCATCACGACGAAGGGCCGCTCGAGCAGGCTCTCGAAGCGCCGGTCGTGGCGCCACTCCTCGGCGACGGCGTCGAGCGCGTCGAGCACGCGCGCGGCCTTGCGGATGGCGTTCTCGCCGAGGTCGGGCTTCGACGAGTGCGCGGCCCTCCCCACGCACGTGAAGCGCGCGGCGGCGTGGCCCGGGTGCATGCGCAGGATGTGGAACGACGTGGGCTCGCCGATGAGCGCCAGCGACGGCAGGGGCCCCGGCGACGCCTCGACGAGCCGGCGGGAGCCGACGCAGCCGACCTCCTCGTCGTAGGTCCAGACGAGAACGAGCTCGCGCCGCAGCGGGGGGAGCCGCGGGAGCGCCTCGACCACCGCGGCGAGGAAGGCCTTCATGTCGCAGGCGCCGCGCCCGTGGAGGCGATCGCCGCGGCGCGTCAGGACGAAGGGGTCGCTCGTCCAGGGCTGGCCCTCGACCGGCACGACGTCCATGTGCCCGGAGAGCACGAGCCCGTCGGTGCCCTCGGGGCCCGCGCGGCAGACGAGGTTGCACTTGCCGGGCTCCGGCGCGTCGAGGCGCGCGACGCGCAGCCCGGCCGCCTCGCACCGCTCGGCGAGGTAGGCGGCGATGCCGTCGACGGGGCGGTCGCTGATCGTCGGGTACGCGACCAGCCGCGCGAGGGTCTCCTCAACTCCCATCCGGCTTCCCCTTCTTCTTCTTCTTCTTCTTGTCGTCGTCGCCCTCGGCCTTCTCCGCGTCGTCCTCCTCGACGTCCCACCAACCCTCGTGGCGGGCCATCGCCCGGGGCATCGGCTGCTCGCTCGACCGGTCGGAGACGTTCACGATCTCCTGCGCCTCCTTCAGGACGGCGGGCGCGTGGGTCTGGGGACAGCCCTCGCCCGCCTCGACGAGCACGCGCTCGGCGGGCATGTCGGCGGGCTTGCGCGCGACGTCCGGGACGTCCACCTGCGCGGGCACCGTGTCCCAGGCGGCGCGCTCCGCCTCCGCGGCCTTGTCGAGCAATTGGGCCCCCCGGCCGAGGTCCCCCGCGCAGAGCGCCTCCGTGGCGCGCTTGTAGAGGAGGGCCGCGCCGCGCCACCGGGTGGGGTCGGGCAGCCCGAAGCCCTTCTTGTCGCGCGCCACCTCGTCGAACCACACGCGGCTCTTGTTCATCGCCTGCAGCTCGGCCTGCTGCGCCGCCTTCACCTGGGCGAGGCGCTCGCGGACGAACTCGAGCAGGGCGTCGCGCTTGCCCGTGGATTGGCGCACCATCGCCTGGACCCGGTCGTTCCCGAGCTTCTGCGCCAGCTTCGCGAGGTCCTTCGCCGAGGCGTCCTTGAGCAGATCCTTCGCGCCGCCGCGCGCGCGGGTCCCGATCGCTTCGCCCTTGGTCGGGTCCTTGCGCTGGCGGCTCACGGGCGGGAATGTAGCGCTGTCCCGGTCGGAACGCGCCGCGTCCGCTGTACCATGACCGCCCATGCCGCCCCCCGACCCGCGCGATCGCCTCGCCCGTCGCCTCCCCGGCGATCGGCTCGCCCGCGAGGGGCGCGAGATCGGGCGGCTCTTCGCGCGGGAGGAGCCCCCGGACGTCCCGGACCCGGTCCCCGCGCGCGACCAGAAGCAGCTCCTGCAGCTCACGCTGCGCAAGACCGGGCGCGTCGCCGACCCCCACCCGAACGCGCCGCTGCTGATCCGGATCGTGCGCTACCCCTTCAGGCTCGACGGCGCGCGCCCGGGCCGCGCCGCCTACATCTCGCACCCCGACCCCGAGCCGCGGGTGCGCGTCGCCGAAGAGATCGCGGGCGCCCTTGCGGACCGCGAACGAGTGCGGTTTACTTCCGCGGGCCGGGGGCGGCCGAGGCCGTTCGCAGTGCGCCCCTCCACCTGGGCCCTCCTTCCGGACACCGACGGAGACGACGTTTGAACCCCCTCGAGCAGATGGAACAGCTGCGCGCGATGGCCGGCCCGATGTCGGGTCGGAACATCATCGGGGAGACGACCGAGGCGCTCCACAAGTTCCTGCTCGACGGCTACAACCTCTCCGAGCAGCCCCCGCGCATCGAGGAAGAGCTCAAGTTCATCCCGAAGGATCGCGAGGAGGTCCTGTACATCTACATGTACCGGGTCGCCCAGAACGCGAACCTGATGAACCAGAAGCGCCTCCGTCAGGCGCCCGTCTTCGTGAAGGAGAACCCGGAGGACGAGAACGCGGAGGTCTACTACCACCGCCCCCCGCTCCTGCTCGATCTCTTCTACGTCATCATGGTCCACTCCAAGTTCCGCTCCGACGCCGAGCGGCTGATGGGGTGGCTCCTCCTCCGCCTGAACGAGGCCACGCACCTCGTCTACCGGCCGCGCCGCTTCCTGCTCCCCGACGGCCGCCAGGTCGACAGCCTCGGACGCCCCTGGGACCCGAAGAATTTCGACGGCTGGAAGGACCCCGACACCGGCGAGGCCGACGAGGACGACGGCCTCTTCCTCGAGAAGGTGTCGCTCTCGCTGGTCGACGACCTGACGGTCGGCGACGCGATCAACCTGTTCACCCTGCACGAAGCGCCGTACCGCCCCTTCTTGACCTACCGGGCGCGCGTGGCGCTAGATGGACCGCTCTACAAGTCTTCCGGCGGCTCGCAGATCAAGCTGCCCCGCCTGGAGAGGACCGGTGCTCCGACCGACACGACCGGCGCGGCTTCCTCGCCGAACGGCCGTGTGCGTCCGGGGCAGCCGGTTCCGAAGATCAAGGCGCCCCCCGGGCCAAAACCCTACATGCTCCGCAAGAACGCGGACGCTGACAACGAGTCGGAGGACTGAAAGGCATGGAATACCACACCCCAGGCGTGTACATCCGCGAGGTCGACTCGGGCCCCAAGCCCATCTCGTCCGTCGCGACGAGCATCCCGGGCTTCCTCGGGCTGTTCGAGTTCCACCCGCCTCACGACGCGGTGGCGATCACCGGCAGCAACGGCAAGCGCCAGCTCCGCGGCAAGGTCGTCCCCCAGCTCGTGGACGAGAAGGGCGCGGTCAAGGGCGACGGCAACGAGGCCACCACGGCCCTCGCGCAGGCGTTCAAGCTCTCCCGCAAGGACGTCAAGGACGTCAAGAAGTACTTCGAGCTCCACGGCCAGAAGGGCGTGAAGTTCGAGCCCGGCACGAAGGGCCGCGTCAAGGTCTCGCTCGCCGACAAGGTGCTCGAGGTCGCCGAGGTCAACCTGTCCGTCGAGGGCAAGGTCGTCACCGACTCCGACGAGGCGGTCGAGAAGCTGCTCAACCAGCTCCACGAGACCTTCCCGCTCGAGAAGGCCACGCCGAAGACCGCGGCCGACGTGCTCGCCGTCTACGGCTACGAGGTGAAGGGCACCGAGGGCACCGCGCTCCGCAGCGAGTACAGCGTCCCGCCGGTGGCGATCACCAACAAGGCGGAGTTCTTCCGCTGGCTCCAGAGCTACTTCGCGCAGTACCTCATCGACACCCGCCCGGTCGAGGAGCTCGTCGGCCGCACGTTCACGGACCTCGACGAGGCCGCGGACGCCGTCTACGAGGCCCTCTCCAGCGACGACGCGCTCAAGAAGGAGTTCCGCGACTGGCTCAGCCAGCCCTCGGTCTTCAACTTCGTCGCCGGCGTCAACGGCTTCTACGACAACGGCGGCGGCAAGTGCTACGTCTACCTCATGGGGTCGCAGGCGCTCGACTCCTCGATCCGTGAGAACCAGGCGGACAAGCTCGGTCTCTACGCGTTCGACGACGTGGACGACATGGCGCTCATGGCGGCCCCGGGCCTCATGCCGCACCAGCAGCGCGAGATGCTCGAGCTCTGCGAGATCCGCAAGGACCGCTTCGCGATCCTCGACGGCCCCATCGTCTCCGACGGCGCGATGGACATCCCGGCGAGCAACAAGGGCTACGGCGCGCTCTACGTGCCCTGGGTCAAGATCACGAAGCCGAGCTGGTTCACCGGCAACCAGGACCACATCAAGGTCACGGGCCCGAACCGTCGCAAGCTGATCAAGACGGAGAAGAACGAGCTCTTCGTCCCGCCCTCCGGCCACATCGCCGGCATCTTCGCCCGCGTCGACACCGAGCGCGGCGTGCACAAGGCTCCGGCCAACGAGATCTGCATGGGCATCACCGGCCTGTCGCAGAACATCAACCGCCTCGAGCAGGGCCAGTACAACGACCGCGGCATCAACGTGATCCGCATCTTCAAGGACCGCGGCATCCGCGTGTGGGGCGCCCGTACCCTCGGCACGATGTCCGACCCGTCCTGGAAGTACATCAACGTCCGCCGCCTCTTCATCATGGTCGAGCAGTCGATCATGATCGGCAGCCAGTGGGCCGTGTTCGAGCCGAACGACCACACCCTCTGGAAGAAGCTCACCCGCGACGTCCGCGCGTACCTCATGCGCGTGTGGCGTTCGGGCGCGCTCTTCGGCCAGACCCCGGAGGAGGCGTTCTACGTCAAGTGCGACGACGAGACGAACCCGCGGTACCTCATCGACGCGGGCCAGGTCAACGTGCAGATCGGCATCTGCCCGGTGAAGCCGGCCGAGTTCGTCATCTTCAGCATCGGCCAGTGGGACGGCGGCGCCCTCATCGAGGAGTAGTCTTCCATCCCGACGGGGGGCCCCGGCGACGGGGCCCCCTCCCCTTTCTCAGAGGAGATCATGGAGCTCAAGACCGAGTACGAGTTCATCCTTCCGCGCGGCTACGTGGACAAGGACGGCCAGCTCCACCGCGAGGGCATCATGCGCCTCGCCAACGCGAAGGACGAGATCGTCCCGCTGAACGACATGCGCGTTCAGCGCAACCGCGCCTACCTCATCATCGTCCTGCTCTCGCGCGTCGTGACGCGCCTCGGCACCATCCCCGAGGTCAACACCGGCGTGATCGAGAACCTCTTCGCGGGCGACCTCCGCTTCCTCGAGGAGATGTACAACCGCATCAACGAGGACGAGGCGACCATCCAGGTCACGTGCCCCGAGTGCGGCGCGAAGTTCGAGAAGGAGTTCGGACGCCTGGGGGAATCGTGAGCTACCCCTTGGAGAACATCTTCAAGGAGGTAGCGTTCGTGGCGTACCACTTTCACTGGGACCGGGACACCTGCCTGCAGATGACGCACAAGGAGCGTCACGCGTGGGTCAAGGAGATCTCGGCGATCAACGAGAAGATCAACCAGCCTCGTTAGGGACGGGACGATGCGACCGGGCATCAGCATCCAGCACGGCTCGCTGCCCGATCGGGCGCAGGGGCTCGTGCGGATGGACATCGGCGGGATCGTCGGGTTCGTGCCCGAGAGCCGCTGGCCAGAAGAGGCGACGGCGGGGGACTTCGTCGAGCTCGTGCTCCGCCGTTCGTCGGACCTCGACGACCACCCCCAGCGCGAGCTGTTCGACCCGCCCACGCGCCGCGCCGTCCGCCACTTCTTCGAGAACGGCGGCGACACGCTCCACCTCTTCGGCGTGTGCGTGGAGTCGCTCGACGCGCTGAAGCAGCGCACGGGCGACGACGGCCCGCTCGCCCCGCTGCTGCACCGCCTGCGCGCGGAGGACGACATCGCGCTGCTCGCGGTGCCCGCCGCCGCCTACATGCGGTGCGAGGTCCTGCGCAGCGGCAAGGTGATCTCCGACGCGGACGCGCTCTACGACGAGCTTTTGGCCCACTGCCGGCAGATGACCAACCGCTTCCTGCTGGTCGACGCGCCGCGGGGCCTCCACGGCGACGTGCTCTTCCGCTGGGTCGAGCAGTTCCGCGAGCGCGAGCGGGAGAACCGGTCGTTCGGCGCGGTGTACTACCCCTGGATCATGCGCGGGGACGCGTGTGATCCGCCGTCCGGCTCGATGATGGGCGTCTACGCGCGCCTCGCGCTGCAGCGCATGCCGTTCGGCATCGCCCAGCCCCCTGCGAACGTCGCCATCCTCGGCGCCACGCACACGGAGGTCGAGCTCGACTGGGGCGAGGTCGGGCTCGTCGGCGACGCCGGGATCAACCCGATCATCGTGCAGCCGGGCCGCGGCGTGATCGTGTGGGGCGCGCGCACGCTGTCGCGCGACAAGGCGTGGCAGTACGTCAACAGCCGGCGGATCGTCAGCATGATCTCCGACCAGCTGCGCCGCGACAACGAGTGGACCGTCTTCGAGGTGAACGAGCCCGGCTTGTGGAAGATCGTCGAACGTGACGTGATGGTGCGGCTCCTGGAGTTTCTCGAAGGCGGACTCATCTCAGGGACTCGATCCGCTCGCGAATTCTCTGTAGAATGCTCGGAGGCTCTGAACCCCCTGGAGGCCCGGAACAGTGGGGTTCTGAACGTTCACGTCGCTTTGAAGCCAGTGGGAACCACCGAGAGCATCCTCATCGATCTACGGCTGGGTTCCGACGGCGCCTGAACCATCGGAGGTGTCGGATGGGTGAATGGACCGGAAGGGGCAAGGGGCGAAACCCCGGACAGCCATCCAACACGTTCAAGGGCGGCAAGGGCGCCGGCGGCGGCCGTCCGGGCAGCCAGCCCACGCTGTCCATCTCCGGCGGCGCCGGCAAGGGCGGTGGGCGTCCCGGTAGCCAGCCGTCGCTGTCGATCTCCGGCGGCGCGGGGCGCGGCGGCGGGCGCAGCTCCGCCAACAACCCCACCCTCGACATCAGCGGCGGCGAGGGGCGCGGCGGAGGTCGCTCGTCCAACCAGCCGTCGCTCTCGGCGTCGACCAGCATCGAGCTCCCCGGCCGTTCCTTCAGCCTGAAGGCGGCGGTCGACTTCGGCGGGTCCTCGGCGAAGTCCTACAGCATCAAGAGCTCCACCTCGAAGGACCAGCGTGCGGGCAGCACGATCAAGTCCTCCAGCGGCGAGTCGAACCCCCGCGTGGCCGACCCCGAGGGCAACTTCATCTTCACCCTCGAGATCTCCGGGATCGAGGTCGCGCAGTTCAAGGAGTGCAGCGGCCTGAAGTCGACGACCGACGTGTTCGAGCTCCAGGAGGGCGGCGTCAACCACACCGTCCACAAGCTCCCGGGCCAGACGCGCTGGGACAACATCGTGCTGCGCGCCGGCGTCACGTCCGACACGTCGCTGATGGCCTGGCGCGACGAGATCCTCCAGGACGACTTCGGCAACCGCCGCAACGGCAGCATCGTGATGAAGACCCTCCAGATGGAGGAGGTGCGCCGCTACAACTTCGTGAACGCCTGGCCGGTCGCGTGGGAGGGGCCGTCCTTCGACGCGGGCGGCGCCGACCTCGCGGTCGAGATGCTCGAGATCGCCCACCACGGCGTCTACGTCACCTGAACTCCGAGGAGCGCGCATGGACGGCGAGATTCGGAGCATCCCCGGCGAGCGGCTGACCAGCCGGCTCCACGTGCGTCAGCGGCGGCGGCCCCGCATGGGCTTCTCGCCGGACTTCTACGCGCGCTTCGGGATGGACGACCCCTGGGCCTTCGAGGAGACGGGCGGCGGCGAGCCGCAGGGCGACGGCATGGTCTACCTGTCCGGCGCCCCCTACTACGCGATGATGCGCCGCCTCGCTTCGGCCCGGAAGCGCCGCGAGCGCCGCATGGCGGACTTCCTCGCGCGGCGCTCCGGCACGGCCATGCGCGCGGCGACGCGGCAATGGCCCGGCGAAACCGCCGCGAGCCTCGCCGTCAGCCGGCTCGCCCGCATCGCCGTCGACGACATGACGCTCCCGCCGCCGGTGGTTCAGCCCGCCGCGCCGGTCGAGGAGCAGCCGACGAACACCATCGGCCGCGTGCGCGCGCCCTACCAGTCCATGCGCCCGGTCGAGAACGCGTGGTGGACGACGCCGTTCGTGCCCGCCCGCGTGTTCAGCGGCTCGCCCACCCGTGACGGCGAAGCGGGCCAGACCCGCGCCGACCGCGCCGACCGCGCCACGGCGGCGAGCCACGCCGGCCAGCGCATCGCGCGCGCCGCCACCGGCAGCAGCGCGCTGCTGAAGGTCCTCGAGGAGGCCGCTCCGGTCGCCACCACGCGGATGCGCCGGGCGCTCTCCCGCGTGGTCGAGATCGTCGAGGAGCTCCCCGAGGCGGAGCGCGCCGTCGAGATCCGCCGGGTGGTCCGCCGCCTCGGCGGCATGGCGCCGGTCGTCCGCACGGTGATCGAGGAGTCCGAGGCCACCGCGCCCCCGCGCCCCACGGTCGCCGCCGCGCGGCGCATGGCCGCGCCCGGCTCGCCGACCGCCGGCCTGCGCACGGTCCTGTCGCGCTCGCCGTCGATGGCGCTCGCGTCGTCCGCCGAGGTCGACCGCGCCGCCGCCGGCGCGGCGGCCGAGGCCGAGCGCACCGACACGGGCCGCAAGCAGCTGTCCGCGCTCCCGCGCCGCCAGCAGGCCACCGCCCGCGCCGCGCGCCGCGCGCTCGCGGCCACACCGGTCGCGTCGTCGTCCGTCCCCGCGCCCGTCTCCTACGCGCGCGCCGCGGCGGTCAGCCCGCTGTCCGCCAACCCGATCGCCCGCGCGATCGCGACGGCCTCGCCCGTCCGGGAGGCTGCGCCCGCCCGCGGGGCGGACTCCTCCGAGGACGCGGCTCCGGCCCGCGGGTTCACGACACCCGCCTCCCGTACCGAGCGCGCCCGGACCTTCCGCACCCCCGCCAGCGCCCACGCGCTGTCGCGGTCGATCGCGCCGATCGAGGAGGCCGCCGGCTCCCCCGTGATCGCCCCGGCGTCCGCGCCGGTCCGCTCCGCCGGCGGCGCGTTCGTCTCCGCGCGCGTGTTCCGCACGCCCGTCTCTGAAAGGGGCGAATCCCGCATCCTCGCCGGTCTGCCGGTCGAGGAGGCCGGCGAGGTCGCGCTCTCCGCGCCGCGCGTCGCCCCGGTGGCCCGCGCCGCCGCGCGCGCCGTCGAGCCCGAGGGCGAGTCGCGCTCGCTCCTGCCCCGCCGGGTGGTCTCGCCCGTCGCGCAGACGCTGGCGACGGCCGCGCCCCTCCCCGCCGACGACCGCGTCGCTCCGAGCGAGACCGTGCGTACGCCGGACGGCCGGTACGTCCCCGCGCGCGTCGCCGTCACCCCCGCCGGGCGCACCGTCGCCTCCGTGGGCCACGTCACGCCGACCAGCCAGCTCACGGCGTCGCGCACCTACCGCACGCCGGCGGGCCGCCTCGTCCAGAGCGAGACGCACCACACGCCCGCGGGCGAGCACGCCGCGTCGCGCGTCTACCGCACGCCCCGGGGCCGCCTCGTCCAGAGCGAGGCCTTCCGCACGCCCGCCGGCGAGCACGCCGCCGCCCGCGCGTTCACGACGCCCGACGGTCGCTGGGCCCCGAGCGAGGCCTTCCGCACGCCGGCGGGCGACCACGCCGCCGCGCGCACGTTCCGCACGGCCGACGGGAAGTTCGTCGGCTCCCGCGCCTTCACCACGCCCTCGGGCGAGTGGACCGGCGCGCGTGGCTTCACCACGCCCACGGGCGAGTGGACCGGCGCGCGTGGCTTCACCACGCCCACGGGCGAGTGGGCGGGCTCCCCGGCGTTCACGACGCCGGCGAGCCCCTGGACGGGCGCCCGCGTGGCCGCCCGCGCCCCTTCGATGACGTGGGCCGCGGCGCGCACCGAGCTCGACGCCCCCGCCAGCGACACGCTGCGGCCGGACGTCACGCCGGAGCGCGCGCGCAGCCTCGCCGCCGTCGCCGCGTCGTTCGTGGGCGCGTCGCGCGTCGTCACGCCCGCGGGCGCGTTCGTCCCGGCGAAGGTGTTCCGCACGGCCTCCGTGATGGCCGCCGCGCGCGCGTCCGAGCAGGTCCTCCTGTCCGCGATGCCCGCGCACGCGTTGTCACGGGCGACCCCCACCCCCTCGACGCCGGCCGCGTCCACCGCGCGGTTCGCGCGCAGCGGGCCGATGTCGTTCGCGTCCGCCTCGCCGATCCTCCTCGCCGCGCTCGCGGAGGTGGAGGCGGCCGCGCGCGCCGGGAGCGCGACCGGCCGGTTCGTCGGGGCGCGCCGCGCGGTCACGCCCGCGTCCGAGTACGCGGCGTCCGCCGCGGTCCGCACGCCGGGCGGCACCTTCGTGGGTGCCCGCATCGCCGCCGCGGCCCCGGGCACGCGGATCGTCCACGCCCCCGACGGCCGCCTGTTCGTGGTCCCCGCCGCGAGCGCGCCGGTCGACGAGGAGGATCCTCGCGCCTCCGCGCCCGTGGCGCGGAGCACCGAGCGGGCGCTCGCCCGCGCGGACGGCGTCGCCTCGGCCACGGCCTACCGCGGCGCCTACGCGGGCGCGGCCACGTTCACCACGCCCGAGGGCGAGTTCGAGGGCGCGCGGGTCGCGCGGACTCCTTGGTCCTCCCGGCGCACGCGCTCGGCGGCCCCCGCCGCCACGCTCGCCGCGCCGCCCCCGCCGGAGGTCGAGCCCGAGCTCGACGAGGCCGGCTCGCCCGCGCCGGCTGGCCGCCGTCGCGCCCGCCGCGTCCCGCTCGAGGATCGCCTCGGCGCGGTGTCGGAGGGCCGCGGCGCCGGCGCCGGTTGGTCGCTGCGCGCGGAGGGCGCCCCGCCGCGCGCGATGAGCGGGCTCTTCGACGCGCTCGCCCGGGCCACCACGGCCGAGCAGGTCGTGCGCGTCATCATGGCGCGCGCCGAGGGCACGGCCGCCACGCCTCCCGCGTTGCCGATGGACGCCCCGGCGGTCCAGGTCATCCAGCAGATCCGGCAGGAGGTCGCGCGCGAGGTCGCGCAGCCCACGCTCGTGGAGCAGCCGCACCACGAGACGCGCGCCGTCACGCCCCCGTCGGAGGCGTCGAACCCCACCTACGTCACGCCCGTCCAGAGCACGGCCCGCAGCTTCAGCGGCGGCGTCCGCGGCGTGGCGGCCGGGGCCCGCGCCCGCTCCGCCAGCAGCGGCGACGAGCGCATCACGAAGCTGGTGAAGAAGCTCCAGAACCTGATCCACCTCGCCGAGGCCGAGCGCCGGCTCGCCGAGGCGCGGAGCCAGGTGCGCATGGCCGAGGCCTCGGCCGCCGCGGTGGCGGAGGCCTCGGGTCCGGTCGGCGACGGCAAGGACACGAAGGGCCTCGACAAGAACAAGCAGGACATCGAAGCGCTCGGCCGCGAGGTGGCCGAGGTGGTCTTCAAGGAAATCGAGCTCCGCCGTCTGCGGCGGATGGAGGATCGCGATGAGTCAGGGTGGTGGTAATACCAAGGCCTACCTGCAGGGGCTCGACGGCGGCGGGACGTTCACGTTCCAGTACAACCCGACGCAGTTCCAGGTCGACAAGCAGGTCACCTGGGAGGAGTCGAAGGAGCAGGGCAAGTCCAAGAACTCCCTGCAGTACCAGCGCGCCGCCCCCATGACGGCGAGCTTCGAGTGCACCTTCGACACCACGAACACGGGCGCGAACGTCCAGAAGGAGTGGGTCGAGAGCCTGCTCTCGCTGACGAATGCCGTCGCCACGCCGTCCGGCGGCGAGGCGGCCGAGCTCGGCAAGAAGCGCGCGCCGAAGTGCCGCTTCGTGTTCGGCACCTTCGAGATGATCTGCGTCATCGAGTCCGTGCAGAGCACGTACACGATGTTCGGCGAGGACGGCGCGGCGCTGCGCGCCAAGTGCCAGGTCAAGCTCAAGGAGTGGAAGGACCCCGGCGAGTCCGACACCACCTTCGTGATGGGCGGCATGTCCGCCGGCGTCACCAACGGCAAGCTCACGCTCGCCAGCGGGAGCAGCGGGTCCGCCGAGCTCGTGACCTCGACGGGCGGGCAGACCGCGTCGCAGATCGCGGCGTCGGCCGGCATGGACACCCGCGACTTCATGGAGCTCAACGGGATCCAGGACGGGACTGACATCCCGGCCGGGGTCACCTACGTCGTCACCCGCGCCTAGGCGGAGGGGAGAACATGTCCTCGGCTCGTTCAGCTACCAGCTTCAACGTGACGATCGGCGGACGCACGTTCAAGCAGAACGACAGTCAGGGCTTCGAGCAGCTCGTGCTCGAGGACCACGTCGACATGGTCGAGTACCTCCAGGTCCGCCTCGGCGGCACGGAGGCCCAGCCGAAGTGGGGCATCACCATCGGCGACGCCGTCGAGGTCAAGCTCGGCGAGGGCGGCGTGCTGATGTTCAAGGGCGAGGTCACCGCGCTCGAGCCCAGCTGGTCGACCGACGGCCTCGTCCAGCTGAACGTGCGGGCGCTCGACCACTGCCACCGCCTCGCGCGCGGCCGCAAGACCCGCTTCTTCGAGGCCAAGAAGGACAGCGAGGTCGCCACGACCGTGGGCGCCGAGTCCGGCCTCTCGGTCGACGCCGACACGAGCGAGCCCACCCACCCCTACATCCTCCAGCGCAACGAGTCGAACCTCGCCTTCCTCAAGCGCCTCGCCGCCCGCAACAACTTCCTGCTCGCCGTCGACGAAGGGAAGCTCCTCTTCAAGAAGGCCGACTTCTCCGGCTCCGGCGCCACCATCAAGATGGGCGAGAACCTCCGCTCCCTGCGGATGAGCTTCAACACCTCGGACCAGGTGCAGAAGTGCATCGTCCGCGGCTGGGACATCCTCACGAAGACCGCCTTCGTCGGCACGGCCACCACCGGCGACATCGAGGCCATCGGCGACGGCGAGCTCGGCGCCGACATCGCGGCGAAGTTCGGCGAGTCCATCGCCTACGTGACCGACGTGCCCATCGGCAACCCGGGCCACGCCGACACGCTCGCGAAGGCCGAGATCAACCGCATCGCGCGCCAGTTCTGCCACGGCAGCGGCACGATGGACGGGAGCGAGAAGCTGCGCGCCGGCCAGATCGTGAAGTTCGAGGGCCTCCAGGCCGGCCACAACGGCAAGTTCTACATCGTGTCCAGCCGCCACATCATCACGGCCTCGCAGGGCTACCTGACCGAGTTCACCTTCTGCAGCAACACGCTCGGTAGCTGATCCGGCGACGGCGCGTCCGCCGGGGTCCACTCGCGTCTGGTAGACTCGCCGCCCGGACAGGACAGGACGGCATGTTGAGGAACCCGCGCGAGGTGCTTGGGAGGGGCTGGTCTTTCCCCTTCCAGTTCGAGTCGGCGCAAGGCGGCGTCGCGCTGTCGGAGTACGAAGAGAACATCCGGCAGTGCATCTGCGTGATCATCGGCACGCGCCCCGGCGAGCGGCAGATGCTCCCGAACTTCGGCTGCCGCATCCACGAGCTCCTCTTCGCGCCGAACACCTCGCAGACGGCCTCCCAGATCTCGTACTACGTGCGCGACGCGCTCGATCGCTTCGAGCCGCGCATCGAAGTGCAGGAGGTCACCTCGGTCCCCGACCCGAACGGCGGCGGCATCAAGGTCTCGGTCAAGTACAAGATCAAGGCCACCTCCGCGGTCCAGAACCTCAACTACACGGTCTCGAACAGGTAATTCATGCCGATCCGCCCCCCGAATCTCGACGACCGGCGCTACGAGGACATCCTGCGGGAGGCCCGCGCGCTCATCCCCCAGTACACGCCGGAGTGGACCAACCTCGGCGACGCCGACCCCGGCATGACCCTCGTCCAGCTCTTCAGCTGGATGACGGAGATGGTGATCTACCGGCTCAACCAGGTGCCGGACAAGACCTACATCCACTTCCTCAATTTCATCGGCGAGGAGCGCAAGCCCGCGCGCCCGGCCATCGCCCCGGTGACCTTCACGCTGAAGGGCGACCGCGCCGCCGAGATCCCGCGCTTCACCCGCTGCGCCACGCGCCAGCGCGACGACTCCACCTCCGCCGACTTCGTCACCACCGACGCCGTCACCGTCCACGGCAGCGCGATCACGCGCGTGATGGCGGTGCGCGGCGGCTCCCGCACGGCGGTCCGCGAGATCCCGTTCACGAACCTCCACGACAACCGCGCGGCGCTGCTCTTCGGCGGCGGGCGCGGCGTCGACTTCTTCGACCTCGACCCCGTCGAGTACGGGCCGGACGCCTACACGGCGAACCAGTTCTTCTACGTCAGCCACGAAGACCTCCGGCTCATGGACATCTCGCCCGAGGAGGAGCGCCCCGTCGGGCGGCTGCGCGTCTGCCGCGCCGGCAAGGACACCGATCTCCTCTCGATCGCGAGCTTCTTCACCTGGGAGTACCCCACCGAGGAGGGCTGGCTCCCGATCACGACCGACCTCGAGGCCGAGGAGACGCTCGGCATGCCCGAGACCTCGCTCGTGACCGCGCTGCCGGGCATCAAGGCGCTCCCCGACTTCGGCGTCGAGGACGTCGAGTTCCCGCTGCCCGAGCCGATCGCGAAGGAGAAGTGGTGGATTCGCGGGCGCCTCGACTACGAGCGCTGGATCGCGACGCGCATGCTCGAGGACCTCGAGATCACCTGGCGCGACGACCGCGGCGGCGAGGAGCGCCCCATCAACAACTGGGAGGTCCGCTCCACCGGCCGCACGATCGAGTTCTTCCTCCAGGACGTGCCGCCCATCCGCGGCGGCTGGACGATCCGCTTCGCGCTCGTCGATCGCGGCCTGCCCGCGGGGCGCAACAGCTACCTCCCGCGCTACCGCTGGTACTACCGCCGCGGCGAGGGCTGGGAGGAGATCCCCCGCGAGCGCGTCCGCATCGAAGGGACCATGGTCATCGTGACCGGCCCCCTCACCGACATGGCGACGGACGGGTACAACCTCCGCGCCGAGCGCATCGAGACGGTCTTCCTCCAGGGCTTCGTGCCCGAGCTCGAGCTCGACCTCACGTGGGTCCGGCCCATCGAGCTCGACATGTTCGCCGGCGACGACGTCCGCCGCCTCGACGCCCTGCTGGTGACGGAGGGCCCGTGGTCGCCCTTCCAGATCGCGCCGATGATCCCGGCGACCATCGCGCGCAAGTGGTTCATCGGCTCCGACCTCTTCGAGAACCGCCGGCAGGCGCCCGTCGTCGTCGAGATCGACGTCAGCTTCGAGATGAACGGCTCGCCGATCCCCGAGCCGGTCGACCTCTACCTGCTCCAGCTGACCTACCGCGCCGAGGACAACTGGCGCGTCGTGTGGTCGGAAGACAAGATGTACTCGGGGTTCACCTTCGCGAACCTCGACCCCGAGGGCGCGAAGGTCCCCGGCGTGCGCACCATCCGCGTCGTGCTCGACCCGAAGACCCAGCTCCGCGGGCTCGCTCGCCACGAGGTGGGCGGCCGCGAGACGACGTGGATCCGCTTCGAGCTCGTGAAGGCCTCGCTCACCGGGCAGGACGAGAAGAAGGTCCAGCACCCCATCGTCCCGAAGATCAGCGCCATCCGCCTCGGCGTGGAGGGCGCGATCGGCGCGAAGTCCTACGATCAGCCGCTCCCCGGCCCGCGGATGGCGCAGGTCGACTACCGCGAGCACAACCGCCGCCTGACCCGCGTCATCACCCGCGCGGTCGGCCGCCTCGGCGAGTTCTACCCGTTCTTCCCCTTCGTCGAGATCAAGGAGGAGAACCAGGCGCTCTACCTCCAGTTCGACAAGGCCCTGCCTCCGGGCAAGCGCCACGTCATGCACGTCCGCACGCGCGGCGAGACCTACCTCCCCGAGGGCGTGCACGTCGAGTGGGAGATGCTCGAGGCGCGCGAGCACGGGCGCTGGGGCTGGCGCCGCCTGCACGCGCCGGGCGAGAACGAGGAGCAGCCCTACCAGCTCACGACCACCGGCACGCTCGAGTTCCCCCTCCCCGAGGCGCCTCAGCTGGTGCCCGACGGCTTCTGGCTGCGCGCGCGCTTCTCGCTGCCCAGCGGCATGAGCGTCGAGCGGCTGCCGATGATGCCGCCCTACACGCACGTGTTGTTGAACACCATCAACTGCGTGAACCTCGTGAACGTCCGGCAGGAGCGCTACTCCGGCCTCGGCGTCCCCAACCAGGTCATCCAGCTCCGCCGCGCGCCCATCTACCTGCACGACGCCGAGGGCGAGCGGAAGGTCTTCAAGAACACCGAGCTCTTCCCGGACATCAAGGTCTACGCGGAGGGCGAGGACGGGCAGACGCTCGAGTGGACGCGCGCGCCCGACGCCTCGCTGCTCACCGCCGGCAAGGACGACCGCATCTTCGTGGTCGACCCGGTCGAGGGCACGCTCACCTTCGGCAACGGCATCCGCGGCCGCATGCTCCCCGTCGGCAGCGCGAACGTGATGGTCGACATCTACCGCTTCGTGCCCGGCGCGAAGGGCAACGTCGGCGCCGGCGAGGTCACCGTGGTCGAGGGCTACGCCGACCTCGTGAAGGTCGACAACCTGCTCCCCGCGAGCGGCGGCCGCGACGCCGAGACCATCGAGGAGATCATCCGCCGCGCGCCCAGCCTGCTGACGTCCCGCGACCGCGCCGTCACCCGCACCGACTTCTCGATCATCGCGACCGAGGCCTCGGGCGAGGTCGCCCGCGCCAGCTGCGACGGCCGCATCGGCGACGACGGTACGGTCGAGGTCGTCATGTTGCCCCGGCGCCGCGAGGGCGAGCTCTTCCCCGACCCGTTCCTCGCGACGGGGCTGCGCGACCACGTGCAGGGCTACCTCAAGCGCCGCTGCCTCATCAACGTGTTGCCGAAGGTCCGCCTCGCCGAGTTCATGCCCATCGACGTGAGCGTGACGCTGCGCCTCCGCCCGAACGCGAACGTGCTCTCCGTGCGCGAGGCGGCCGAGAAGTGGGTGCGCAACTTCCTCGACCCCTACAACGGCGGCCTCGACAACAACGGCTGGCCCTTCGGCGGCACGCTCTACGCCCCCGACTTCGCCCGCATGGTGACGGCGATCCCCGAGGTCCGCCACGTCGTGGACGTCGCGCTCTACGACATGAGCGGCGAGAAGCGCCGCCGCGGCATCCCCGGCTGGGAGGAGGGCGAGGGCGTCAAGGAGATCTTCCTCGTCGAGCACGACCTCTTCGCCGTCCGGCGCGTCCGCATCCGCACCGAAGAGGTCGGCGAGTGAGCACCGGCCTTGCCATCCACCGGCGCGGCCACATCCAGCCGGGCACGGGCGACTACCGCTACCTCGAGGACGTGGTGCGCATCGGGTACCCCGTGCGCGACGCCCTCACCTACCTCAACCGCCACCTCGGCAACCCCGCCACCTACCGCCTCGTCGAGGCGCTCCGGGGCGAGCGCCCCGGCTGCGTGCGCTCCGTCGAGGTCCAGCCCGCCGTGGGGGGCGAGCCCACCTACGTCCGCGCGGTACGGGTCCTCCCGGACGGCTCGCCGGCGTCCTACTTCACCCCGGACGACATGGTCACCGTGCAGACCGAGGTGGTGACGCCGGACGGCCGCCCCCCCACCTCGCTGCAGGCGCGCGACAAGGTCGTCCTGCACATCCCGGTGCGCGGCTACCTGCGCTACCTGCCCGGCCTGTTCCAGGGCGCCGTGCCGGCGCAGCGCCGCGACATCGTGCGCGCCGACGAGGTCAGCGCGCGCCGCTGGGGACAGAAGGACACGGTCCACACCACCGAGGTCCAGGGCTTCAACGCCGACGCGCTCCGGCGGTTCCTGTTCATCTTCCAGCACCTGATGACCTCGATCACCGACCGGATCGACCAGATCCCGACGCTGATCGACCCGGCCACCACCGACCCGCGCTTCCTCCCGTGGATCGCGAGCTGGGTCAGCTTCGAGCTCGACTCCAGCCTGCCCATCCACCAGCAGCGCGAGCTCGTCCGCCGCGCCATCCGCCTGTACCGCACGCGCGGCACGGTCGCGGGCATCGAGGAGATGATCCGCGTGCTCACCAGCGCGCCCGTCGCCGTCAACGAGCTGCGCCCGCCGAAGCCCTTCGTGCTCGGGCGCTCCCACCTCGCCGGCGGGCCCACGGTCGAGGCGCGCTACGTCCGCGGCGAGCCCGCCGCCAGCTTCGTCGTGGAGCCGTCGCGCGCGAAGACCACCTTCTTCGCGCTCGTGCTCGAGGACGAGGAGAAGTTCCGCAAGCGCTTCGGCGAGCGGGCCCCCGTCGTGTTGCGCCGCATCGCGCAGATCGTCACCAACGAAAAGCCCGCCCACGTCACCTTCACCATCCTCTTCGACAGGTCATGAGCGTGAACGAAAAGAACATCTTCAGCCTCGCGCGCCTGCGCCCCTTCGAGGGGCTCGCGCTCACCGCGAAGGACCTCGCCGACGAGCAGGTCTACCACCGGCGCAACCTGCACCGGCACGTGCTCTACATGCACGGCCACGGCATCGTGCAGGGCTGCCAGGTCGAGATCGAGCAGCGCAAGGACAAGTACGTCGCCGTGATCCAGGCCGGCTACGGCATCACGCGCCTCGGACAGGGCGTGCTGCTGCAGGAGGCCGTCGCGGTGCCGCTCGAGGTGCCGCGGCAGGACGGCGAGTACATGCTCTGGCTCTTCCACGTCGAGGCGCCGGACGACCGCGAGATGCGGCCCATCTTCGACACGAACGAGCAGAAGGAGGCGCGCACGAAGGAGTTCAGCGCGCCGCGGCTCCACCCGGTCGAGGAGGACTGCCCGGACGCCATCGCGCTCACCCGCATCAACGTCCGCCTCGGGCGCATGGTGCAGGTGCTCCTCCCGGTGCCGCGCGCGGGCCGCCAGGCGCGCGCCGCCGAGAGCTACCTCAAGCCGCGCGTGGTCGAGTTCATCCGCGTCAACAAGAACATCGTCGTGAACCTGTACCGCACGGCCCAGCTCCAGGAGCTCGACCTCGGCATGCTCGGGTTCTACTCGGCGCTGGTCTCCGCGGAGTTCCTGCTCATCGAGGAGGGCACGAGCGACCGCGTGCTCTACCGGTCGGCGGGCTCGCTCATCAACTACTGCCACGACTTCTTCAACGCCTTGCCCAAGACCATCGAGCGCATCGACAAGTTCAAGGAGTTCGTCCGCCGCGTGAACGCCGAGGTCCCGGGCCCCGATCAGGGCGATGAGATCTGGCTCCGGTGGTTCGACAAGTTCGAGCGCCTCCTGCAGCCGCTCGGCAAGATCGCGGAGGAGCTCGAGCGCACGGTCGAGGCGCAGCGGTAGCGCCCTGCTCCTGCTCTTCGCCTGCGCCCCCGAGTGCGACCTCGCGTGCAAGCGCGACGAGGCCCTCGCCGCCTGGCGCGGCGACCCCTCCGGCACGGCCGGGAAGGTCGCCGCCATCGCCGACGCGGAGGAGCGCGCGGCCGTCGTCCTCGCGCTCGCCGAGCGCTTCCCGGGCGAGACCCGCGACCTCTGCCAGGACCTGACCGAGGGCATGTACCGCGAGCGGTGCAGCCGGCTGAACAACCGGCCCCACCTGCGCCGCGCCGGCGAGCCGAAGGTGCGCGAGATCCCGACGCGCGACGCGCCCGGCCCCGCGACGGCGGACCTCCCGCGCGTCGCGTTCGGGCTCGTGCCCGCGCCGCCCGCCGGCGACCCGTGCGGCGAGGCCGTCGACCGCGCCACCTGCCTCGAGCACGCCGCCGCGCAGGCCTCCGTCGCCGGCGACGCCCCGGCCGCCGCCGGGATCTGCGCCCTCGCCAGCGACACGAAGGCGCGCGACGAGTGCACGTTCCAGGCCGCCGAGGCCGGGCTGCAGAAGCGGGGCACGCCGGGCTGGCCGGACGCCGCCCGCCTGTGCGGCGCCGCGGGCCAGTTCGCGGAGGCCTGCGCCGGGCACGTCATCGCGCGCGTGGTGCCCCACGTCACCGGCGCGGACGCGATGACCGAGGCCGTGGCCGCCGAGGCGATCGCCGCGGCCGACCTCGTCCGCGAGACCGTCGCCGCCGCCGACGCGACCGCCGCGCCCCTGTGGGTCGACCGCTTCTGGGCCGCCTGGCTCTCGGCCGCCTACGCCGAGACCGGCGAGGTCGTCGGCGTGCCCCTCGCGCTCCTGCCGGCCGAGGCCGTCCCCCACGTCCACGCCGCGGCCGCGCGGACCTGGGACATGCGCGAGCACCCGGACGGGCCCTTGTCCGCGCGCGTGGACGCCCTCGCCGCGGCCCTCGCCGACCGCGCCCCGCGCCCGCCCGACGCGCCGCGCGCGCTCCACTTCGTGAAGGTGGAGTCCATCTGGGCGAAGGACGCGCCCGACGAGCGCGCGATCCCGACCGTCTACTACCTCGGCGGCGCCCGTCGACCGGTGGCGACCGACCCGCGCGCCGACCTCGCCCTCTGCCTGCTCGAAGCCGCCGCCCGCCGCGCGAGCCCGGACGTGGCGCTGCTGAAGGCCGCCGCCGCCGATCCCACGCCGGAGGTCGCGGCGAGCGCCGCCCGGCTCCAGCGTGCGATCGCCCGCGGGAGCGAGCGGCGGCGGTTCACCCCGCGCCGCGACGATTGACTCCGCCGACGGACCGACGCTACCGTCCTCTCGGAGGCTCCGCCCATGCTCGTGCTGGTCTCGCTCCTCGCCGGCTGCGGCGACCCCACGTGTCCCGACGGCTACCTGCTGGTCGACGGCGAGTGCTACCCGGTGGACGACGGCGACACCGACACCGACACCGACTCGGACACCGACACCGACACCGACACCGGGCCCGTGGACGGCGAGGCCTGCCTCGACGGCAACGACAACGACGGCGACGGCCTCGCCGACTGCGACGACCCCGACTGCGACGCCGACGCGGCCTGCAACGGCGGCGGCGGCATCGAGGACTGCGCCGACGGCCTCGACAACGACGGCGACGGCCTCGTCGACTGCGACGACGACGGCTGCGACACCGACGCCTCCTGCTCCGCGATCGCCGAGACCGCCTGCATCGACGGCAACGACAACGACGGCGACGGCCTCACCGACTGCGACGACCCCGACTGCGACGCCGACACCGCCTGCGGCGGCACCGGCCTCTCCGAGTCCGACTGCGAGAACGGGCTCGACGACGACAGCGACGGCCTGACCGACTGCGACGATGCCGACTGCACGTCGGCCTGCGGCGGCGGCCTCCGCGAGACCACCTGCGTCGACGGCAACGACAACGACGGCGACGGCCTCACCGACTGCGACGACACCGACTGCGCGAGCGACACCGCCTGCGGCGGCACCGGCATCTACGAGGCCGACTGCGCCGACACGTTCGACAACGACGCCGACGGCCTCGTGGACTGCGACGACACGGACTGCGCGGCGGACGCGGCCTGCTGACGGCCTGCTGACGCAGGCGGGCTTCGGGCTTCGGGCTTCGGGCTTCAGGTCGAAGGCGCGCTTCGCGCGGAGCTCCCCCGACCGGAGCCACCGCCGCTCGCCCCGGCACGACCGAGCCGAAGGCACTGAGCCCCGCCTGTATCCCGGAGCCTGTAGCCTGCAGCCTGTTAGGCTTCGCCCGTGTCCGACGATCCCAACGTCGTCAACCTCCGCGTCCAGGTGATCGACATGAAGTCGTTCACGCTCGACCTGCAGGTCCCCACCTACCTCCCCGCCCGCGACCTCACGCAGCGCGTCGCCCGCGACGCCGGCCTCGACGCCTTCTGGCCCGACGGCAAGCGGCGGCTCTACTGGCTGCGCGCGCGCGGCCGCCTCGTCTCGGACGACGAGAAGCTGCAGGACCTCGGCGTCATCAACGGCGAGCTCGTGTACCTGTTGCCCGAGCCGCCGGCCGGCAGCGGCGTGCTCGAGCAGGCCCCCGACTACCCCGAGCAGCACCCCTACGGCGGCGCCGGCACCTTCGCGCTGCTCGGCTCGCTCGCGCTGGTGCTCGCCTGGGCCGTCGGCTGGGGCACCGCGCTGTCGATCGACCGCTCGCTCGGCGTCGTCGCGCTCCCCGGGCTCGCGATGGGCTTCTTCTGCACGAGCTTCGCGCGGCATGCGTGGGGCGGGCGCGGGAGCCAGGTGCGCATCGCCGTGACCGGGCTCGTGCTGCAGCTGATGATCACGCTCATCGCGTTCCTGTCGCCGGTGATCTTCGCCGGGGCGAGCGCGCTGGACGTCTACCGCGAGAGCGTCCCGGGGCTCATCCTCGGCATGCTGGGCGTCTTCCTCGGCTGGCTCGCCTGGTGGGGCGCGGTCGAGCCGCTCCCGCCGAAGGAGCAGCAGCAGGTCGAGCAGGCGCCCCAGGTCGTCGCGACCGTCCCCTGCGGGGTGTGCGGCGGCGGGGTCGACCCCACCGTACGCATGGAGTGCGTGTACGGCTGCGGCCAGTACTTCCACGCGGGCTGCTACAAGGCCAAGACCTCCGTGTACCGCGGCGACAAGACGAAGTGCGCGGTGTGCGCCCGGAAGGTCGGCTGATCCTCGCCTTGCTGGCCTGCGGCCCGGCGCCGCACCCCTTCGACGCCTGCGACGACCCCACCTGCCGCGTCGAGGTCGTCCTGCGCGAGTGGGAGACCGACCCCGCCGGCACCGCCGCCCGCGTCGCCGCCGTGCCCGACGACCTCGAGCGCACGCTCTACGTCGAGAAGCTCACCGAGGCCCACCCGAACGAGACGAAGGCCCTGTGCGCCTCGCTCCCCGAGGGGCGCGCGCGCAAGCGCTGCGAGACGCTCAACGCGCGCCCGCACCTCGGCTACGAAGAGCCCGCGAAGAAGGGCCGCGCGCCGGCCGCGCCTCCCCGCACCGCGCCCGGCCCGGGCGAGACGCGCCTGCCCGTCGGGGCGCTGCCGCTCGCGGGCGAGGGCGCCGCCGACGTCGCGTGCGACGGCGTCGCCGACCGCGGGGCCTGCGTCGACGCCGCCGCCCGCGCGCTCGCCGCGAAGGGCGCGCTCGCCGCGGTGCCCGTCGCGTGCGCCGCCCACGAGAGCCCGAAGCTGCGCGACGAGTGCGTGTTCCTCGCCGCCGAGGGCGTGTCCCGCGGCCGCGGCGCGGGGGCCTACGCGAAGGGCGCCACGCTCTGCGCCGCCGCCGGCGAGTTCGCGTTCCCCTGCCACACCCACCTCCTGCTCTACGGCCTCGACCGCACCCCCCGGGCGGAGGCGATGACGGAGGCGGACGTCGCCGCCGCGCGCGCGTTCGTCGACGCCATCCGCGCGACGTGGGCCACGGCCGCGCCCGACGTCGGAGAGAGCCACGCCGGCTGGTTCTGGGCGCGCTGGCTGTTCGGCGCGTGGGACGCCTCCGAGACCGTCCCCGGCACGCCGATCGCGTGGCTGCCCGACGAGGCGGTGCCCCACGCGCGGGCCGCCGTGACCGCGCGGCTGCAGGCCCTCGGCCGCCTCACGGGCCCGATCGACGCGCGGGTCGCGACGGTGGAGGCCGCGCTGGCGACCCGCGCTCGCCCCGAGGAGAAGGCCGGGCGCTTCCGCCCCACCACGCCGAAGGGCACGCCGAAGTGGACGCAGGACCGCACCCCCGAGGAGGCGGCGACCCCCACGATCTGGTACCTCGGGCTCTCGAGGCGCCCGGTCCACCCGGACCCGAAGGTGGACCTCGCGCTCTGCGTCGTCGCCGCGGCCGCGCACGCCCAGCCGCCCGACACCGCCGTGCTCGCCGAGGCGAAGGCCAGCGGCGAGCCCCTCGTCGCCGCGTACGCGGGGTGGGTCACGCCGCCGAGGTGACGGCGCTTCGCGGCCGTGCTCTAGTTCGGCATGCCTCTCATTCCCGCCATCGCTTGGGCGTGCACGGGCGAGGGACAGCAACCCGACGACACAGCCCCCACGAGCGACGCTTGGGAGGCCTCCGTCCTTGCCATCGGGGAGGAAGTAGCCGCCTCGGGCCACTGCCCCTCGGGCCCTCCCAGCGAGGTCGTGCGCGTGGACGGCACCGTGGAGGCCATCGAGGCTACCGAGCCCGCGGGTTTGCGCCTCTTTGCGAGATACTACAATGACTTCCCGGACGGCGGGCTCGACAGCTCGGCATTGTACGTCGCAGGATTCCCGGAGGAGGTGTGGGAAGTCACCTGCGAATTCGATCACTACGGCATGCCACTGTTTGAACAGCCCAGCTTGGTTGGGTACCGCGCCTATGCGGCGACTTCAGAGGGAGATATCAATCTGCCAGCCTTCGCGGCGCTTGAGACTCTCACGGATCCCTGGGTGAATATCGAACTGTCCGCGACGGACTCGGCAGGCGTACAGGGATTCGCTGACTCCCCCGGGGTAGGAAGCGCCTACGGATGGCTCTGTGTGGACGTCGCGACGCCCTCCGAGAGCGGCTACGGGCCGTCCACGTGGTCTGGCGTCCTGTTCGTGCACGTCGAGGAGTGGGAGGCCGAAGACGCCTTCGATCCGTCGTCCGTCGCCTCGGACTACTTCTTCCGCATCGGCGAGGTGGCGTGCGCCTACGGCGAGGACGCCAGCTACTACAACGACGACGGGTGTGTCCGCTTCCCGGGCGCGTGCGACGGCTACGACAACGACGGCGACGGCGAGGTCGACGAGGGCGCGGACACCGACCGCGACGGGAACGGAGCGGCCGACTGCACGGAGGATTGGGACGGCGACGGGACGCCGAATCGAGAGGACGGCGACATCGACTGCGTAGACCTCTGACCCCCGGCCGAACGCGCGGGCACCTCGAGGCACGCTCCCCTTGCATCAAGATGCGTGCACCCCTACATTCAGATGCATGCGCACTACCGTGGACATTCGAGACGACCTCCTCCGGCGCGCCCGGCGGCACGCCGCGGACACCGACCGCACCCTCAGCGAGCTCGTGGACACCGCTTTGAGCGAGCTGCTCGACCGGCCGAGGGCCGCCCGGTCGCCGCCGCTCCCGGTCGCCCGTCCGAGCGCCCTGGCGCCGGGCGTCGATCTGTCGCCCCGGACCCTCAAGGAGATCCTGGCCGAGGACGATCCCGCGTGAAGCTCCTCGACGTGAACGTCCTGATCTACGCCTTCCAGCCGGTCGCGCCGGCCCACGCGGCATGGCGCGCCTGGCTCGATGACGCGCGGGACCGGCCGTTCTGCGTGCCGGACGAGGTGTGCCTCGGCTTCGTACGGATCGTCACGAACCGGAAGGTCTTCACCGAGGCGGCGACCACGTCCGAGGCGCTCGCGTTCCTCGACGCGCTGCGCGCGAGCGCGGGGTGGCGGGAGCTCGCGCGTACGCCCGGCCGCTGGGGAACCCTGGGCCGCGTCGCGGCGGCGACGCACGCGCGCGCGGCCGCGGTGTCCGATGCGTGGCTGGCCACGCTTGCAATCGAGGCGGACGCGGAGCTCGTCTCGGCGGATCGGGACTTCGCCGCCTTTCCCGGGCTCCGCTGGCGCTGCCCGGTGCCGTGAGCCGCCTCACGTCGCCGCGGCCCGCCTCACCTCCCCCCACCTCGCCACCAACAGGTTCAACGCCCCCGGCGCCTTCTTCGCGCGCAGGGTCTTCGCCGCGGACCGCAAGGGCGCCGTCCAGTCCCCGCCCAGCTCGGCCTCGGCCGTCGCCAGGGTGATCGCCGCGTCCGCGACCGCGTAGACGCGCCCGCGGTCGCGCGCGCGCCGCAGCTGGACCTCGGCGACCGCGCGCGCCTCGGCCCACCGGCCGCGCGAGAGGTGCAGCCCGGCCTCGAGCGAGCGCGCGGCGAGCC
>JBMOQZ010000026.1:0-4080 GCA_049322475.1 Myxococcota bacterium | reverse complement strand
GGGGGCGAGGCGCGACGCTACGGGACCGTGCCCGCCACCTTCTCGGGATCGCCCCCGGTCACGCGGAATGCCGCGCGTCGGTTCTGGGCCCAGACGTGCTCGCCCTCCCCGTGCTGCAGCGGCCGCTCCTCGCCGTAGGAGACGACGGCGAGCCGGCTCTTCGCGACCCCGTTGGCGGCGAGGAAGCGCTGGACGGCGGCGGCGCGCTGCTGGCCGAGGGCGAGGTTGTACTCCGTGGTCCCGCGCTCGTCGCAGTGGCCCTGGACCTCGACGGCGACGTCGGGGTTCTCGGCGAGCAGCGCGGCGTTCTCGCGCAGGGCCTGCTGGGCCGCGACGGTCAGCTCGGCGGAGTCGTAGGGGAACGCCACGCGCTCGAAGTTCCGGGCGATCTGCTGGACCGGGGTCGGGGCGATCGGCCTCGCCTCGGGGGCAGGCCCGGGCCCCGACGGGGCCATCGGCGGCTCGGCGAGCGGCTTCTTGCACGCGGAGAGGAGGAGGAGGAGGAAGAATGCTCGGCGCATGATCGGCTCCTTGTGGGACCGCTCGGATGCAACGGGTGTGCCGCCGTCCCGGCGGCCGAAGAAGGGGCCGCTCGCGTCACCGCCTTGATTCCCGGCCCGGGATGCATCAGGGTAGGGGGCGAGATGGCGAGCGAGGAGATTCCGGGCGATGTGCGGGCGTTCCTCGCCGACCACATCCCGAGCGTCGGGCACATGGAGGCGCTCGTGCTCGCGCACGACGCCCCCGGGCAGGACTGGAGCGTCGAGGACGTCGCCGGGCGGCTGTACGTGCCGGTCGCGACCGCGGAGGGCATCCTCCGGGATCTCGCCCGGAGCGGGCTCCTCGCCGAGGACGCCGCGACGAAGCGATACCGGTACGCGCCGGACCCGGACGGGCTCGCGCGCCGCGCCGCGGACGCCCGCGACGTGTACCGGCGGTGCCTGATCCTCGTGACGCAGCTGATCCACGAGCGCACGGAGACGCCCGCATGGCGCTTCTCCGACGCGTTCCGTTTTCGGAGGGGGGAATGACGCTGCCTGCGCTCGTGTACGGCACGTGTCTGCTGACCGCGCTCGCCTGCGCAGGGCTGCTCCTGCGGGCGTACCGGCGCACGGGGACCGGGTTGCTCCTGTGGGCGGGCCTCTGCTTCGCGGTGCTGGCGGTCAACGAGGCGCTGGTGATCGTGGACCTCGTCCTCGTGCCCGGGAGGAGCTTCGAGGTGTACCGCACCGCGGCGGGCCTGCTCGCGGTGACGCTCATGCTGGTCGGGCTCGTCTTCCAGAGGCGCGCGTGAGGGAAGTCATGCTGGGCGCCACGGCGATGGGCGCGTTCTGCATCGCCCTGTTCTTCGTCCGTTTCTGGCGGGAGTCCCGCGATCCGCTCCACCTCTGCTTCGCCGCGTCGTTCCTGCTGCTGGCGGCGCAGCGCGTGCTGCTCGCGACGTGGGAGGTCGCCGACGAGGCGCTGCCGTACCTCTACCTGCCGCGGCTGCTCGCGTACTTCGTGATCATCGTCGGCGTCGTCGGGATCAACGCGCTTCCGCGCCGGCGATAGCGCGGTATCGTCCCGCGCGATGCGCTCCCGCCCCGTCGAGCGTCGCCTGCGCCGCGCCTGGGCCGAGGCCCGCTTCCACGCGCGCGGCCTACGGGTGCTCGTCCGTCCCACCCTCGGCCTCGCGGCCTGCCTCGCCGTCGGCACGTTCGTGTTGCACGGCCGCGGCGCCGCGCCGGGTGGGGAAGCGCCCCGCTGGGACGAGGCCGCCTACCTCGCGTGGTACCTCCTGCTCGGCGAGATGGGCGGCCCGCTCCCCGAGGACGGACTCGCGCAGGCGCTCGTGTACGTCATGCCGCTCTTCGGCGTGCTCTTCCTCGCGGAGGGCGTCCTCAAGCTCGGCTTCACCGTCTTCCGCAAACGGGACAACCAGGAGGCGTGGACACGCATCATGGCCGACACCAGTCGTGGGCACGTCATCCTCGTCGGGCTCGGGCACGTGGGCTTCCGCGTGCTCGAGGAGCTCCTCGCGCTCGGCGAGCAGGTGTTCGCCGTCGAGAAGGACGAGCACGGCGACTTCGTGGCGAAAGCGAGGGGGCTCGGCGTGGAGGTGGTCGTCGGCGACGCCCGTCACGACGACGTCGTGCGCTCTCTCAACGTGGAGCGCGCCCGCGCCGTCGTCATCGCCACGAACGACGACCTCGCCAACCTCGAGATCGCGATGGACGTCCGCGAGGTGCGCGCGGACGTGCCGATCGTCCTGCGCCTCTTCGACCAGCGGCTCGCCCAGAAGGTCAGGCCCGCGCTCGGCGTCGACGTCACGCTCTCGACGTCTGCGGTGTCCGCGCCGCTCCTCGCGTCGGCGGCGCTCGACCGCCGCGTCGTCGGGGCCCACCGCATCGGCGACCGCCGCCTCGTCGTCGTCGAGGTGGTCGCCGGCCGCGACATCGCCGGCCGCACCGTCGCCGACGTGCACCGCGAGCGGGGCTTCGTCGTGGTGGCCGTCCGCCACGAGGACGCCGACTGGATCGTGGAGCCGCGCCCCGACGAGCCGGTGGTCGCCGGCGATCGCGTCCAGCTGCTGGTCCCGGGGGAGAAGGTCGAGGTGGCGTGCGCGCTGTCGGCGTGACTACCGAACCCCCTCCAACCCCTTCCTCCTCTCCTTCAACGTCGCCACCCTCGGGCTCTCCCACCCCAGCCGCGTCGCGAGCGACACCCCCTGGTCGTACGCGTGGAACGCCTTCGTCCGCGCGTTGGCGACGTACTTCCCGACCTGCTCGCGGTAGATCAGCGCCTGGGTCGCCGAGAGCTTCCGCGGCGTGGGCGAAGCCTCGAGGTCGTCCGCCCAGCGCACGTAGCTGTCGCCGAGCGCGACGAGGCTCGCGAGGATCCACTCCGGCTCGTTCAGCGCCACGAGCGCCACGATCTGCTCCTCGGCGGCCTTCACGCGCCGGGCGCGCTGCTCGTTGTTGCGGCGCCCCCGCTTCTCGGGCCCGTCGAGCCGCAGCCCGTCGGCCTCGGCGAGCAGGGCGCGGGCGAGCGTGTAGCGCGCCTTCGCGCGCATGTAGCGGTGCGTGTCGCCGGCCTCGACCTTCGCCAGCGCGGCGTCGATGCGCTTGACGCCCTTGCGCACCTTGCCGGTGTTGACCTCGGTGATGCCGCGCTGCAGCGCGAGCGTGACCTCGTCGTCCTCGTCGAGGCCCTTCACCTTCGCGAGCGCGAGCACGTCGAGGAGCGCGGCGGCGTCCTGCCCCATGTCCTCGAGCACCAGCGCGCGCCGGAAGCGCGCGTCGACGGACTCGGGCGTGCCGAGCGCGACGACCTGGTCGTAGAAGGCCCGCGCGGCGTCCGGGCGCCACGCCATCTCCTCGCAGACGCCGCGCTGGTAGAGGTACCAGGCCGTCAGCTCCTCGGGGATCAGCGGCTCGAGCTCCACGAGCAGCGCGCGGGCGCCCTCCGCGTCGCCCTTGCGGCGGAGCGCGATGGCCTCGTCGATGGCGGCGCGGGGGTCGCGACCGGGGACCGCCTCCTCGGCGACCTCGGGCGGCGGGGAGGAGGCGGCGGCCGGCGCGAGCACGAGTCCGAGGACGAACGCGATCATGACTGCTCAGTATGCGCGGAGTTCGAGAGAGCGAGCCACACCCAGCACGCGCGCGCCACCTCGAGGTCCCCGAGCGTGTCCTGGGTCATCCCCCCCACGAGCACCCCGGCGAGCCCCGCGGCCGCGCCGCGCGAGCCGCGCGCGAGGGCGGCGGCGCACAACGCGACCGTCGCGACCAGGCCCGCGGGCCCGAGCACGGCGAGCACCTGGATCGCGGCGTCGTGCGCGTGGTTCGCGAAGTGGAACCCGGGCGACAGCCGGTCGTAGGCGGCGTCGGACGCCTCGGCGTACCCGCCCGGCCCGACGGGCCCGTCGGCGAGGAACGACAGCCCGCCGGTCCACAGGATGGCGCGCTGGCGGAGCTCGTCGGGATCCGCCAGCGGGAGGAGGGCGACGGTGGCGATCGCCCCCGCGGCGAGCCAGATCCCGGCCCGCCCGGCGCGCGCGGCCGCCACCGTGACGGCCAGCGGCACGATCGCGCCCTGCGC
>JBMOQZ010000025.1:0-37508 GCA_049322475.1 Myxococcota bacterium | reverse complement strand
CGAAGGCCCGGTCCACCGGCGCGGCCGCCGTGGCGGTCGAGGCCGTGGCGCCCGCGCCCACCCCCGCCGCGGGCCCCCGGCTGCGCGCCGCCAAGTTCACCATCACCGGCGCCGAGGGCATCGCCGTCGACTGCGGCGGCGTGAAGAGCTCCGGCGCCACCAGCGCGGTGGTGCGCGACTTCCCGGCCGGCACCTGCGCCGTCACCGCCGGCGCGCTCGCCACGAAGATCACGGTCGACTCGCCGCGCGGCGTCGCCTGCGCCGTCGAAGGAGGCACGCTCACGTGTCGCTGACGTTCCTGTGCGCCTCCGCGTTCGCCGCCCGCGTCTGGTGGGCCTCGCCGCCCGACGACGCCTCCTCCGGGGCCGTGGCCCGCGTGGTCCCCGACGCGAAGAGCGCGCCGCTCGACGACCTCGTCACCGGGGGGAGGCCCGCGCCCGACGCGCGCGCCATCCAGGCCCTGCGCGACGAGCTCGCCGCCGTCCGCCCGCTCATCGACGAGTTCGACGGCGAGCTGCAGATCATGGCCCGCCTCCAGAAGGCGGCCAACGACGTGCACCGCCTCGACTCGCCCGCCGACCGCAACCTCCTGCACGAGGCGCTGGTCTTCCAGGGCTACGCCGTCCAGCGCTACTTCCAGGACAAGCTCGGCGTCGAGGCCGCCGCCGCGCCGTACCGCGCGGGCGAGGGCCCCGCCGCGCTCGTGCTCCCGTGGCTCGACGCCGCCGCGCTCGCCGGGGCGCCGGCTCCCTCCGAGGCCATGTTGCCGGACGCCCCCGCGCGCATCGCCTTCGACAACGTGCAGGCCGCGTCGCGCGCGATGCCCTCGGCCACGATCCTCGTGGGGGACGTCGCGAAGGGCGCCGAGGTGCGCGTCGACGGCCTCCTCGTCCCCGGCGGGCCCGGCTCGCGCGTGCAGGTGGTGCCGGGGCGCCACGTCTTCGACGTCCGCGTGGGCGAGACCTTCCTCCTCTGGGCCGACGCGCGCCTGCCCGCGGGCACCGACGCGCTCCTCACCGCGCCGTTCGGGCCCGCGGAGCTCGCCGAGCTGCGCGCGCTGATCGGGGCGGGCGGCGACGGCTGGTCGGTGCCGGAGGCGGCGCTCGCCGTCGCCGGCGCCGAGGGCGAGGCCGTCTACGTCGCCGTGCCGGCGGGCGAGAAGACCATCCTGTGGCGCGTCGACTCCGGGACGGCGGCGCGGGTGAAGATCCCCGCCGCGAAAGACGAGCGCGCCGAGGGCGGCCTCTCCGTGCTCGTCGGCGCGGGCGGCGGCTGGATCTCCACCGGCGACTTCCTGCTGCTCAACGGGGCCGACGGCGCGCCGGAGTCCCGCGAGACGGTCAACGCCGGCTCCGTGGGGCTGCACCTCGCCGCGGAGTACGGGATGGGCGCGCTCGCGCTCGGCGCCGGCGTCGACGCGCAAGGCGCGCTCGGCGAGTGGCACGCGCTCCCGACGGGCGACGCCACCACGCGCGCGTTCGTGTACCCGCACGCCGCCGTCGGCGTCCGGTGGGCCCAGCTCACCGTCGGGCCCATGTTCCCCTGGTACGTCGGCGTCGGCGGGCGCGGGCGCGTCCCCGTCTGGAACGGCGTCGAGCTCTTCGCCGCCGGCGTGTACGGCGCCGGGCTCGTGCTCGACCGCGGCGACGACCCCGAGTACCGCGCCGAGCCCGTGTACAACGCGTGGGGCGGCGTCGACGTGCGCTTCGGCGGCTGAGCGGCGGCGATCACGTCGCCACCGGCGTCGCGGGGCTCGCCCGGCCGCCCAGCGCGCGGCTCCAGTCCACCCGCCCGGTGAGCTGCATCAGCGCGAAGAGCGTGCCCACGCCGAGCACGGTGATGGTGAGCCCGGTGAAGCCGTCGAAGAAGTGCGCCGCGGAGAAGCCGACCTGGTAGAGGAGCTGGGCGAGCCCCGCCTCGACGAAGGCGAAGCGCGGGCCGACCACGAGGCGCAGGTAGCTCACGACGAGGAACACGCTGGTCGCGCTGGCGAGCACGAAGGCCCCCTCGACCGGCAGGTGGTCGGCGGTGTAGGCGAACAGCAGGTTGAAGGCGAAGAAGGCGGCCGCGACGAACAAGTAGTTGATCGGGTGGATCTCGGTCCCCTTCAGGAGCCCGAGCACGTAGATCCACAGGAAGAAGAGCCCGAGCGGCAGCGCGGCGGTGAGGCTCATCGAGGCGGCGAGCTCGCCGGGCTGCACGCGCTCGGGCATCACCATGCCGACGCCGTAGCCGGTGACGAGCCGCTCGAACGTCCAGTCGAGCTTCCAGCCGCCGTCCGCCTGCTCGCGCGAGGTCGGCGACATCGTCATCGTCGGGAAGTCGATGCGCGAGAAGTCGGTGGTCATCGCGAGGCGGAAGTCGTCGACCTGCCCCACGCCCTGGGTCGGCTGGTACGTCCACGTGGTGCTGCCGCGCGAGCGGTACCCGACGGCGAGCTCGACGACCTGCCCCTCCACCACCGGCACGACCGCGCTCACGCGGCCGTTCTCCGGCGGGCTCGCCCGGTCCACGCCGTCGACCGTGAAGCGGAAGTCGTCGTAGAAGCCCTGCGCGTCCGGGAACACGAAGGTCAGCCTCAGATCGCGGGGCACGCCCGCGTGGACGTAGCGCCACCCGCCGTCGAAACGGACGTCGTAGAGCGGGAACCAGAGGAGCCCCTTTCGCCGCTCGTCCAGCCGCAGGTCGACCGCGAGGTCGGTCTTCGCGGGCTGGACGACCTGCGATCGCGGAATCGCGACGCGCTTGGTGACGAGCTGCCGCACGCCGTTCACCGTGGTCCACTCCTCCTCGGTCACCACGTCGGTCCACTCGAGCTGCAGCTGGGGCGCCTGCTGCGCCTGCGCGGCGCCCCAGAGGTCGGACACGCGGCCGTCCAGCGCGAAGCGCTGCTCGGAGGTGCGGGAGTCCGTCACCGCGCCGAGCACGAGCCAGGCGACGGCGGTGAGGCAGAAGGCGAAGAAGACGCCGAGGATACGCAGGACGGGATGCACGGGAACCTCCGTTCGACGGCAACGTAGGCGACGCGTCGGGCGGCCCCGTGGGCGTTCCGTGGCGGTCGTGCGCGCTACGCGTGCAGGACCCGTGCAGGCGCGCCGATTGCCAGCGCGCCCCAACCCAGGTAGCGTACGCCGGCAGGAGCCCTCGATGTCCCTCCCGCTGCGTCTGAACGCGCCGGTCTCGCTCGTGTACGCGGTGCCCGTCCCGCCCGTGCTCGCGAAGGGTACGGTCGTCGCGAGCGACGAGCGATACGTCGAGATCCGGCTCGACGCCCCGGCCGCCATCCCGGCGGGCGCCCGGGTGATCGTGGAATTGCCGAAGGGCTCCGCCGTCCCGCGCGCGGTCATCGCGGTGGAGTCGTCGTCCGGCGGCGTGCTGCGCGCGCGCATCGTCCGCGCCCCCCCGCCCGAGAAGCGCGAGTACCCGCGCGTACACGGCGCCGTCGACGTCGGCTGGCGGGTCGCCCGCGGCGACGAGGAGGCCTGGCTCGCCGGCGGCCCGGCGGGCGAGCTCTTCCACCCCGACCCGTTCATGAACTTCAGCGCGACGGGCCTCGGCTTCGACGACCACGACCGCTGCGCCGAGGGCGACACGCTCCTGCTCGAGGTGGGAATCCCCCACGACGCGCGCCGTTGGCGCTGCCTCGGCAAGGTCGTGCGCGTCGCCCCCATCCCCGTGGACGAGCGCGACGAGGACGTCGACGCCACCCACCGCATCGCCGTCTCGCTCGAGCGCGCGCCCGACGAGCTGACCGAGGCGTTGTCCACCTACACGCTGAAGATCCAGGATGCCTGGCTGGAAGGTGCGAGCTGATCCGCGACCGTCTCAAGAACGTCGTCAAGAAGAGCCTCATCAAGGCCTTCGGCATGGAGTGGGAGGCCACCGAGGTCGCCGAGCAGAACATCCCCCAGCGCGGGGTCACCCGCGTGGAGTACGACCCGAACGTGATCCCCCGAGTGGTGGACGGCTCGGGCGACACGCCCGGTCCCAAGCACGCGACGAACATCGGCCGCACCTGGGTCGCGAGCCAGGTGATCAGCGACGTCGCGCCCTTCCTCATCGACATCCGCGAGCCGAAGGAGTGCGCCGGCGGCGTCATCCGCGGCGCGATCGTCATGCCGGGCGAGCAGGTGAAGAAGCGGCTCGACCGCCTCCCCGCGAAGGACATCCGCGTCACGGTCTACGACCAGGTGGGCAGCGACGAGGCCGACAAGCTCGCCGCGTGGCTGCGCGAGCAGGGCTGGGGCCTCGCCCGCCGGCTGGTCGGCGGGTACGCCGAGTGGATCGAGCACGCCGAGCCCGTCACGGTGCCGGCGCCCCCGGAGGGCGGCCGCTTCGCCGTCGGCCAGCAGGTCGACCGGAAGAAGGGCGGGCGCGCCTGGGTGCAGGAGGCGTGGTCGGAGGGCGGGAAGGCCCGGTACACCTTGTGGCTCGGCGACGGCAGCTGGGTGACCGCGGGCGAGGATGAGCTTCGCGGTTAACCTCGTCGCGGTCGCCGCCGCGCTGACGCTCGAGCAGGCGCCGCCGGTGCCGCCGGGGCGGGCCGCGCCGCTCCCCGCGGACCTGTTGCAGGCCGCGATCGACCGCCGCACGCAGGGCGACCCCCACACGGCCGCCTGGTACTACGAGAGCTGGCTCGCGAAGAAGGGCGGCGACGCCCGCACGCGCGCGGCCGTGCAGCTCGCGCTCGGGCTCACGTACCTCGATCTGGGCGCGCCCAACCTCGCGAGCGCGATGTTCTCGAAGGTGCGCGTCAGCCAGACGCCCGTGGCGCCCTACGGCGCCTGGTACGAGGCGCTCGCCGACCACCGTCGCGGCCGCCACGCCGTCGCCGCGAAGGAGTGCGCCGCCTACCGCAAGCAGTGGCCCGCCGGGCCCCACGCCGACGAGTGCCTCGTGCTGATGGGCGACGCCTGGGTCGCCGCCGGCGAGCGCGGGCCGGCCGTCGCCGCCTACAACCAGTGGCTCGACGCCCACCCGGACAGCCCCCGCGAGGAGACGATGCGCCTCGGCATCGCGCTCGCCGTCGCCAACGGCGACCCGCGCGCGGGTATCCCGATGTTGCAGTCGCTCGTGGTCGACCACGCCTACCACTCCACCGGCGAGACGGCGCAGGCGCGGCTCGACGCGCTCGCCGCGAAGGGCCACGACACGAAGCTCCCCGACGCGGTGGAGTGGAAGAGCCGGCGCGCGGCCGAGCGCAAGCGCTGCGGCTACGACGGCGAGGCCTGGAAGCTCTTCCGCGAGCTCGCCGACGCCGCGCAGGACGACCCGAAGCTGCAGGCGTGGATCGACGCGCAGGAGGACAACTTCGCGTGGTCGACCAAGCAGTACGACCAGCTCGCCGCCTCGCTCGCGAAGGACTACGAGGCGAAGCCTTCGGCCGACCTCGCGTGGAAGCGGTACAAGGCGCTCGCCCGAGGGGGGCAGTGGGCGGCCGCGGTCGACCAGTGGCAGGACGCGGCGAAGAAGCACCCCACGAGCGGGCAGTTCCGCGGCAAGGTCGACCTCGCCCGCGCGCAGCTCCTCGCCGGGCGCTACACGGAGGCGCGCGAGGGCTGGACCGCGCTCGGGAAGACCGGCGGCGCGCTCGGGCGCGAGGCGAAGTGGCTCGCCGCCTTCGCCGCCTTCCGCCTCGGCGACTTCGAGGACGCGCTGAAGCGCCTCGACGCGCTGGTGAACGTGGACAGCTGGGAAGGCGACGCCGCCCGCTACTACCGCGCGCGCACGCTCGATGCGCTCGGGCGCGCCGCGGAGGCCGACGCGCAGCGCGACGCCATCCTGAAGCGCGACCCCCACTCCTGGTACGCGGCGCTCGTGCGCGGGATGAGCGACGAGGTCGGCGACCCCTGGCTGCAGCGCGCCGGACGGTGGCCCGGCCCCGACACGCCCCGCCTCCCCCCGCTCCCCCGTGTGGGCAGCGCGGGCGCGCCCGTGGCGACGCCGGCGGCGGTCGACGCCGACGTGCGCACGGTGGACTGGTCGCGCCTCGCGTGGGGCGCCCCGCCGCCGGCGAGCACGGCGGCCGCCGCGATCGCGTCCGCCCCGCCGCCCGCGATCCCGTACGAGACCCGCCCCGACAGCTACCGCCGCAGCTTCCTCTACGACCCCCGCGCCGCCGACGAGCTCCTCGGGAAGCTCGCGGAGGACCACGCGGAGCGCTTCCCCGACCTCGCCGCCGCCGTGGACCTCGCCCGCGCCGGCGTGTTCGACCTCTCGGCGCCGATCCTCGGCCGTGCCTACGACGCGATCGAGCAACAGGACCTCGACGTCGGCCTCGACCTCGCGGAGTGGCGGCAGGTCTTCATGTTCGCGCGCGACGACCACCACACCGCGCGTTTCTGCTGGGGTGCCGCGAAGCTCGCGAGCACCGAGGAGCAGCGCCTCGCCGCGCTCCGCTGCCAGTTCCCCGCGGCCCACCCCGACGCGCTCTGGCGCCACGGCATGGCCTACGACGTCGACCCGCTCCTCGCGATGGGGCTCATGCGCCAGGAGAGCGTGTATCGCCAGTGGGCGCTCTCGCCGGTGGGCGCGATGGGGCTCATGCAGGTCATGCCGCGCACGGGCTCGCGCGTGGCCGCGCTCATGGGCGACCCCCACTACTCGCCCGAGCAGCTCGAGGACCCGGCGACCAACGTCCGCTACGGCGTCTGGTACCTCTCCCGGCTGCTCGATCGCTTCGGCGGCGCCTTCCCGCTCGCGGTCGCGAGCTACAACGGGGGGCCGCACAACGTCTCGTCGTGGCTGCGGCCCTGGGGCGAAACCATCCGCATGGACGACTACGTCGAGCAGATCCCCTACCCGGAGACGCGGGACTACGTGAAGAAGGTGACCGGCTACTACGCCACCTACGTGGCGCTCTACGGGCCGGCTGACGGACACTTGCGCATCCCGACCAACGTGCGCCTCGACGACCCCACGGTCATCGACTTCTGAATGCGACGCCTCCTCGTCCTGGGCTCGATCCCCATCGCCGCCGTCAGCGTGGCGCTCGCCCGTGGGAAGAAGCAGGCCGAGGAGGTCGCGCCCCCTCCCCCGCCGCCGGTCGAGGCGCCCGCGCCGGCGCCGCCGCCCGCGCCCGAGGCGCCGCCGCTGTTTCCGGACGGGAAGCTGCCGGTGGTGCTGGGCCAGCTTCCGGCGGGGCTGGCGTCGCTGTCGGCGCAGGGCTGCAACGCGTGTCACTGGCAGGCCCACGACACGTGGCTCGAGAGCGCCCACGCCCACGCGGGCGAGTCGAAGGCGTTCCGGGACAGCGTGCGCACGGCGGGCAACTCCACCGTGTGCACCCAGTGTCACCTCCCGATCGCGGCCCAGCACGACGAGCTCGCCGCCGGCTACGTCGACGGCGACCTCGCGCGCCCGCGGCTCGAGGACAACCCGAGCTTCGACGCCACGCTGCGCGGCGAGGGCGTCACCTGCGCGACGTGCCACGTCCGCGGCGACACCGTCGTCGGCGCCCGCCCCTCGCCCGACGCCCCGCATCCCGTGGCGGTGTCCGCGGAGCTCTCAGACAGCCGGCTGTGCGCGACGTGCCACCAGCTCTCGTGGCCCGGCGGCGACAAGCCGTTCTACGACACCTACGGCGAGTGGAAGGCGAGCGCCTACGCCGCCGCGGGTGTGTCGTGCCAGGACTGCCACATGGCCACGGGGCTCGCCGAGGGGCGCACGCACGCGTTCTCCGCGGACCCCGCGCGCGCGATGTCCGTGCTCGTTTCGCTGCCGAAGGCGTCGATCCAGCGCGGGCAGCCCGTCGTCGTGAAGCTGACGCTGCAGAACACGGGCGCCGGCCACGCGATCCCCACGGGCAACCCCTTCCGGGCGGTGAGGGTGGACGTGGTGCTGCTCGACGCCAACGGCAAGGAGCTCGCGCCGGCGGGGTCGACCACGTTCGAGCGCAAGGTGGAGGCCGTGGCGCCGTACCGCACCGTGTCGGACAACCGCGTGGCGGCCGGCGGGCAGGCGCGCGTCGAGCACACCTTCACGCCCAACGTGAAGGGCGCGCCCGGCCACGGCGCCGTCGAGGTCCGGCTCACCAGCGGGGACGAGACCGTGGTGCTCCAGCGGATCGGGGTCGACGTGCTCTGAGCGTGTGTAGCTTGGGCGCATGTTGCTCATTTTTCTGTCGTGTACCTGGGAGCCCGGCGACGAGGCGCGCGAGCGCCCCTTCGACGCCTTCGACACCTGGCTGAACGGCTTCCACTACGCCTCCGGCGACATGGAGACGCAGATGGAGGTCGACCACCACTGCAACACGCTCGACAGCGGCACGATCGAGTGTGTGCTGTTCGACGCCGACGGGCGGCTCGTCGGGACGGAGCACGTCGTGCCGCGCGCCGTGTTCGAGTCGTTCGACCTCGAGGAGGCGACCTTGTGGCACGCGCACGTCTACGAGGTCCTGTCCGGCATGCTCGTCGCGCCCGAGCTCGACGCCGACGCGGAGCTGGAGCTCATGCGCGACCTCGTGTCGACGTACGGCAAGACCTGGCACACCACCCACGAGGGCGAGGTGCTGGGCGTGCCGATCCTGATGAAGGCCTTCTACGGCGACGATCAGCTCGACCCGACCCTGCTCGAGGCGCGCGACGACCGCCTGGACGTCGACTCCGACGCCCGCCGCGAGGCCCGCGCCGGCATCGAGGACCCGGGCTTCGACACGCGCACGCTCGTGGAGCCGGTGATCGACGTGTGCGAGACGACGCCGACCGAGGAGTGAGGGAGAGGCAACCGCCAAGACGCCAAGTTCCGCCGAGTGCGCCAAGTTGGTTGAGACGGCGAAGCGCCCTTCATCTCTTGGCGCTCTCGGCGCCTCCTTGGCGTCTTGGCGGTTTCTACTCCTTCGCTCGCTCCGCGATCACACAGACGAGGACCGCTCGGATCCCCGCCACGTCGAGCCCCCTCAACTCTCGCAGCAGGGGCTCGGCGCAATGCTGCAACCCCACCCGCGCCAGGTCCTTGACGACGAGGGGCGGGGCGAGCTCGCCGCGGTGCACCATCTGCAGGGCCTTCTTCAGGTCCTCGACCTTCACCTCGGTCAGGCCGCGCGCCGTCATGCGGACTTCGCGTCCTTCTTCTCGACCCAGTCCTCGCGCGGCCAGAGCGCGAAGTCGCTCGCGTCGTCCGTGCCGCCGAGCCACCGGTCCGGGTCCTCGAGCACCCGCACGAGCGCCTCGATGCCGAAGCGCGCGTTGAGCCCGTCGTCGATGCGCTCCTCGTACGTGAACCGCACGTGGAGCACCTTGCCGACCACGACCTTCCCGTCCTCCACCACCGGCTTGTCCTCGACCTGCCCGAGCATGATGAACAACGGGCAGTTCCCGTACTCGAAGAGGTGGTGGTAGCCCGCGCCCATCCCGAGGCTGCCGAGGTTCGCGAGGAAGATGCTCGTGTACATCGGGTCTTCCCGGATGTACCAACCCGGCAGGAGCCCGAACTCGTCGGCCTTCGCGAGCAGCGCGGCGCCCGCGCGCAGGAGCGGACGCGGGAAGAAGTTGAAGAAGTCGATCTCCTTGTCCGCCTTCGTCTTCTTGCCGCTGCGCTCCTGCCCGATCCCGCCGTTGATGCGCTCGCACAGCTGCCTGAACGACTCGCCGTCCTCGATGCGGAGCTTCACGGTGGAGAGCTGCGCGGCGCGGTCCATCTTCTGGCGCTTCATCGAGAACGTGATCCAGCGCCCGTCGCGCTCGTACAGGCGGTTCCCCACCACGAAGCGGTTCATGCGGGGGGTCGACGCCAGCCCGAGGAAGCAGCCGGCGACGGCGGCGTGCGTGACGTTGGCGCCGCACCGGTCCTTCGTCTTCTCGAGCCACGCGAGCAGCTTCTCCGCGCGCGGGTACGCGTCGAAGTACACGACGGCGCCGTTGCGCGAGGGCAACAGGTACAGCAGGAGGCGCCGGAACGGGTGCATGGGCAACGCCCGGCCGTCCGGCCGGCTCGTCCGCGCATGCAGGGCGATCCACGCGACGAAGACGACGGCGACGACGAGGGCGGCGACCTTCATGGCGGGGGACCTTACCAGAGATCCGCGGTATGGTCTGCGCATGCTCCTCGCCGCGCTCCTCGCCCTGGCCGACGCCGCCACGCTCGCCGGCGTCACGCTCCCCGACACGGCCACCGTGGGCGGCCAGACCGTCCGGCTCAACGGGATCGGCCTGCGCGAGAAATTCTACGTGGACGTGTACGTGGGGGGCCTCTACCTCACCCACCCCACGAAGGACGGGACCGCCGCCATCGACGCCGACGAGCCGAAGCGCGTCGTGATGCACTTCGTGTACAGCAAGGTCACGCGCGACCAGCTCGTCGAGTCCTTCGTCTCCGACTTCGGGCACGACCCCGCGTCGGCGAGGCACAAGGCCGACATCGACCGGCTCATCGCGGTGCTGCCCGCGCAGGTGGTCGCCGGCGAGGAGCTCGTGTTCGACTACGTCCCCGGCCAGGGCACCACCTTCCGCGTGGGCGGCAAGCCCGCGGTCACGATCGCGGGCGTGGACTTCATGAAGATGATCTGGAACGTGTGGCTCGGCCCCAACCCCCCGACGGCCGACATCAAGAAGGGCATGCTGGGCCTCTGATGAAGGCGCTGGAGGCGCGCTGGCGCGCCCTCTGGCAGCGGACGGGCGCCGCCGGCGAGCCGCCCTGGGAGCTGCTCGCCTCGGCCTGGACGCAACCCTGGCGCCACTACCACACGCTCGCGCACCTCGCGCACTGCCTGCGCGAGCTCGACGGCGCCGAGGGGCTCGCCGGCGACCCCGACGCCGTCGAGGCCGCCCTCTTCTTCCACGACGTGGTCTACCGCCCCGAGCGCGTCGACAACGAGACGGCCAGCGCGGACCTCGCCCAGCAGGTGCTCGCGAACGCCGGGCTCCCCGCGCTCGCCGCGAAGGTCTGGGCGCTGGTGTTGAGCACGCGGCACGACGCCACGCCCGAGGACGACGACGCCCGCCTGCTCAACGACGTCGACCTCGCCATCCTCGGCGCGTCGCCCGCGCGCTTCGACCGCTACGAGCGCGACGTGCGCGCCGAGTACGCGTTCGTGCCCGAGGACCTCTGGCGCGCCGGCCGCGGGCGCATCCTCCACGGCTTCCTCGCGCGGCCGCGCATCTATTCGACCGACCGCTTCGCCGCGCGCTACGAGGCCGCCGCGCGGGCGAACCTGACACGCGCGCTGGAGCGGCTCGCGTGAGGGTCCTGCTCGTGGCGATGCTGGCGAGCCCGGCGGCCCACGCGCGCCCGCTCGCCGGCGAGCGCGCCGACTTCACGATCCTCTCCTGGAACGTGAACTACGGGCTCACCGGCGACCCCGCCGCGCTGACGGTGCTGCGCGACCTCGACGCGGACGTGGTGCTCCTGCAGGAGTCCAACGCGGCCTGGGAGGCGTACCTGCGGGACGCCGCGCTCTACCCCCACGCCGACTTCCTCGACGACGGCGCGGCGGGCGGCCTCGCCGTGCTCTCGCGCTGGCCCTTCCGCCACGTCGCGACGACCCCCTCGCCCGCCGGGTGGTTCGACGCGTGGACGGTCCGCGTCGAGACGCCCGAGGGCCCCGTCCAGATCGTGCAGGTCCACCTGCGGCCCCCGTACGGGAACGTCGGGGGCTGGGCGACCGGGTGGATCGACTCCGCGAGCGTCCACCGCGCGGAGATCGCCGCCGCGTGGGCGGCCGTGGACCCCGCGTTGCCCACGCTCGTGGTCGGCGACTTCAACGAGCCCCGCGGGGGCGCGTTGCGCTGGCTCTCCGACCGGGGGCTCCGCTGCGCGCTGCACGACGTCTCTCCGGGCGCGCTCACCTGGCGCTGGGACCTCGGCTGGATCACCCTCCGGAACGCGTTCGACCACGTCGTGCACGACCCGCGGCTCGCCCCCGTCGAGGTCGAGGTGCTCGACCGCGGGCACTCGGATCACCTCCCGATCCGGGCGAGCTACGCGTTCTCGCCCTGACCGACGATCTCGATCCCCCCGAACAACACGATCGCGAACACGAGGTCGCAGGCCTCGCCCGCGCGGTAGCTGTGGCGCGTGCCGGCGAGGCGCTCGCTCGAGTCGCCGGAGCCGTAGACGCGCCCGTCGCTGTCGTGGATGGCGCCCTGCAGCACGAGGACGCGCTCCACGCCGACGTGCCGGTGCTCCGGGAACGCGGCGCCTCGCTCCATGCGGACGAGGCCGCAGTCGGCCCCGGCCGTCGGGGCGCCGCCCTTCAGGTGGTAGAGCCGCATCGAGGGGACCGGCCCCTCGACCCAGCGCGTCGCGTCCTCGGCGGCGGCGAGCACGTCGCGGGCGGCGTCTGCGTCGAGGTGGAAGTGGCGCGCCACCGCGCCGACGTGGGTGTCTCGCGCGGCGCCGACGATCCGGCCGCGCAGGTCCGGCGAGGGCGGCGAGGGCTCGAGCGCGAGCGCGTAGGCGCCCAGCGCGTCGGCGATCTCCCGGCAGGCGCCGCGGCAGGCCTCGCACTCGGCGAGGTGGGCGTCGACGGCGGAGGCCTCCGCGGGCGGCAGCTCCTCCAGCGCCCGCGCGACGAGCACGTCCTCCGCGGGGTGTGTCACTGGCCCCCCCGCTCGACCGCGAGGCCGTCGCGCAGCTTCGCCAGCGCGGCGGCGACGCGCGACTTCACGGTGCCGATGGGGGTGCGGGCCCGCTCCGCGATCTCGCTCGAGGAGAGCCCCTCGAAGTAGGCCAGCTCGAGCACCATGCGCTGCTCGGGCGGGAGCGTCGCGAGCACCCGGCGCACGACCGCGCGATCGGCGCCGGCGGACGGATCCTCGAAGACCGCGACGCGCTCGGCGCGGCCCGGATCCATCGGGACGCGACGGGAGACCCCGGCGGACTTGCGACGATCGAGGACCCGGCTGCGCATCCGCATCACGAGCCACGTACGAACGGAAGCCCGGGTCGGATCGTAGGCGCCCGCGGCGCGCCAGGCCTCGACGAACACGTCGTGGACGATGTCCTCCACCTCGCGGCGGTCGCCCAGCATCCGCATCCCGACGGCCATCAGCGTGGACGCGTGGCGGTCGTAGAGCGTGGCGAGCGCGGCGCGGTCGCCCGCGGCGACGGCGGCGATCAGCTGCGGATCCGAAAGATCCCCGTCCATACGGCGCGGGACCCTACCACACCGCTCACCGTTCGAGCCACCGGAGCGAGAAGACCTCCTCCTGCAGCGGCACGTGGAACGCGATCGCGTCGAAGGTGAGCTCGGTCCGGCTCCCCTGCTGGACCTTGTCCTCGATGACCATCCGGCTCGGGAACTGGCGATCGCCGTACGCCTTCACGTCGGACATCGACCACACCTTCAGCAACATGCCGGAGAGCGCGTAGAGCTCCTGCCGGACGGGGATGTAGGTCTCCTGGTCGACCCACACGAGGCGCCGCGGGTAGCTGACGGTGGCGTCGTTGGCCTTCATGTCGATCTTCCAGGTCTTGCGGCCCTCGACGACCTCCTCGCCCACGACGGCGCCCGAGTACGCCTTGCGCCACGCGGACGCCTGCATCATGTCCTCGTAGGAGAGGTCGGAGCCCATCATGCTCTGGCGCAGCATGTGGCCCGAGATCTTCTGGGTCTTCTCGACCGAGGGCAGCCACATCCAGAGCTCGTCGCCCTTCTTGAGCATCTTCGTGCCCTTGTCGCGCGCGGGCTCGAGGTACTCGGTCGCGCCTTCGTCCTGGCCGCGCCCGTAGCTGTGCATCTTGTAGACCTTCTCGCGGCCGTTCTTGATCACCTTCATCGTGATCGTCGTCTCGCGCGTGTCGAAGGTCATGTTCGCGTCGACCTTCGCGAGCATCTCGTCCAGCGTGATCGCGCGGGCGACCATCGGGACCATCAGCAGGAACAGGGAGAGGAGCCAGCGCATCGTCTACCTCCGGGAGCGCATCGCTTCGACGGGTTGGATGTGGGACGCACGGAACGCGGGCACGAGCCCGCCGACCACGGCCATCACGAGGCCGAGGGCGACGCCCCCCGCGAGGATCTCGGGCGTGAGCTTGCCGTAGACGCGCGAGTTGAACGGCATCGGCATCTTGTCGACGGCGGATCCGAGGTCGACGCCGTGGACCTGCAGCCACCACCCGCCGAGCCCGCCGAGCGCCGCGCCGAGCACGCCGCCCACGAACGCGATGCCGAGCGCCTCGATGACGAAGAGCGAGACGACCTCGCGCCGCTTGAGCCCGAGCGCGCGGAGCACGCCGATCTCGGCGGTGCGCTCGAGCACGCTCATCAGCATCGTGTTGAGCACGCCCAGCGCCGTGATGAGCACGATCGCGCTGGCGGCGATGCCGCGCACGGTCGTGAAGATGCCCATCATGTCGGAGAAGGGCGGCCGCTCGCTCCACGCCTTCACGGACCAGGTGTCCATCCCCGGCAGCGCGCGGATGGCCGCGGCGAGCTCGTCGGCCTCGTCCGTGGGCGGCCCGTACACCAGCAGCTCGACCGCGCCGCCGTCCATGTCGGCCATGTACCGCGCCTGCTCGAGCGTCACGAACAGGAGGCGATTCTGCTGGGCGTTGCCGAGGTCGGCGATGCCGACGAGCTTCAGCTTCTTCGCGGAGAGCGAGCCGTCCTGGGTCTGCCCGAGCAACACGACGTCGTCGCCCACCTTCGCGCCCGTCTGCTCGGCGACCTCGGCGCCGACCACGAGCTCCTCGTCGCCGGCGAGCATCGCGCCCTCGCGGAGGGTCTGGTCGAGGTCCACGACCTCGTCGAAGTACGCGATCGGCGCCCCGATCACGAGGCCGAACTTCTCGCCGATGAGCTCGCCGACGGTCACCGTCACGCCCATCTGGATGCGCGGGTACACCCCGGTCACGCCCGGGACGTCGCGGAGCTGCGCCTCGAGCGGCGCGCTGTCGGCGATGTTCTCGTACAGCGGCATGAGCTGCTCGCGCTTCGCGAACTCCGGATCGACGACGCGCACGGGGCCGATCTGCTTCACCGAGCGGTCGAGCATCCCGCTCACGACGCCCTCGATCCAGCACATCGCCAGCGTGAGCAGCGCGACGCCGAGGAGCACGGTGGTCGCCGTCAGCATGGAGCGGCGGCGGTTGCGGAGCGCGTTGCGCAGGGCCATCGAGAACAACATCAGTCCGCCCTCACCGAGTCCGCGGGGTGAAGCGAGGCCGCGTGCCGCGCCGGCCAGATCGAGGCGAGCAGCGCGACGGCGACCCCGAACCCGAAGGCGAGGAACACCGGCGGCCAGTCGAAGCGCGCGTAGAGCATCGTGCTGAAGCTCGTGGCCCCGCCCATGTTCTTCGCCTGCTCGGAGAAGTCGATGCCGACGCGCTCCCAGTGCTTGACGGCGGCGCTCCCGACGACGGCGCCGACCGCGCCGGCGACCACGCCCATGACGGCGCCCTCCAGCAGGAACATCGTGCGCACCTGCGCGCGCCGCATGCCCATCGCGAGGAGCGTGCCGACCTCCCGGACGCGCTCGTACACGGACATGATGACGGTGTTGGCGATGCCCGTGGCGGCGATCGCCATGATGACGAAGACGAGGAGCAGGAGCGCGCGGCGACGCACGTCGTTGACCTCGAGGAGCTCCTTGCACTCCTCGCGCAGCGTCGCGCCCGTCCACCCGTGGCCGGCGAGCGCGTCGCGAGCCGCGTCGGGGTCGCCCTTGTCGACGATCGACGCGATGTGCGTGCGCTCGCCCGAGAGCTGGAGCAGGGCGTCGGCCTGGGTGGTGGGGATCCACATCCCGAGGTTGTCGTACGCGGGGTTCGACGTCGTGACGAGCCCGGCGACCGTGTAGGTCAGCGCGTTGATGGCGCCGGCCTTCGTACGCGCTTCGACCACCACGGTGTCGCCGGCCTTCACCTCGAGCAGGCGCGCGAGGTACACGCCGAGCGCGACCTCGGGCGCCTCGGGCTTCGGCCACGCGCCCTCGACGTGCCACTCGCCGCGGGGGAACACGAGGTCCTCGCGCGCGGCGTCGTAGCCCACGCCACGCACGCGGATGGCGTCGGCGCCCTTCACGAGCCGCGCGGGGAACCACACGCGCGCGGTCCACGGGCCCAGCGCGTCGAGCTTCGCGGCGAGCTCGGGCGGGACGGTCCTCGCCTCCTCGAGCGGGAACTCCATGCCGTCGGTGGGGTAGGCGTCCGGCCGCAGGAGCACGTCGCCCGAGGAGGTGTACTTCGTCGCGCGGAGCACGTTCTCGTCGAGCCCCTCGACGAAGCCCCACCCGAGGATGATGAGCGCCACGCCGACCGTCACGGCCACCGACGTGATGACCGTGCGGCGCAGGTTGCGGAACAGGTTCCGGAACGCGAGCTGGGCGAGGAAGATCACGCGGCAGCCTCGCTGTCCGAGTGGATGGCGCCGTCCACCAGCTTCACGACGCGGCGGGCGCGCTCCATGACCATCGGGTCGTGGGTCGAGAAGATGAACGTGACCCCCTGCTTCGCGTTCATCTCGCGCATCAGATCGAGGATGGCGGAGCCGTTGTGCGAGTCGAGGTTCGCGGTCGGCTCGTCGGCGATCACCAGCGCGGGCGACTTCACGAGCGCGCGGGCGATGGCGACGCGCTGCTGCTGGCCGCCGGAGAGCTGCGTGGGCCGGCGGTGCATGTAGTCGGCGAGGCCCACGTCCCGGAGCGCCTTCTCCACCCGCTCCGCGCGCGAGCCGTCGGTGACGCCGGACAGCCGCAGCGCGAGCTCGACGTTTTCGAAGGCGGTGAGGACCGGGATGAGGTTGAAGCTCTGGAAGATGAAGCCGATGCGGCGCGCGCGCACGTCGCCGAGCGCGTCGTCGCCCATGTGCGCGACGTCCTTGCCCTCGATCAGCACCTGCCCGGCGCTGGGCCGGTCGAGGCAGCCGACGAGGTTGAGCAGGGTCGACTTCCCGGAGCCGGACGGCCCGGCGAACACCGTGAACTCGCCCGGGTGGATCGCGAGGTCGACGCCCTTGAGCGCCTCCACCGTCACGTCCCCCATCGGGTACACCTTCCGCACGCCGCGGAGCTCGCACAAAGCCGTGTTCATGGACCCTCAGAAGCTGTAGCGGACCCAGGCGAGCGCCGTGGCGTCCGGAAGGAGGCCGGAGAGATCGATGTCGGCGACGTTCGGGATCACGAGCGTGAGGTCCTCCTTCGCGGGACGGAACTCGCCGTCCTCGCCGAAGGGGATCTGCGCGCCCGCGTGGACCGCGATCCGCTGGCCGATCTTCACGTTGGCGTCGGGCACGAGCATCCCGGTGCCGTCGAGCACGTTGGCGATCCCCACGACCGTGACGCCGAAGTCCTCGGTCACGCCGACGTTCACGATCGCGTCGACGTAGTGGATGCCGAGCGTGGTGCGGTCGCCGCCGCCGACGTCGGTGGTGTCGCCGAGGCCCGCGCAGGAGAGCGGCATCGACCCGAAGCCGCCGCGCTGGGTGAAGTCGTAGTCCTCGGGGCGGGAGCCGGTGCCGTCGTAGCGGTACTCGGCCGCCACGTAGAACATCTGCAGGACCGGGAAGCTGTAGTCGACGCCGGCGACGACCTCGGGCGCCTCGTCCTCGCCGTGCCAGCCGCCCTCGACCCACCAGCCCACGCCGAGCGTGCCGCGCAAGTCCCCCCCGACGAACCAGTCGCCGTCGGTGCCCGCGCGGGCGATGGCCGACCAGTCGGTGCCGAGCTCGCGCAGGGTGAACTTCATCGCGCCGGCGACGCCCGGGGGCTCGGGCTCGTCCGCGTAGAGCGGCGACAGGTCGTCGTCGATCGCGCCGAGCACGACGAGCGAGTGGTCGGCGAGCGGGACGTCGACCTTGACCGCGTCGACCCCCCGGCGCTCGCGCCAGGGCTCCGTGGCGACCACTTCGGCGAAGAGGTCGGTGGGGTGGTACACGAGCCCGCTGCCCCACGCGATCGCCTGTCGCCCGACCGTGATGTCGGCGACCGGGAGGTTGAAGTCGACGTGGAGGCGCTCCACCGACAGGTAGTCGCCGATCTCGTCGTAGCGGGGCTCGCGCAGGTCGGTGCAGTACGACGGGTCCTGCAGCACCTCGCCGAGCGGGACGCCGCCGAGGAGCTCCACCGGCGTCTCGTTCGCGTAGAGCGTCTCGACCAGCTCGTCCTCGAGCACCCTCCCCTGCGCGAGCGAGGCCTCCACGGTGGCGGTCGCGGTGATGCGCTCGGCGGGCGCGATCTCGAACGTCGGGCGCACGCGCTCGACGATCTCCCAGGGCGTGCCGTCCACGCCCACCTGGTAGCTGCCACGGACCTCGGCGTAGCCGCCGAGCTCGGCGTCGGGGGTCATGCGGACTTCCTCGCGCGCCATCGCCCGAGCGCGCCGGTGGCCATCTCCTCGAGCAGGTCTCCGAACTCGGCCGCCTCGGCGAGCCGCGCGCGGGCGGCGTGGTCCTTCGGTCCGACCACGGACAGGCCCTCCTGCGCGAGCTTGCGGACCTCGCGGGCGTGGTTGATGACGGTCTCGAAGCGGTGGCCCCACGCGTCGGAGCTGAAGGCGTAGTAGTTGCGACGGTCCCCCGGGACGGCGTGGGGCTCGATCACGCCGATGTGCATGATGAGGCGCGTCATCACGCTCACGGACGCGCGGCTCACCTTCAGCAGCTTGGCGATCTCCTCGAGGCGCAGCGGGCGCGGCGCGATGAGCATGAGCCCGAAGATGCGGCCGCCGATGCGCGGGATGCCGATGGACGCGAAGTGCAGCCCCATCTGCTCGACGAAGCGCTGCTGCGCGGGGGTCAGGACGACGGGGTCGGTCTTCACGCGGATGGTTTATTTGCGTCGGTTCGTTCAGTCAAGACTAAACGTTCCGTCGCGCCGCGTCGTCGGCCGGCTGTGAAGCGGCCATGCTATGAAGCGGCGCGGGAGGCCGAATGTCGAGGCACGCCGAGCGCACCGATCCGGGCAAGAAGCGCCAGCACAACGAGGATGCGGTGCTTTCCCTGCCGGACGAGGGCATCTACGTGGTCGCCGACGGCGTCGGCGGGCGCGCGTGCGGCGAGGTGGCGGCGGCGATCTGCGTGGAGGCCTTCCAGACCGCGGCCCCCCGCCTGAAGGAGCGCGTCGCCGCCTACGCCCGCCTCCCGGGCATCGAGACGCGCAACGACGTGCTCGCCGCAATCGACGAAACGCTCCAGGGCGCCTCGCGCCGCATCTACGAGACGGCCGAGGCCGAGGGCCGCGTGGGCATGACCACCACGGTGGTGTGCGCCGTGCTGGGGCCCAGCGTCGCGTTCGTGGCGCACGTGGGCGACTCGCGCGCCTACCTCGTCCGCCAGGGCGAGATCCGGCAGCTCACCGAGGACCACTCGATGGTCAACGAGCTCGTGCGCACGGGCAAGATGACCTACGAGGAGGCCCGCGCCAGCCGGCACCGCCACGTCATCACCCGCGCCGTCGGCCTCTACCCGACCGTGCAGCCGTCGCTCGCGACGGTCGACCTCCTCCCGGGCGACCGCCTGCTGCTGTGCTCGGACGGCCTGTCCGACGTGGTCGCCGCCGACGTCATGTGCGAGCAGGGCGGCAACGACGACCTCGAGGGCGCCGTCGACACGCTGCTGCAGGCCGCGCTCGACAAGGGCGGGCCCGACAACATCTCGATCGTGCTCGTCGACGCCGACGGCGCCGAGCGCAACGACGAGGCCGCCGCGCGCGCGAAGATCATGGAGACGCTCTTCCTGTTCGAGGACATGCCCTACGCGGCGCGCCTGCAGGTGGGGCGCATCGTCCAGGAGCACTACTTCGCCCCGGGCGACACGCTGGTGCAGCAGGGCACGCCCGGAACCAGCATGTTCTGCGTCGTCGACGGCGACGTCGCCGTCCGCTACAACGGCGTCGAGCTCGCCCGCCTGTCCGCCGGCGAGCACTTCGGCGAGCTCTCGCTCACCGACAGCCTCCCGCGCAGCGCCTCGGTCGTGGGGGTGACCTTCGGGAGCGCGATCAGCATCTCCGCCGACCAGCTCGCCGAGTTCGTGCGGCAGGAGCCCGAGCTCGGCAGCATGTTCCTGTGGAAGCTCCTGCGCGTGATGGGCAAGCGCCTGCGCGAGACGAACGCGAAGGTGACCACGCCGCCGGGCGGCGCCATCTAGACGGGCTTCGGGCTTCAGGCTTCGGGTCGGACCCCGAGCCCCACGTGGGGGCGGGCGTCCCGGCCGCCCCGCCGATAGCCTGCGCGCATGCACGTCCGCTGCGCGATCAGCCCCGACGCCGACGACCTCTTCATGTTCTGGGCCCTGCTCGAGGGGCGGATCGACACGCGCGGGCTCGCCTTCGACATCTCCTCGCGCGACACCGACGCGCTCAACCGGATGGCCTCGGGCGACGGCCCCGACGTCTGCGCGATCTCCATCGCCCACTACCCCGCCGTCGCCGACCGCTACCGGCTGCTCGGCCACGGCGGCAGCGTCGGGCGAGGGTACGGGCCGGTGCTGGTCGCGCCGGGCCCCGGCGAGCTGTGCCGCGTCGGTGTCCCCGGGCTCTCCACCACCGCGTGCCTCGTGCTGCGGCTGATCATGGACTTCGAGCCCGTGGTGCTCCCGATCGTGCCGCCCCAGCGCGCGTTCGAGGCGCTGCGCGCCGGCGAGGTCGACGCCGCGCTGCTCATCCACGAGGGCCGGCTCACCTACGCCCGCGAGGGCTTCGTCGAGCGCCTCGACATCGGCACGTGGTGGCAGCGCGAGACCGGCCTCCCCCTCCCGCTCGGCGGCAACGTGATCCGCCGCGATCTGCCGGCCGACGTGCTCGCCACCGCCGACGCCGTGCTGCGCGAGAGCATCACCCACGCGATGGCCCATCGCGACGAGGCCATCGACTGGCTCCTCGCGCGCGGCGGCGTCCTGAAGGCGCGCGCGGAGGTCGACCACTACCTCTCGCTCTACGCCAACGCCGACACCGTCGACTACGGCGAGGACGGGCGCGCCGGCATCCGCGAGCTGTTGCGGCGGGGGGCGGCGGCGGGGTGGATCCGGGAGGTCGACGTCGACTTCGCCTGAGCACCCCTCACCCCCGACCCCTCTCCCCGCGGAGCGGGGAGAGGGTGGCCGAAGGCCGGGTGAGGGGTGTTCGACGCCTTGCCCGACTCCCATTCGCGCCTAGCTCCCCTGCGTGGAACCCACCCGCATCGCCCGCGCCACCGGCGAGGCGCTGAGCGCCGCGCTGCCCGCCGACTACACCGCCGTGCTCCTCCTCACCGCCGCCGGCCCCTGGTGCGCATGGTCGGCCGGCGACGGCGACGCCCCGACGGCCCAGCCCGGCCCGCTCGCGCCCGTCGCCGCCCCGCCGCAGGCGCGCGTCACGCCCGCGTTGCTGCTCGTCCCCGTCGTGGCGGACGGCCCCACCTGGGGGATGCTCGCGCTGCACCGCCTCGCCGAGCGCGCCCCCTTCGGAGAGGCCGACGCGCGGGTCGCCCGCGACCTCGCGGTGCTCGCCGCCGCCGCCTTGTCGAGGGACGTCCCGCCGGCCCCCGCGGACGGCGCCCGCGCGCAGATCGAGAGCTACCGCGCGCTGCTCGAGAAGCTCGTCCAGCGCGTGCGCTCGATGGAGCGCCTCGCCGCCGCGGGCTGCGTCGCCGCCGACCTCGCCCACCAGCTGCGCAAGGCCGACCTCGGCGCGGCGGTGAGCGCGGCGCGGAAGGGCGACGCCGAGGGCGCGCTGCGCACGCTCGACGCCGCGGCGCGGCGCGTCCGCAAGATGGAGGTCTTCGCCCACGAGCTGGACGCCCTCGTCGGCGAGGCCGACGCCATCGAGGTGGGCCGCCTCTTCTCGCTCGCGCTCCGGCTCTGCGGCGAGGAGGCGCGGCGCTCGGTGGCCCAGGAGGCCGACGAGGGCCTCGTCCGGGGCGACCCCGGCGACCTCGCCGTCGCCCTCGCCCACCTCGTCGCCAACGCGGTCGAGGCCGTCGGCGAGTTGGGCAGCGTCGCGCTCGAGGGCCGCCGCGCGGGCGACCGCTTCGTCCTGACGGTCGCGGACGACGGCCCCGGCCTCCCCCCGCAGGCCGGGCAGCCGCTCTTCTCCACGCGCGGACGCGCGGGCGTCGGCCTCTATACGGCGCGGGCGCTGGTCGAGCGCCACGGCGGCACGCTCGAGCTCGAGTCCGCGCCGGGCGCGGGGACGATCGCGACGCTGACCCTGCCCGTGGCCGGCTGAGGTCGCCCTACCCCGGCGCGTCCGCCACCGTCGCCATCACCTCGCCCTCGGCGACGAGCTTGCCGTCGACCTCCGCGCGCGCGGCGAACTTCCAGATGCCGCGTTTTTCGGCGAGCTTCTCGACCGTGATGCGGACCTGATCGCCGGGGACGACGGGCTTGCGGAAGCGGAACGCGTCGAGCGCCGCGAGGTACACGACCTTGTGGCGGATGTCCGGGTGCGCGGTCATCGCGATGACCCCCGCGGCCTGCGCGATCGCCTCCACCAGCATCACGCCCGGCATCACCGGCGTGCCCGGGAAGTGGCCCTGGAAGTACGGCTCGTTGATGCTGACGTTCTTGAGCGCGACCACCCGCAGCCCCGGCTCGCACTCGACGATGCGGTCGAGCATGAGGAAGGGGTAGCGATGGGGCAGGACTCGCTGGATTTCCTGGATGTTCATTTGAGCTTCTCTTCGAGGGCCCGCACGCGGGCGAGGAGTTCCGGGAGCTCGGGGAGCGAGGCGGCCACGCGTAGCCATCGCCGGTGCTGGATGGCGGGGATGCCGCTGCGTCTCTCGCCGGCGGGGACGTCCTCGGTGAGCAACGCGTCCGCGCCGAGCACGACGCCGTCGCCGATCTCGAGGTGCCCGAGCGCGCCCGCGCGGGCGGCGAACACCACGCGGTTCCCCACGCGGGTGGAGCCGGCGACGCCCGCGTAGCTGACGAGGAGGCAGTGCTCGCCGATCTCGGCGCCGTGCCCCACCTGCACGAGGTTGTCGATCTTCGTGCCGCGCCCGACGGTGGTGTCGCCCATCGCGGCGCGGTCGACGCAGCTGTTCGACCCGATCTCGACGTCGTCGGCGACGACCACCCGGCCGGTCTGCGGGATCTTCACGAGGCCCGTGGCGGTGGGCACGAAACCGAAGCCCTCGCCGCCAACGACGGCGCCGGGGTTGAGCCACGCTCGGTCGCCGACGACGCAGCCGTCCATCACGGCGCTGCCCGGCATGAGCGTGCACCCCTTCCCCACGCGCGCGTCGCGCCCGACGTACGCGTGCGGCATCACGACGGTCCCCTCGCCCACCTCGGCGCCGGGGCCCACGTACGCGAACGCCATGACCGTCGCGCCCTCCGCGCGCCCCTCGACCACGGCGAGCGGGTGGACGCCGGCGGAGGGCCGGGGCGACGGCGAGAAGAGCGCCAGCGCCTGCGCGAACGCGAGGTACGGGTCCGCGCAGCGCACCACCGTGCGCCCGTGCGACTTGTCGCTCGGGCCGACCAGCACGGCGCCCGCGCGCGTGTCCTTCATCCGCCGCGCGTACCGGCGGTTCGCGAGGAAGCTCACGTGCTCCGGCCCGGCGTCCTCCAGCCCCCGGACGCCCGTCACCACGCGGTCGCCGTCGCCCTCGACGACGCCGCCGACGTGCCGGGCGAGGTCGGCGACGCGGAGGCTCACTTGCCCGGGTTCGCCGTGTTGTAGCGCTTGATGAGCTCGTCGGTGATGTCGATGGTCGGCGAGGTGTACACGACGCCGCCCTCGTTCACCTCGATGATGAGCGTGTAGCCCTTCTCGGTGCCGATCGTCTGCGCGAGCTTGCGCATCTTCTCGATGAGGGTCTCCATCGCGCCGTAGTAGGCCTGCTGCATCTCGCCCTGGTGGCGGGCGTAGGCCTGCTGGAACTGCATCTGCGCGGTGTAGAGCTCCTCCTCCTTCTGCTTGCGGGCGGCGTCGGAGAGGATGACCTGCTGCTTCTCGTAGTCGGCCTGGAGCTTCTCGAGGTTGCCGCGCATCTGCTCGACCGCCTTCTCCTTCTCCGCCATCATGCCCTGCAGGCGGGCGGACGCGGCCTTGCCCTCGGACACCTCGTTGAGCGCGCGCTGGAAGTCGACGGAGGCGATCTTCGGCGCGGTCTGCGCGAGCGCGGGCGTCGCGAACGCGAGGACGAGGGCGAAGACGGCGAAGAGGCGGGCGAGCATGGCAGCTCCTGCTAGAAAGCGGACCCGATGGTGAAGTCGAAGACGGCCTTCCGCTCGTCGGGCTCGGGATCGATCGGGAAGCCCCACTCGAAGCGGAGGGGGCCGATGGGGCTGAACCACCGGACGCCGAAGCCGTACGCCCACCGCAGCGCGGTGGGGTCGAACGTGCCGACGCCGTGGGGGTCGCCGAAGGTGTTGCCGGCGTCGACGAACGCGACGACGGAGATCCCGGCCGCCTTGATGATCGGCGACTCGAGCTCGAAGTTGTTCACCCACGTCTCGGTGCCGCCCACCACGAGGCGATCGTCGGCCGCCGACGGGTCGTCCTGGCCGACCCAGAGCGTGCGCGGCTGGGTGTAGTCCTTGTACCCGCTGGCGCGCACCGACGGGCCGAGCGAGTACGGCTCGTAGCCGCGGACGGAGAGGATGCCGCCGGCGCGGTAGCGGTGGATGTACGGCACGATGCTGCCGTCGGTGGACTGGATGTGGCCGAGGCTCAAGTTGTACTTGAACACCAGCCAGTCGCCCTTCTTCACCACCGGCTGGTAGAAGCGGAAGTTCGCCTTCGACTCCCAGTAGTGGAAGTCGCCGCCGAGCAGCGAGAGCGTCTCGGCCTCGTTCAGCCGGAACCCGCCGGCGAGCTCGGTGGCGAGCGTGAACTTGTAGCCGCGGGTCGCGTTGATGCGGTTGTTGCGCTTGTCGACCTCGAACGTGGCGCCGAGCGAGCTCGTGAGGCCGTTGCGGTAGAGCTCGCCGCCGTACAGCCGGATCTTGTACTCGTCGAGGTTCTGCAGGCCGACGTCCTCGAGGGTGTAGTCGACGGCGAGCCGCACGTCGTCGCGCTGATCGAGGTACCGCCCCACCTGGAGCGAGCCGCCGCGCTGGTACTCGTCCTCGATGTAGCTGCGCTGGTTGTAGAAGCCGTCGACGCGCAGCGTCCACTGCGTGTCGAGGAAGTGGGGATCGTAGAAGCTGACGTTCCCCTGCTTCGTCTTGGCCGACACGTTGGCGGCGACGCTCATGAGGTACCCGAGCCCCATGAAGTTCGCCTTCTGGATGTTCGCCGTGAACAGGAAGCTGTCGTAGCTGCCGTAGCCGGCGCCGACCGAGAAGCTGCCCGTGGGGCGCTCGGTCACGTCGACGTTCATGTCGAGCGAGTCCTCGCCCTCGCCGCGCGGGGTGCTGATGTCCACGGTCTCGAAGAAGCCGAGCCGCTCGAGCCGCGACCGCGCGTCGCGTACGGCGCTGCCCTTGTAGATCTCGCCCTCGTCGATGGGGATCTCGCGGCGCACGACCTTGTCGTAGGTGGGATCGTTGCCCGTGATGTTGATGCGCCCGATGCGCATCTTCTCGCCGCGCTGGATGTCGATCGTGATGTCGACGGTCTTGCTGTCGGGGTCGGTCTGGGGGAGCGGCGTGGCGTTGGCGAAGGCGTAGCCCTGGTCGCCGTAGAGGTCGGTCACCCGCGCCATCGCCGACTGCATCGTGGTGAGGCGGAACCAGTCGCCGTTGTCGAGCGGCGGGTTGACTCCCCCGAAGTCGAGCGCGCGGCGCTCCACCTTCGGCACCCAGCTCTCGTCGATGGGGACGCCGGCCTTCTGGTCGCGCTCGAACGCGGCCTGCACGTCCTCGAGCTTGGCCCCGGCGAGCAGCGCGCGGACGGCGCCCTCGGTGAGCCCCTCGGCGGGCACGAAGTCGCCGCGGACGTCGATCTTGCCGATGCGGTAGCGGGGCCCCTCCGTGACGTGGACGTTCACGAAGATGTAGCGCTTGTCGGGGGACAGGTAGACCTTCGGCTCGTCCACCTGCGCGTCGACGTACCCCTCCTCGAGGTAGACCGAGCGGATCACGTAGACGTCGTTGTCGAGGTTCTCCTGGAGGAAGGTGCCCGACGACGTGAGCCAGGGCGCGATGCCGCCGGCCTTCGTCTGCATGAACTTCTTGATCTTGCGGTCGGGGACCTCTTCGTTGCCGGTGATGTCGATGCGCTGGACGACGACCTTGCGGTTCTCGGTGATCTGGAACGTCAGCTCGGCGAGGTCGTCGCCGACCGGCTTGAGCACCGGCTTCACCTCGGCGAGGAAGAAGCCCTTCTCGACGTACTTGTCCTTCAGCGCCTTCGCGTTCTGCTGGATGCGCGCGTCGCTCGGGACGGTGAAGGCCTCGATGTCCACGACCTCCTCGAGGTCGTCCTCCTTGATCTTCTTGTTGCCGGCGATGCGCACCTCGCGCACGGCCGGCTTCTCCTTCACCACGAAGCGCACCACCACGCCGTCGGGCGTGTCCAGCTTCTCGACCACCACGTCGTCGACGAAGCCCGTCGCCCAGACGGCGCGGAGGTCGCGCCGGACCTTCCACTCCTCGAGCTGCTCGCCCCCGCGGAGCAGGATGGCGTCGAGGATCGCGGCCTCCTCCACGCGGCGCAGGCCCACCACCTCGACGCGCGCGACCGTGCCCTCCGCGGGCGCGGGGGCGTCGGCGTAGGCGACGGCCACGACGAGGGGGAGGATCACGCGGCCTGCCCTTCCTCGACGAAGCGCCCCTCGCGCAGGCGCAGGCGCCGCGGGAAACGCGACGCGAGCTCGTTGGAGTGCGTGACGACCACGAGCGTGGCGCCGTGGTCGCGGTTCATCGCGAGCAGGAGCTCGAACACCTCGGCGGCCGTGGCGGGATCGAGGTTGCCGGTGGGCTCGTCGGCGAGCACGAGGCCGGGCTCCATCATGAGCGCGCGCGCGATGGCGACGCGCTGCTGCTCGCCGCCCGAGAGCTCGCCCGGCTTGTGCGACAGGCGGTGGGCGAGCCCCACGTCCGAGAGCAGGCGCGCCGCCTGCTCCTTCGCGCGCACGACCGTCTCGCCCGCGATGATCGCGGGCATCGCCACGTTGGTGAGCGCGTCGTGGTCGGCGAGCAGGTGGTGGAACTGGAAGATGAAGCCCACGTTGCGGTTGCGGTAGCGGTCGAGCGCGCGGGCGCCCCGCGTGTGGAGCACCTCGCCGTCGACGCGCACCTCGCCGGCCGTGGGCGGCTCGAGCGCGCCCACGATGTGCAGGAACGTCGACTTCCCGGAGCCGCTCTGCCCCAGCAGCGCCACGCACTCGCCCGGGGCGAGATCGAGGTCGGCGCCGCGCAGCACCTCGATGCGTTGCCCTCCCTTGTCGAAGTGGCGGACGAGCCCCCGGACCTCCAGTCGGATGCCGCTCATTCGTACCGGAGCCCCTCGACGGGGTCCACCGCCGCCGCCCGCGACGACGGGTAGAGCGTCGCCACGAAGCAGATGACCAGCGCGCCCACGCCGATGGTCGCCACCGTGGCGGCCTCCACGACGACGGGGAGCGAGTCGAGGTAGTACACGTTCGTGTCCAGCGGGAACTTGTAGCGGTCGAGGAGGGCGCAGCCCGCTAACCCGAGCACGAGCCCGAGGCAGGTGCCGATCACGCCGACGATCATCCCCTCGATCATGAAGATCGCCTGGATGTCGCCGCGGCTGGCGCCCATGGCCTTGAGGATCGAGATCTCGCGGGCGCGCGTGATGACCATGACGATGAGGTTCGTGACGATGCCAACGGCCGCCACCGTGATGATCTGGGCGAGGATGATGCCCATCACGTACTTCTCCAGCTTGAGCGCGCTGAAGAGCGCCGCGTTCATCTGGAGCCAGGTGCGCGAGAAGAACGGGAAGCCGAGCTTGCGGTCGATGTCCGCGGCGATCGTCCCGACGTCGTAGATCCGCTCCATGTCGACGCGGGCCTCGATCCCCGTCACCGCGCCCTTCCAGTCGAGGCCGAGGAAGTCCTGCGCGTCGGGGATGGTGACGTACGTCCACTTCGTGTCGTACTCGTACATCCCCGTGTAGAAGATGCCCGCGACGCGGAAGGTCTTCGTCGTCGGCACGGGCATGCCGAAGGGGCCGTACCCGCCGCCGATCGGGTTGATGACCCACACGCGGTCGCCCGGGTAGACCTTGAGCTGCTCGGCGAGCCCCTCGCCCAGCAACATGCCCGGGAGCTTCTCGGTGTCGCCGATGTCCTGGGCGACGGCGGGCTCGGGGTCGTGCAGGTTCGCGACGATCGCGCGCCGCTCGTCGTCGTCCGCGGGCGCGCCCTTCGGCCCGATCTTCACGTCGCGGGCGACGTCCGTGACGTCGGCGGAGCGCCGGGCGTCGACGCCCTTGAGGATGGCGCCCGAGGTCGCGTACGGGCTCCGCAACATGACCTCGGTGTAGATGAACGGCGCCGCGCTCGTGACGCCCTCGGTCGCCTCCACCGTGGCGAGCGCCTCGTCCACCTCGGCGATCGGGCCGCCGTACTGAAGGACCACGAAGTGCGCGTTGCTGCCGAGGATCTTGTCGCGCAGGTCGCTCTCGAAGCCCGCCATGACGGAGAGCACCATGACGAGGCACTGCACGCCCAGCGTGACGCCCAGCACGGAGAGCACGGCGATGAGGCTCACGCCCACGTCCTGCCGGCGCGAGCGCAGGTGGGACCAGGCGATGAGGAGCGGGAAGCGCATCGGGGCCGGAGCGTCTAACGCGGCGACGCGCGCTCGCTCGGAACGCGACGACGCGGGACCGGCGCGTGTCTACCTGGAGGGTGATGAGCAGCCTCCCGCCGCGCCTCGCCGCGTGGCTCCGTCCGAGGGTCGCCGAGCCCCCCCGCGAGCGGCTCGCCACCTGCCACGCGTGCGCCATGTGCGCGGCCCCGGGCGAGCCCTCCACACCCCGCCACTTCCGCCCGGACGTGAAGTGCTGCACCTGGCACCCGACGCTCCCGAACTTCGCCGTCGGCGCGATCCTCCGCGACCCCGCCTCGCCGGGGCGGGACGTGCTGCGACGGAAGATCGAGGAGGGCGTGGGCGTCACGCCGCGGGGCGTCGGCCCGCCGCAGCACTGGGAGATGCTCTACGCCCGCGCGCCGTTCGGCCGCACGCGGGCGATGGTCTGCCCCTATTTCGCGGACGGCGCGTGCGGCGTGTGGCGGCACCGCGAGGCCGTCTGCGCCACCTACTTCTGCAAGCACGAGGACGGGCCCGCCGGCGAGCGCTGGTGGACGAGCGCGAAGCGCTTCCTCTCCGCCGTCGAAGACGACCTCGCCTCGTGGTGCGTCACCGAGCTCGACCCCGGCCCGGAGCCGCGCGCGCGCATCGCCGCCGCGCCGCCCGACGGGGAGCTGCCGCCCTGGGACTTCGAGGGGCCGCTCCCGCGCGCGGAGCTCGAGGCGCGCTTCGGGCGCTGGGCCGACCGCGTCGAGGCGTTCTTCGAGGCGTGCGCCGATCTCGTCGACGGGATCGACCCCGAGCGCGTGCTCGAGCGGTGTGGCCCCGAGGCCCGCCTCGCCGCGCGCAACCTGACCGACGAGGAGCACGCGCGGAAGGTCACCTGACGGCGTGCGAGGCCCGCCGCTCCACGCGCTCCACCCGCACGCCCTGCAGCACCTCCCACGGGAGCACCGTGGCCGCCGCGTTCACCGCGCGGACGAGGTCCGCGGCCACCACCACCAGCGGCGCGTCCTCGCCCGGGAGGTGGACGTGCCAGGTGGCGTCGGCCTCGCGCGCGCCCTCGGCGAAGAGCACCTCGGGCAACACCACGCGGCGCACCTCCGGGGGCCGGACGGACGGCGACAGCGCGTCGCCCGGCTCGCTCCCCCTCGCGGCGACCCGGACGACGGAGGGCGGCGACGGCGGCGAACCGCGCGCCGGCTCGCCCCGCACGAGGCGCATGCGGCCCTCGCGCGCGTGGCCCGGGCGCGGGAGGGGATCGGGCTCCCTCGGGGGCTCGACCTTCGGCTCGGGAGGCGGCGGCGCGGCGGCGACCGAGGGCGCGGGCGGGAGGATCGGGAGCGACAGACGCCCCGGCCGACGCACGACCGCGGGCGCCTCGGGCTGCGGCACGCGCCGGGGGGCGCGAGGGGCGTCGGCGCGGGCGGGCTCGCCGTCGCGCCGGCCCGCGTGATCGCCGCGCGCCCACGCCTCCTCCTCGTCGGAGAGCTTCACGGCCGGGCGCGGTCGGAACGCCGGGACACGCAGCCGGCGCCGCTCGCCCTGCACCGCCTCGGGGATGACCCCGGCCGCGCGCGCCACCTCGCCGTCGGGCCGCGTGCCGAGCCGGACGCCCCGGAGGGCCTCGGGGCCCCGGCCGTCCAGCTCCTCGCCCTGCACGCGCAGGCCGGCGCGGGCGAGCCCGCGGCGGATGCGGCGCGGCTCGGTGCGAAAGCGCTTGGCGAGGGCGCGGATCGACGTCGTCGCGCGCAACCGCAGCGCCTCGGGCCACCAGGGCGCGGCATCGGCCCCCTGCCCGATCCCCGCCGCGACGAGCGCGTCCAGGAATTCCTCGGGATCGACGCCGTGGCGGGCGGCCACGTCGGCGAGCGGGGAAGTTCGAAGCGCGACTACGGCCTCCGCCCACCAGGGCGCCACCCGGAGCGACATGGGGTCCGCCTCCCGAGCGGAGCGTAACCCGTGTGCCGGCCGAGTGTGCACGCTCGTCCGCCCTTTATTCCCGAGTCTACCCTCGACCCTCCGACCGACCCCGAAGCCCGCTATCATCCGCGCATGCTCCGTCGCCTCGCGCCCGTGGTCGCCCTCCTCTGCCTCGCCGCGGGCGCGCCGGACGGCGCCTCCGCCCGCCTCGACGAGCTGATCGGGGCGGCGGGCTACGACGACGCCCGCCTGAAGGACCTCGCCGCCGAGCGGCCCGAGCTCGTCTGGCAGCTGATCGATCCCCGCTCCCGCGCCGCGCTCGACGCGATCCTCGCGCTGCCCCCCGCGGAGATCCGCCGCGTCCGGGACGGCCAGACCATCGTCCGCCCGCCGCCCGAGTGGTCCGAGAAGGAGGCCGCCCGCGTCCGCGCGCTCGCCGACGCGCTGGGCGTGAAGTACGCCCAGGTGCGCGCCCTCACGGTGCGCACGCGCGACGCGCAGCTCGTGCGCGTCGAGCTCGAGGTCAAGCGCGAGACCGCCGCCGTCGACCTCGCGTGGCCGCCGGGATGGGCGCGGCAGGACGCCATCGCGGCGGTGGAGGCGTGGTCCGGGCGGAAGATCGAGGCGGGGCCTCGCTCGCCGCTGATCGATCCGTCGTTCGAGAACCCCAACACCGTCGGCGTCGCGTGGATCGCCCAGCCGTCGCGCCACGGCGAGGTCGCCCGCGACGAGGCCCGCGCGTTCGAGGGGCGCGCGTCGCTCCGCCTCGCGCAGGGCGTCGCCGGCCCGGACGGCACCGTCGTGACCCAGCGCGTGGGCGTCCGCGCCGGCGATCCCGTCCACGCCGTCGCCCGCGCCGCCGCGGACGGCCTGCGCGACGACCGCGCGGGCATGGAGCTGGTGTTCCTCGACGCGCGGGGCCACGCGCTCCCGGGACCCGACCCCGCCAGCGTCGACCCCACGGCGCAGGGCTGGCAGTCGCTCGCCGTCGCGGGCACCGCGCCGCCCGAGACCGCCGACGCCTTCCTGCTGCTCGGCACCTGGGGCGCCGGTGCCGTCAACTTCGACGACGTCCGGCTCGCGGTCGGCGACGGCGAGCCCGCCGGCGTCGCGACGTGGTCGGTGGCGTCACACGGCCACGTGCGGGTGCGCGTCGATCCCGCGCGTTTCCCCGACCCGTCCGCCGCCGCCGCCCGCCTCGACCAGGCCCTGAAGGCGGGCGCCACGCGCGCGGGGGTGACCCCCGCCGACACCGTCACCGTCTACCTCTTCGCCGACGCCGCCCACCGCGACGCCGTCGGCGCCCGGGCGCCGGACGTCGCGCGCGGCGCCTGCTGGGAGGTCGCCGACTCGCCCTGGGCCGCCGCGTGCCCGCTGCGCGTGATGATCCAGCGGGCGTGGGGCCCTCCGGGCAACCGCTTCGTCGCCGAGGGGCTGTCGCTCGCGCTGGCGGGCAGCGGCACCGACCTCGACGCCGAGGCGCGCGGGGTGCTCGCCACGCTCCCGCCCGTCGCGACGCTCGCCGCCCGCTACGACGCCTCGCCCGCCCACCGCGCCGCCGCCGCGTCGTTCGCCGGCTGGCTCCTCGCCACGCACGGCAACGCCGCCACGAAGGCCGCCTGGACCACGAAGGACCTCGCCGCCCTCCCGATCCCCGACGTGGACGCGGCGTGGAGGAAGGCGGTCCTGCGATGAGGCTTCGGGCTTCGGGCATCGGGCTCCGGGTCGGACCCCCCGGCCTCGACCGGCGTCGGGCGGGTGTCCCTTCCGAAACCCACCCGCGAACGATCCGCCCCGCTCCCCATCGTCCCCCGGGCCGCGGCGCAGGACCGCACGCCCCTTCGAGCCCCGAGCGGAGGCCCCGTGCGCCGGGTCCGGCGAGGGGGGGGTCCCCGCGCCGCATCGGCGCGGGGGGGCGACCCTCGACGGGGGCCCCGGCGCGGTTCTCGGGGCCGAAGCCGGGGCGCCCGGACGGGGTGACGGGAATTCTTTTTCGGCCCTTCGGGGGTTCGGGGTCCAACGGGGTGAACGGACCCTGATGCCAGCCACCGAAGCCGACGTCCGGGCCCTCTACGAACGGTACGCTCCCGTGCTCCACCTCCGCGCCCGCTCGATCCTCGGCACCGACGAAGACGCCGCCGACGCCGTGCAGGACACGTTCGCGCGCGTCATCCGCAGCTGGGACCAGTTCCGGCAGGCGAGCTCGCCGCTGACCTGGATGTGGCAGATCAACACCAACCTCTGCCTCAACCGCCTGCGCGACCGGAAGGGCCACGCGCGCAAACACGAGGACCGCCGCGAGGACATCGTCGGCAGCGGCATGACCGAGCGCGACCCCGAGGAGCTCGACGCGGGCGTCGTCCGCGAGCTGCTCGCCGACGCCGACGACGAGACGCGCCGCATCGTGATCGCGCTCTACTTCGACGAGATGACGAAGGAGGAGGCCGCGGTCCACGTGGGCATCTCGGTACCGACGTTGCGGAAGCGCCTCGACGCCTTCCTCAAGCGCGCCCGCCGCGCGCTCGGGGTGGCGATCCCGGCCGCGGTCGTCGTGATCCTCCTCGCGCGGGTGCTCGGATGAGGCCCAACGACGGCGCCCGGAAGAGCCGCCTCGCGCTCGCCCGCGAGGCCACCGGGGAGCTGCCCGCCTCGCCCGAGACCGCCCCGTTCCTCGCGGAGGTCGAGGCCGAGAAGGCGCGTGTTCCCGCCTTCGACTTCGCCGCGCTGCAGCGCCGCGCCGACGACGTCGTCGTCCCCTTCCGCCCGCGGGCGTGGATGTGGGTGGCCCCCGTGCTCGCGCTGGCCGCGGCCGTCTTCCTCGCGATCCGCGCGCCCGAGCCGGGGAACCGGACCAAGGGCGTCGCCGACCTCGGCTTCTACCTCCAGCGCGACGGCGCCGTGCTCCCCGGCGACCCCTCGGCGACCTTCCGCGAGGGCGACCGCATCCAGTTCACCTACCGCGCCCCCCACGATCGGCTCGTGCTCCTGTCCGTCGACGGGGAGGGCCGCGTCTCCGAGTACTACCCGGAGGCCGGCGGCACGGGCGTCCCCATCGTCCCCGGCGACCGCCACGTGCTCGAGGGCTCCGTCATCCTCGACGACGCGCGCGGCCCCGAGGTCTTCGTGGGGTTCTTCGGCGAGGCCTGGGACGTCGGGCGGGCCCGCGCCGCCGCGGAGGAGGCCTTCGAGGAGGCCGGCGTGGACGGGCTGCGCGCGCTGGACGAGGCGAACGGGGACGTCGCCGTCGTCGTCCTGGAGAAGGAATGACGCTGCTCGCCGTCGGGCTCGCCGCCGCGGAGGTGCAGCGCTTCGCCGTGGTGGTCGGCAACAACGAGGGCTTCGCGGGCAGCCGCCCGCTGTACTTCGCCGAGCTCGACGCGAAGAAGGTCCAGAGCGTGCTCACCACGCTCGGCGACGTCGAGGCCCATGACGTGGAGCTCCTGCTCGGCAAGGGCCGCAACGACCTCCTCACCACGCTCGCGCTCGTGCGCGGCCCCATCGCCGAGGCGAAGGGCCGCGGCGACCAGACGGTCCTGTACTTCTACTACTCGGGCCACGCCGACGACACACAGCTCCAGCTCGGCCGCACGTTCCTCACCTGGGCCGAGCTCGAGACGCTGCTCGAGCGCAGCGGCGCCGACGTCCGCGTGGCGTTCGTGGACGCCTGCCAGTCCGGCACCATCACGCGCCTGAAGGGCGGCACGCTCGCCCCCGGCTTCGTCACCGACGTGAGCGAGCGCCTCGACAGCAAGGGCACCGTCGTCATCACCTCCTCCGCCGGCGACGAGGCGAGCCAGGAGTCCAACGAGATCGGCGGCTCCTACTTCACCCACTTCCTCGCCAGCGGCCTGACCGGCGCCGCCGACCAGAACGGCGACGACCGCGTCACGCTGGCGGAGACCTACCAGCACGTCTACCGGGAGACGGTCTACCGCACGTCGCAGACCCGCTCCGGCACCCAGCACCCGATGATGCAGACCGAGCTCGAGAGCAACGGCGAGCTCGTCCTCACCGAGCTCGCCCGCGCCGGCGCCACGCTGTCGTTCCCCGGCGACAACCCCGGCGCGTTCACGGTGTTCGACGTCGAGCGGAAGATGTTCGTCGCCGAGGTGGACGTGGCCGGCGCGGACCGCCGGGTCGCCCTGCGTCCCGGCCGCTACCAGGTGCAGCGCCGCTTCCCGACCTACCTCGCGGTCGCCGACGTGCTCGTCCCGGCGAGCGGCACGGTCACCGTCGCGCCCGAGGCCTTCCGCGCGCTCGAGTACGAGGACGACGTCGCGAAGGGCACCATCGACAAGGTGATCCGCAAGGCGGAGCTGCCCCGGACCTCCGTGCGCATGCTGCTCGGCGGGCGGGGCTTCGCCGGCGACCCCGCCAAGACCCAGTACTTCCCGAACACCCCCGCGGCCGGCGCCGAGGCGCGCATCTGGTGGCGCGACGGCCGCTACGCCACCCTCGATCTTCTCGGCGGGAGCGGGGCGGGCGAGCTCGCCATCTCCGGGCTCCCGTACGAGGTCCCGGTGCAGGTGGGCAGCGCGACCCTCGGCGCCGGCTACGGCTACGCCACGCCGGAGCGGGCGTTCCGCTTCGGGGGCGGCTTCCACCTCGAGTCCATTTTCCTGTCACGGACGTTCCCGGGCCAGAACGTCAGCGGCCAGCGCGTGTTCAGCGTGGCGCCGGGGCTGGCCGCGTGGGGCGGCTGGTACCCCTACCGCTTCGAGCTCGAGCTCGCGCTGCGCACCCACTACCTCCCCTACGTGCCCGACGACCGCGACGCCGGCTTCCTCTACAACGAGCTCTTCCTCGCGATGGGCTACCGGTTCTGACCCATGCTCCACCTCCTCGCCTGCGGCAACGTGAGCAACCAGATCTTCACCTCCGACGCGGAGTTCCTCGCCGCGTTGCCCAGCGCCGAGACGCAGACGCTCGTGTTCGAGGACGGCCTCGCCGACGGGGGCCCGGCGCTCCTCGCGGGCACCAGCGACGTCGTCGACACCTCCAACGGCTTCGTCGCCTCCGTGCTGGGCGTCGTGGACGACGTCCGCACGCTCCCCCCGAGCGCGCGCACGGAGGAGAGCCGCGCGTGGGGCCCCTACCCCATCCAGAACGACAGCGACGTCGACGCCGAGATCGTGCGCGTCGGCGACGGGCGCTTCGACTGGACGTTCCACTGCGCGAACGGGGGCGAGACGCGGACGATCGTGTCGGGCATCCACTACGCGGGCGACACGGTGGCGCAGGGCGACGGCGCCTTCACCTGGTTCGCGGGCGACGCCGGCTGGTGCGACGGCTCCGGCACCACCGGCTAGATCGACGTCGTCTACGACAACCGCGCGAGCGTGGACATCGTCGGCGCGGTCCGCGGCTGGAGCGAGGGGGGCTCGCCCGCGCTCGACTACGACTACGCGTTCGCGCTCGAGGACCTCACGGGCGACTTCCAGTACGCCGTGGACTGGGACGTCGACGAGACCGGCGCGGACGAGCACGTCGAGGTGCGCACCCGCTGGATCGTCGGCCAAGGAGGGCGCGCCGACGCGGTCGTGAGCGGGGGCGACCTCGGCGAGGTCGTCGAGCGCTGGACCCAGTGCTGGGACGCGACGGGCCAGCTCCTCTACGAGGCCGACAGCGAGGGCTGGTTCGAGGAGACCGGCGACGCCGACGCCTGCGCGTGGGACGACTTCGCGGAGCTCGACCGCTTCGGATAGACGGGCGCGTGACCCACCGCGTCCCCGGCCGCGTCTGCCTCCTCGGCGAGCACAACGACTGGGCCGGCGGCGCGGCGATCGTGGTGCCGATGGACCGCGCGGTCGCGGCGCGCGCCGAGCCCGCGGACACGTTGTCGGCCACCGCGGTCATGGAGGGGCGCTCCTTCGCCTGGACCGACGGCGAGGACCCGGGCCCCTTGCGCTTCGTCCCCGCCGTCGCCGCCGAGCTCGCCGCGCGGTTCGGCGTGCCCGCGACGGGCCGCGTCCACCTCGACGGGGACCTGCCCCCCGGCCGCGGGTTCTCCTCGTCCGCCGCCACCTGCGTCGCCGTCGCGCGCGCGCTCGCCGGGCTCCACGGCCTCGCGCTCACCCGCGACGACGAGGTCGAGGTGGCCTACCGCGCGGAGCACGACCGCGTGGGCGTCGCGTGCGGGCGCCTCGATCCCCTCGCCTGCGCGCACGGCGTGCCGCTGTTCCTCCGCTTCGCCGGCGACGACGTGCGCGTCGAGCCCGTCCCCGCCTGCCTCGAGCTCGCCGTCGGCAGCTTCCGCGCGCCGCGCGACACGCCGGGCATCCTCGCCACGCTCGGCCGCCACTTCCGGGGCGAGGTCCCGCTGCGCGACTTCGACGCGGTGCGCCGCGTGGGCGCGGTCCGCGGCGCGATGGAGGGCTTCTGCGCGCAGGCGATCGCCGGGCGATCCGCGCTCGTCGAGGGCGACCTGCCCGCGCTCGGCGCCTGCATGGACGCCTGCGAGGAGATCTACGAGGAGGAGCTCATGGCCGCGATCCCCGCGCTCGAGGCCCCCGGGCTCGTCCGCGCGGTCCGCGCGCTGCGGGCCGCCGGCGCGCTCGGCGCCAAGTTCTCCGGCGCCGGCGGCGACGGCTCCGTGGTCGGGCTCTACCCGCCGCGCGGCGACGTGGCGGCGGGGGTCGCCGCGCTCGACCGCCTCGGCCTCGACGCGTTCGCGATGGAGGTCTGGTGCCCGACGTAGCCCCTCCCGAGCCCGCGCAGGGCTTCGGCCTCGACGTCTCCGTCGGGTACGCCGCCGTCGGCCTCCTCGGCGCCTGGCCCGACCCCGGCGTGCACGGCGCGATCGAGGCCCGGGTCGACGCCCTCCCCGTCCCCCGCGGCGCGGCGGGCCCGCGCGTGGGCGCCTCGTTGTTCGGCCGCTCGACCGTGTGGCCGCTGCAGTCGCACACGGGCGACGACGGCAAGGTCACGACGATCCGCTACCTCCAGTACGGCCTCCACCTCGCCATCCGCCACGACCCCGCGGCGCCCTGGACCGGGACCTTCGGCTTCGGCTTCTCGCGCGTGGACCTCGAGGACTTCGAGGGCGGCGTCTACGCCGTCC
>JBMOQZ010000024.1:14102-37664 GCA_049322475.1 Myxococcota bacterium | reverse complement strand
ACGGACACGGACGCGGACACCGACCCGGTGGACAGCGGCACCACCCCACCGTCCGACTCCGGCGACACGGCCGACTCCGCGACCACGGTGCCGCCCGACAGCGGCGGCGGTGGCGGCGGTGGCGGCGGAGGTGGGGGTGGCGGCGGCGGCGGCGGACGCCCGGACGACACCGGGACCTCGAGCGGCGGCGGCTCCTCGGGCGGCGGCGGCTCCTCCGGCAGCGACACCGGGACCACCTCCGGCGGCGGCGAGGATCCGGGCGCCCCGCGCCCGCGCCCGCCGGGCCTCCTCGACCGCCTGATGGACACGTGGGCCGGGCTCTTCCGTTAGCGTTCCTTCTCGCCGGCTGCCCCGAGGCCAACGACCCCGGCAAGGCCGGCGAGCGGGACGACGTCGTCGAGTACACCGCGCCCGAGACCGACACCGACGCGGACACCGACGCGGACACCGACGCGGACACCGACGCCGACGCGGACACGGACACCGGGGGCGACACCGGTGTCCCGTTCGTCGGCGACGCCACCTGCTGGACCGACGGCGCCTGGATCTCGGAGTCGGCCGGCACCGGCTGCCAAGTGCTGGAGCCCCTGTCCGGCCGGGTCCTCGACTTCCTCGAGGGCGACGCCGTGGCCGACGCGACCGTCTCGGTCTGGTACGCGGACATCCCCGTGACCGGGCCCGACGGCACCACGACCGCCGACGCCACCGGCGCCTTCGCGCTCGACGTGCCGGTCTGCGCGCCCGTCTCGCTGAAGGCCGAGACGCCGCCCGCGTGGGAGGAGACGGTGCCGACGTTGACGCAGCACCGCGCGCTCGCGCCGGGCGAGCCCCCTGAGGTCGGGTCGGTGTCCTCCGCGTTCGCTCGCCTGTTGCCGGGCCTCGTCGGCGTGGAGTGGGACGACGCCGGCGCGGGCGTCGTCGCCGGCGTGGCGCTCGACTGCGCCGGCGAGCCCGTGGCCGACGGCCAGATCGTGCTCGCGGGGAGCGTGTTCTACTACGACTCCGGCTACCCCTCGGCGACCGCCTCGTGGACCGACGTCGACGGGCGCTGGATCGCCCTGAACGTCGAGCCGGGCCAGCACGTCGCCGAGCTCTGGGCCTGGGACGGCGCCGCGCACGTGCGCCTCGCCGAGGTCCCGGTGATCGTCGAGGCCGGCGCCGTCACGCTCGTGGAGCTCCACGTCGGCACCGACGCGGGGTACCGCCTCCCGGACGCCTGTCTCGCCGCCTGCGGTTAGGAGCCCGGTCTCCGGAGGAGCGATGTCCGACGAGACCGAGGCCGCGAACGAGGTCCGCGCCACCTTCGATCGCCAGCCCGAGGTGCGCCCCCGCGCGATCACCGGCCGCGAGACCCCCGCCGAGCTGCTGGCGAGCGCGTTCCCCGCGTTCGTGGGCCGCCAGGTGCGCGAGGCGGCGCGGCTCATGCGGGAGAGCGTCACCGGCGGCAACGCGATCTTCTGCACCATGTCGGGCGCGATGACGCCCGCGGGCCTGCACCGGAGCTGCATCGTCCCGCTCATCGAGGCGGGGCTGATCGACGTGCTCACGACGACGGGCGCGAACCTCTACCACGACGCCCACCGCGTGCTCGGGTACCGCCTGCGCGAGATCGCGCCCGACGCGGGCGACACGATGCTCCGCGAGGCCCGCATCATCCGCATCTACGACATCGCGTTCCCCGAGGACGTGCTGCTGCGGACGGATCGCCTGTTCGGCTGGCTGGTCGCCCAGCCCGACTTCCAGCGCGCGATGACGACGGCCGAGTTCCACAACCTGCTCGGCAAGCACCTCTGGGAGCTCGAGGAGAAGATCGGGGTGGACCAGCACTCGCTGCTGGCGACGGCGTGGCGGTACGGCGTGCCCATCTTCGTGGGCGCCCCGCAGGACGGCTCCATCTTCCTCAACGTGGTGAAGCTGCGGGCGGTGCTGGGCTCCGAGTTCCGCTTCTCGCTGGACGTCGCCGCGGACGTGCACCAGATGGCCGCCGTCCAGTGGATGGCCCAGACCGAGGGGCAGACCTCGATCTGGATCCTCGGGGGCGGGGTGCCGAAGAACTACACGCTGCAGGGCGAGCCCACGCTCTCGCAGATCTTCGAGGTGGACGCCCGCGGCTTCGACGTGGACGTGCAGTTCTGCGTCGACCCCGTCGACAACGGCGCGCTCTCGAGCTGCCCCGCCGGCGAAGGGCACACCTGGGGCAAGGTGACCGCCGAGGCCGTCGAGTACAGCTCCGTCTACGTGCACTGCGACGTCACCGCCGTCTTCCCCTGGCTCGTGCACGCGCTCATGCACGAAGGCCATCGCCGCCCGCACAAGCGCTACGTCGACCGCCTCGAGGAGGCCGTGGCGAAGCTCGACGCCGAGGTGGCGGCGCGCCGCGACGCGCTGCTCGAGGGCGTGTACACGCCCCCCGTGGAGCTGGGCTGACGTACACCGTCCGTTTCGTCCGCGCGTACGTCGTCCCGCTCTGGCGCTGGTACCTCGCGGGCACCGTCGCCGTGTGGGTCACCAACTGGATGTCCGTGCGCGTGCCGATGGAGATGGCCGCGGGCCTCGACGCGCTCCGCGTCGACCCCGCCGCCGTCGGCGCCGCCGCGTGGCGCATCGCCGCGCTGGGCGTCGCCGTCATCGTGGCGCGCACGCTCTCGCGGGTGTGGTTCTTCACGCCCGGCCGGCTCGCCGAGTTCCGGCTGCGAGAGGACCTGTTCCGCCACCTGTTGCGGCTGCAGCCCTCGTTCTACGCGCGCTTCGCGACGGGCGACCTGCTCTCGCGCGCGACCAGCGACGTCACCTACGCGCGCGCCTTCGCGGGCTTCGCCACGCTCCAGGTCCTCAACGTCGTCGCCGCGCTGGTGGTGACGACGTGGCAGATGCTGGCGATCTCGCCGACGCTCACGGTGATGTGCGTCGTCCCGGTCGCGGTGGGCATCGCCGCGGTGCAGCGCGGGGTCGGGACGATGTTCGACCTGCAGCGGCAGGCGCAGGCGCAGCTCGCCGGCCTCTCGGACGACCTGCTCGGCGCGCTGCAGGGGGTCGCCACCGTGCAGGCCTTCGACGTGGAGCACGTCTTCGTCGACCGCCTGCGGGGCCGCGCCGCCGCGCTGCGCGGCACGAACGTCGCGATGGCGAAGCTGCGCGCGCTGGTGTTCCCCGCGCTCACCGTGTCGGCGGGCGTGTGCGTGTACCTCCTGCTCGCCGTGGGGGGACCCCGCGCCCTCGCCGGCGAGGTGTCGCCCGGCGAGCTCGCCGCGTTCATCGCGCTCGTGGCCTACCTCGTGATGCCGTTGCGGCTGCTCGGGGTGCTCTACCCCGTGCTGCAGCGGTCGGAGGCGTCGCTCGAGCGCGTGTTCGCGGTGCTGGACGCCGAGCCCGAGCGGCCCGAGGCGGGGCGGGCGATCCCGCTGCCGAGGGCGGGGCGGGGGCCCGCCATCGAGCTGCGCGGCCTCACGTTCGCCTACGGCGATCGCCCCGTGCTCTCCGACGTCAGCGTCACGATCCCCGCGGGAGCCACGGTGGGCGTGTTCGGGCGCACGGGCGCCGGCAAGACCACGCTCCTCCGGCTCCTCGCGCGCCTGCGCAATCCGCCCGAGGGCACCGTGTTCGTCGACGGCGTCGACCTCACGCGCCTCGACGTCGACGCCTGGCGCGGCCAGCTCGCCTTCGTGCCCCAGCAGCCCTTCCTCTTCAGCGAGACGGTCCGCGAGAACGTCGGCTTCGGCGCCTCCGTCGAGGACGTGCGCGAGGCCTGCGCCGCGGCGGCGCTCTCGCCCGACCTCGCGGCGCTGCCGGACGGGCTCGAGACCCCCGTCGGCGAGCGCGGGATCGTGCTGTCGGGGGGCCAGCGCCAGCGGGTCGCGCTCGCCCGGGGGCTCTTGCGCGAGGCGCCCGTCGTGTTGCTCGACGACGTGCTCTCCGCCGTCGACCACGCCACCGAGCAGGAGCTCGTGCGCATGCTCCGCGCGCGCGCCGGCGCGACGCGCATCGTCGTGAGCCACCGCCTGTCCGCGCTCGAGCACGCCGACCTGATCCTCGTGCTGGAGGAGGGGCGCCTCGTGGACCGGGGCTCGCACGCGGAGCTGCTCTCGCGGCCCGGGCCCTACGCGGACGCGTTCCGGGCGCAGCAGCCGTGAGCCACCTCCGCGCCCTCTGGCCCTACCTGCGCCCCGACGCGAGGAAGTTCGCCGGCGCGCTCCTGCTCACGCCGGTGGTCGCCGCGCTCGGGCTCGTCCAGCCCGTGTTGCTGAAGGAGGCGCTCGACGGGCACGTGGTCGCCGGGAAGCCCGACGGGCTCGCGACGGTCGCCGCGGCGTACCTCGCGTGCGTCGTCTTCGCGTTCACGTTCGAGGCGATCTACACGCTGCTGCTGGCGACGGGCGCGGAGGCCAGCATCCAGCGGCTCCGCGAGGCGCTCTTCCGGCACACGCTCGGGCTGTCGCAGCGCTTCTTCGAGAAGCAGCCCACGGGCCAGCTCATGACGCGCGCGACGAGCGACGTCGACGCGCTCTCCGAGGCGCTCACCGCCGGGAGCGTGAGCCTCGTGCTCGACGTGCTGGTGATGGCGGGCACGCTCGCGGCGATGGCCGCGCTCGACGCCGAGCTGCTCGGCCTGCTCCTGCTCGTCGGGCTCCCGCTGGCGGGCGTGATCGAGCTCTTCCGGCGCCGCATGAAGGTGCTCTTCGCCGAGGTGCGCGACGCGCTCGCCGCGATGAACGCCTTCCTCGCCGAGCGGCTCGCCGGCGTCGAGGTGCTGCAGCTCTACGCGCAGGAGGAGCGTGCCGCGGGGCGCTTCCGCGCGCTGAACGAGCGGTACCGCGACGCCAACGTCGCCAACAACTGGTACGACGCGTCGCTGTACGCGCTCATCGACGGGCTCGCCAGCGTGTGCGTCGCCATCCTGCTGGCGTGGGGCGCGCACCGCCTCGGGATCGCCGGCGACCCGCTCACCGTCGGGCTCGTCGTCGCGTTCGTCGACTACGTGGATCGCCTGTTCCGGCCGCTCCGCGAGCTCTCCGGCAAGGTCACGTTCCTCCAGCGCGCCGGCGCCGCGCTGGACAAGATCTTCTGGCTGCTCGGCGTGCAGGAGCGCATCTCGCCCGGCGACGTGACGCTGAAGGTCGCGGAGGGCCACCTCGTGCTGCGCGACGTGTCCTTCCGCTACCGGCCGGAGGGGCCCGACGTCCTGCACGAGGTGTCGCTCGAGGTGAACCCGGGCGAGGTCGTGGCGGTCGTGGGGCGCACGGGCTCCGGCAAGAGCACGCTCGTGCGCCTGCTCGCGCGCGTGCACGAGGGGTACGCGGGCTCCGTCAGGTTCGACGGCGTCGAGCTCTCCCGCATCTCGCCGCGAAGCATCCGCCGGGCGATCGGCTCGGTGCGGCAGGAGGTGCAGCTCTTCGGCGACACGATGCGCTTCAACGTCACGCTGGGCGACGAGGGGCTCGATCCCGCGCGCGTCGAGGCGGCGATCCGCGTCTCGAACCTCGACGCCGTCGCCGCGCGGCGCCCCGACGGCCTCGATCACCACGTCCGCGGCGACCTCTCCGCGGGCGAGGCGCAGATCCTCGCGCTCGCGCGGACGCTCGCCCGCGACCCCGCCATCGTCGTGCTCGACGAGGCCACCGCCAGCGTCGACCCGGTCACGGAGCGGCTGTTGCAGGAGGCCATCGCCCGCGTGTTCCGGGCGAAGACCTGCCTCGTCATCGCCCACCGGCTCTCCACGATCACCGGCGCGGATCGCATCGTGGTGCTCGCAGGCGGGCGCGTGGTCGAGCAGGGGACACACGCGGAGCTCCTGGCTCGCGGCGGCGCCTACGCGCGGCTCTACGCCGAGGGCTTCGGCGAGCCCGACCCGGTGCGGCGGGAGGCCTGACCTACTCGACGATCATGCGCGGCGGGGCGGTGGTCCCGTAGAAGCCGCCGCCGCTCATCTCGTCCGCTTCGTCACAGGCGATCCGCATCTTGACCCAGCGCCCGTTGCCGCCGCTGTTGCTGGTCCGGATGTCGTACACGACCATCGTGACGTAGCCCTTGATGGGCACGCCGTTGTAGTTCATCGAGGAGTTCGTGCAGTTGCTCGGGTCGTCGTAGACCATTCCGAGGCGCTTGATGACCTTGCCGTAGTCGGCGGTGGGCACGGTGCTGGGGCCCTTCGTCTCGCCGTTCTGGTCGACCCAGACGGTGGTCGGCTGCGCGGGCATGGCGCCGAACTCGGAGGTGTCCCACATCTCGGTCTGGTTCCGGAGGTAGGTCTGCAGGTCGTTCAACACCGACTGGATCTGCCCGTTGTTGAGCGAGAGCACGTCGACCGTCGAGGACTCGGCGGTGCAGCCGTTGATGGCGGCGGAGAGATCGCTCGCGCTCGGGTTGTTCGACTGCGGGAGGGCCCACGCGGCGTTGTCGACGTTCGAGTTCGACATCGTGATCTCGAAGTCGCAGATCCCGTCGTCGGGGAGCGCGCACTCGGGCACCGCGATCGGCATCGGGCACTCGGCCGTGCGGGGCCCGCCGGCGACGGCGATCGCGGTCTCCTCGGCGGAGACCGTGTTCAGGCCGAACAGCCGCGCGAAGTAGGTGCCGACCCCCCCGCGGTAGGCCTTCGCCTTGACGGCGACGGCGGTGGCAGGGTCGGTCGTGGGCACGAAGGTGTTGGTGCTGAAGTCGATGCGGCCGAGCACGATGTCGCCGTCGGCGGCGTTGGCCGTGTTCGGGTCGAACGCGACGCTGCTGCCGAGGATGGTGTTCATCTCCCCGACCTGCTCGGCGATGGTCCGCGCTGCGCTCACGCCGTCGGCCGTGCCGTCGAGCTGCGCCGCGCCGGCGTGGGAGGCCGCCTCCGCCGCGTTGTACAGCTCCTGCTGGTACACCTTGATGACCGTGAGGTCGATGCCGATGGCGGCGAACCCCACGATCACCCAGATGGAGAGCCCGACCTGAACCGCTGCGTTGCCGGATCGGGAGTGCCGCATGAGAGAAACTTTACAGGAAAGCGTCCATCCACACAAACGCGGGCAGACAAAAAGAGACACGCTAAGCTGGCCGTATGTCGTTCAACGTCGCGATCGTCGCGCTGTCCGCGTGCTCGGCGGGCATCTCCAAGGTCTCCCTCGGCTCGCTCGGCGACGACTGTACGGAGGTGCGCTGCCAGAGCGACCTCACGTGCGCGCACGACGGCACCTGCCAGCTGCCCGGCGAGCTCGGCACCACCGGCGAGGGCGAGGACTGCAGCGACGGCGAGGAGTGCGCGTACGGGCTCGTCTGCGCCGCCGACAACACCTGCGTGCCGCCCGGCTCGCCAGGCACGGGCGGCGAGGGCGACGGCTGCGACGGCGACGGAGACTGCCTCGCCGGGCACTGGTGCGACGGCGGCACCTGCGCCGACGTCGGCATCCCGTACTGGGAGGGCGGCGACTGCCCCGCGGACGTCACCGACGGCGACTTCTACCCGCTCTTCGACGTGCCGACGCTGCCCGCGTACACCAACCTCGACTTCTTCTCGTTGCCGTTCCCCAACGACGCGCGGCTGGGCGCGGGGGGCCGGCCCGACCTCTCCGGTTTCCCGACCCCGGGCGACGACGCGCCGGCCGTCGACGCGTTGCTCGCCGCCGTCGAAGGCGGGCCGACCGGGTGGGGGACCAACCCGGTGGTGTACTTCCGCTTCAACCGCCCCCAGGACTTCGACACCATCCGGGTGCTGAGCGACGACGCGACGGTGTTCTTCGCCAGCCTCGACGAAGACGCCGACGACTACGGTCCGCTCGGCGCCATGCAGTTCTTCACGCGCCACGCGCGCGGGAAGTACGTCTGCCAGAACTGGCTCGCCGTGAGCGTTTGGGACGGCGCGCCGCTCCTGCCCGACCACACCTACGCCGTGTGGGTCACGAAGGGGATCACCGACGAGGCCGGGAACACCGCCGTCCGGGACAACGGCTTCAAGGTGATGGTGCAGGACGACCGCCCCGAGGACGCGGCGCTCGTCAACGCCTGGGACGCGTACCAGCCGTTCCGCGACTACGTCGCCCGCGAGGGCGTCGACATGGACCAGATCGCGGGGGCCGCCGTCTTCACGACCGGCCAGCCCGCGCGCGGCGTCCGCTACTACCGCGAGCTCGTCGAGGAGCCCGAGTCCACGCCCGCGATGGGCTCGCTCGAAGCCTGCGAGGCGGGGGCCACCACCACGTGCGGCGCGTGCGGCGACGCGGGCGACCTCGTCGAGCTGCACGGCGCGCTCTCGCTCGCCGCGTGGCGAGACGCCGCCGGCGTCGTCCCGCTGGACGAGACGGGCCTCAAGCCCGCCTTGCAGGGGACCGAGGAGGCGTGCGTCGCGATCACGCTGCCCCCCGGCGAGGCGCCGGACGCCGGCTGGCCGGTCGCGCTCGTGGTCCCCGACGTGGGCGGCACCTTCCACGACGCGGTCGACGACGGCACCGCCGCAGCGCTCGCCGCCGAGGGCGTCGCCACGATCTCGATCGAGCTGTCCGGGCACGGCGCGCGGGGCGGGGCGGCCTGGCCCGATCCTCTGAACCCCGCTGGGTGGCTCGGAGGCCAGCTCCAGTCCGTCGCCGACGCGCACGCGATCGCCCACGTGGCGCAGACGTGGTCGCTCGAGGCTGCGGACAGCCCCACGGGCGAGGCCGTCGCCTTCGATCCCGACGGGATGTGGTTCTGGGGGCTGGGCGAGGGCGCGAGCGTGGGGATCGACTTCCTCGCGTACTCCCAGGAGGCGCGCGGCGGCGTGCTGGGCAACCCCGAGGGCCTGCGCCTCCACACGCTGCTCGTCCGCGAGGAGCCCGTGGACCTCGCGCGCGGCATGCAGGCCGCCTACGCCGACTCCAACCTGACGCGCTGGCACCCGCTCGTCGCGCTGCACCAGCAGCTCTTCGACCCCGCCGACCCGGTGAACTTCGCGCTGGGGGTCGTGCGCGAGCCGACCTTCTCCGCGAAGCACCTCTTCGTCGTCCACGGGGTCGAGGACGCGGAGCTCGCCGAGGCCTCGATCGCGGCGCCGCTCCTCGCGGGCTCGATCCCGACCGCGGGCGACGTGCTCGTCGACTACGGGCAGGGGACGACGTCGTTGCCCGCGAGCGAGAACGCCACCACCGACGACGGCCGCCGCACGGCCGCGAGCGTGCAGGTCGCCGCGGGCCACGACGCGCTCGTCGGCGAGGGGGCCCGCGGCGCCGCGTTCGTCGGGTCGGGCGCGGACGGGGCGGCGCCGGTCGTCGAATAGGCTTCAGGCTTCGGGCTTCAGGCTTCAGCAGGGCTCAGTGCCTTCGCGGGAGGTCGAGGCGGCGCGAGCGGCGGCCACGGATCGTGGGGGCGGGCGTCCCGCCCGCCCCACGCAACCACCCGGAATCAGGCCCTAAAGCCTAAAGCCTAAAGCCTAAAGCCTCTCCACCCTGCACGGCATCCCGTTCAACGCCGGCGTCCCCGTGAACGGATCGAGCACGTCGGTGGGGATCAGCGAGAGCACGTCGGTGGCGTAGCCGGCCGGCAGGTCCACGGTGTCGGGGCGGAGCGTCCCGTCGAGGCGCACCCGCGCCGTGACGGCGCCCGCCTCGGTGCGGACGCGCACCGTCGCGCCCTCGGCGAAGCCCGCGGACGGGTGGAGCGTGACGCCGGGGTCGTCGCCGGCCGGACGATCGAAGGGGCGCAGCGCGGGGTCGCGGGCGGCGCTGGCGAGCAACCAGCGGTCCATGCCGGCGGGCGGCGCGGGGGGGACGAGCCGCTCGAGCGCGGCGGCGACGGCGTCGGGCACGAGCGCGAACCGCTCGCCGGGCGTGGTGACGCGCCACGCCGCGCGGTCGACCTCGCCGCCGTACCAGCCGTGGGTCGCCGCCTCGAGCTCGGCCATCGAGACCACGCCGGAGCCGTCGAGGAGCCGCGCCTCCCACGCGCCGATGTCCGCGCCGGCGAGGTAGCCGCCGAGCACGCGGAGGTGCGGCCCGTGGACGCCGTGACGGATCGTGGGCCCCACGCGCTTGAACAGGTCCCGCAGGATGTCGGCCTCGTCGCGCGCCTCGCCCGGGGGCGGCACGAGCGCGGGGGTCCACTGGGTGGTCCGGAACGGCAGGATGGAGGTGTCGTGGAGGTGGAGGTCCTCGCGCTCCCACGGGTGCGCGGCCGGCAGCACGAAGTGCGCGAGCTTCGTGGTGTCGTTGTCCGCGAGGTCGATCGCGACGAGCAGATCGAGGCCCGCGAGCGCCTCGCGGAGGCGGGCGCCGCCGGGGAGCTCCCGCGCGGGGTCGCCGTGGATGGACACGAGCGCGCGCAGCTGGCCCTCGCCGGGGGTGAGCGCGTCGTCGGCCAACACCGCGCCCGGCGCCTGCAGCAGCATCAGCGGGAAGCCGCCGGTGCGCGTGGTGGGCGCGCCGTCGGTGGGCAGCTGCCTCGCGACGGGGTGGACGTCGAGGACGCCCTTGTTGTCGTACAGGCCGCCGGGTCGGAGGAGGTTCGCCGTGAGCGCGTGCAGGACGAGCGACGCCCACGACGCGAGCGTGCCGTGGCGCGAGTTGAGCGCCTGGGGGCTCTTGTGCGCGACCGCCATCGCCGCGCGCGAGAACTTCAGCGCCACGCCGCCGATCTCCGTGGCGGCAACCCCGCAGACCGCGGCGCAGCGGTCGAGCGGCCAGCTCGCCAGCGCGTCCTTCAGCGGCGCGAGCGGGGTGCAGTAGTCCCGCGTGAACTGCACGTCGTGCCAGTCGTTCTTGAGGATGGCGTCGATCATCCCGAGCAGCAGGAACAGCTCGGTGCCCGGGCGGATGGCGAGGTGGGCGTCGGCGCCGGCGGCGAGCGCGGGCCGGCGCGGATCGGCCGCGACGACCTTCGTGCCCTTCGTCTTGCGGCTGTTCGCCAGCTCGGCGGCGAGGTTGCGCCCCGCCTGCAGCGGGCCCCAGCCCTGCGCCTCCTGGTTCGCGCCGAGCAAGAGCACGTAGTGGGCGCGCCCGACGTCGGCCTGCAGCGCCACCGGGTGCCCCAGCACGAGCTCGCCCGCGCGGACCCAGGGCCCGCCGGTGGTCGACAGCGGCGAGTACAGGTTCGGCGTGCCCCAGCCGAGCGCGCACGCGAGCGTCCGCGCGACGCCGCGGCTGTTCGGCCCGACCGGCGCGCCCGCGTAGAGCCCGAGCGCGCGCGCGCCGCCCTTGCGACGGACGGCGCGCATGCGGTCGGCGATCTCGGCGAGGGCGGCGTCCCAGGAGACGTCCTCCCAGCGATCGCCCGTGCGCTTGCGGGGACGCAGGACGCGGCGCGGATCGCGCGACGCCCCCGCGCTGGCCGGGGCCAGCACGCAGGTGCCGTGGCGGCCCGTCGGGTTCTCCGCGTCGGCGCGGATGGACAGGATCCGGTCGCCCTCCACCTCCGCGACCACGCCCGCCATGCACTCGTCGAGCCGACACCAGCTCGTCTGTTCAGGCATCGACACGCTCGACGATCGTCGCGATGCCCTGGCCGAAGCCGATGCACATCGTCAGGAGCCCGCGCCTGCCGCCGGTGTGGTCCAGCACGCCGAGCAGCGTGGCGCAGAGCCGCGCGCCCGAGGCGCCGAGCGGGTGCCCGAGGGCGATGGCGCCGCCGTGGACGTTCACCTTCGCGAAGTCCATCTCCAGCGCGCGCCCGCAGCCGACGACCACGGAGGCGAAGGCCTCGTTCATCTCGACGGCGTCGACGTCGCCGACGCCGAGGCCCGCCTGCGCCAGCGCCTTGCGCGTGGCGGGGATGGGGCCCGTCAGCATGATCGTCGGGTCGACGCCCGCGGTGGCCATCGCCACGATCTTCGCGCGCGGGCGCAGCCCGTACCGCTTCACGGCGCGCTCGCTGGCGAGGAGGACGGCGGCGGCGCCGTCGCTGATCTGCGAGGAGCTGCCGGCGGTGATGACGCCGTCGCCCTGGAAGGCGGGCTTGAGCTTGCCGAGCCGCTCGAGCGAGGTGTCGCGGCGGATGCCCTCGTCCCGCGCGCAGGCGCCGACGGGGACGATCTCGCGGTCGAACCAGCCGGCGTCCTGGGCGGCGGCGGCGCGGCGGTGGCTCTCGAGCGAGAACGCGTCCAGCTCCGCCCGCGTCAGCCCGAAGCGCTTCGCGACGAGCTCGGCGGAGATGCCCTGCGGCACGATGGTGTAGCGCCAGCTCATCTCAGGCGCGATGGTGGCGGGCTCGCCGTTGAGCATCATGTCGCTGCCCATCGGGACGCGCGACATGCTCTCGACGCCGCCGGCGATCACGAGGTCCTGGAAGCCGGAGGCGACGCCCATCGCCGCGAAGTTCAGCGCCTGCTGCGAGGAGCCGCACATGCGGTTGACCGAGGTGCCGGTGACGTCGCAGGGGAGGCCCGCGATCAGCGCGGCGTTGCGCCCGATGTTGAGGCCCTGCTCGCCCACCTGCGTGACGCAGCCGAGCACGACGTCCTCGATCGCGGCGGGGTCGACGCCGGTGCGCTCGACGAGCGCGCGGATCGGCGCGGCGGCGAGCACGTCGGGCCGGACGCCGTTCAGCCCGCCCCCGGCCTTCCCGAGGCCGATGGGGGTGCGCACGGCGTCGACGATGTAGGCGGTCGTCACTTCCAGCTCCCGCAGGTCAGCATCTGCGACCCGTAGTAGGGGTTCGCGATCGTCTCGCCCTTCTGCAGCCAGCTGCCCGGGTACATCGGGCAGTGGACCTCGCGCACGGCGGTGGCGCCGCCCGCCGAGCTCCGGACCTGGGCGACGAAGGTGTCGCTGAACGCCTTGAGCTGCTTGCGCTGATCCGCGATGGGCGTATCGGCGGTCACGCCGAGGGCCGGGTCGAGCTGGGCGATCTCGGCGGCGGCGGTCGCGTCGTCCTTCGCGAGCTTCTCCTGCGCCGTGAGGTACGTGCCGAGCTTCGCCTCGAGCGCCGGGTCGGCGCAGCAGGTGAAGGGGGCGGGCGGCGGCGGCGGCGCGGGCGCCGCGGGCGGCGCGGGGGCCTCGGCGGGGGCCGCGGGCGGCGGCGCGGGCTCTTCGCAGGCGACGAACAGGAGGACGGTCAGCATGGCGGGCTCCCGGTGGCGCGGCACTCTAACGCGGTGGACGGCGACGGGGCGCGGGTTATGGTCGCCTGCCCGGAGACCAGCGAATGGTGCGGACCGTGATGTGGATCGTGGGTGGCGTGCTCGTCGCGACGGGCGTCCTTTCCCTGTTCTTCACGTTCGAGACCCCCTACGGCGGCGACATCGCGACGACCCTCGATCGCGTCGGGTGGGACGCCGTCGCCGACTTCACCACCACGCCGACCGCCGCCCTCGCCGCCATCTGCCTGCTCCTCGGCATCCCCATCCTGGTCGGGCTCAACGCCACCGCCTGGAAGCAGACCGGCGGGTACTGACCCCCCATGCGGGTGCTCGTCGTCCAGGGCGACCCCGTCATCGGCGACGTCGCGCGCAACACGCGCATCTGCATCGACGGCGTCGAGGCCGCCGCGCGCACGGGCGCGCGGGTCGCGCTCGCGTCGGAGCTGGTGCTGTCGGGCTACCCGCCGCGGGACCTGCTGGAGCGCAAGGACCTCGTGCGCGCGTGCCGCACGGCCGCGGAGAACGTCGCGCGCGCGACCGCGGGGACGAACGTCGTCGCGGTGTTCGGCGCGCCCTGGGAGGACGGCGGGCTCCGCAACAGCGCGGTCGTCGCCGCGGACGGGCGCATCGTCGCGGTGCGCCACAAGTCGCTGCTCCCGACCTACGACGTGTTCGACGAGCACCGCTACTTCGTGCCCGAGCGCGACCCGCGGCCGGTCGAGGTCGCCGGGCTCTCGCTCGGCGTGACGGTGTGCGAGGACATCTGGAACGAGCCCGGCCTCGGCGCCCACCGCCGCTACGACGTCGATCCCGTCGAGCGCATGGCGGGGTGCGACCTCGTCGTGAACCTCTCGGCCTCGCCGTTCCACGCGGGCAAGCTGGCCACCCGGGTCGAGCTCCTGCGTCGCCAGGCGAAGCAGGCGCGAGCGCCGCTCGTGTACTGCAACATGGTCGGGGGCAACGACGAGCTCCTCTTCGACGGGGGGAGCCTCGCCGCCTCGGCGGACGGGCGGCTTCTGCTCCGCGCGCCGCAGTTCGTCCCCGGCCACTTCGTGGTCGACACCGAGGGGCCGCTCGCGGTGCCGGTCTACGCGCCCTTCGAGGAGGAGGTGGTCGAAGCGCTCGTGATGGGCGTGCGCGACTACGCGCGGCGGTGCGGCTTCCGGACCGCCGTCGTCGGGCTCTCCGGGGGCATCGACAGCGCCGTGGTCGCCGCGATCGGGGCGCGCGCGCTCGGGCCCGAGAACGTGTACGGCGTCGGGATGCCGGGGCCGTTCTCCTCGCCGGGGTCGATCACCGACGCCGAGGCGCTGGCGAGGCGGCTGGGGATGCACTGGAGCACGATCCCCATCACGCCCATCTGGGAGCGGTTCTGCGACGCGCTGGCGCCGTCGTTCTCCGGGCGCGCGCGCGACGTGACCGAGGAGAACCTCCAGGCGCGCGTGCGCGGCAGCCTGCTGATGGCGCTCTCGAACAAGTTCGGGCACCTGTTGCTCACGACGGGCAACAAGTCCGAGATGGCCGTCGGCTACTGCACGCTCTACGGGGACATGAACGGGGGGCTCGCGGTGATCGGCGACGTCTTCAAGACCGACGTCTACCGGATCGCGCGGTGGCTCAACCGCGACGGCGAGGTGATCCCCGTCTCGACGATCACCAAGCCGCCCAGCGCGGAGCTCGCCCCGAACCAGACCGACCAGGACTCGCTGCCCCCGTACGACGTGCTCGACGCCATCCTCGAGCTGTACGTCGAGGGCATCGTCGATCCCGACGAGATCGTGGCCCGCGGTCACGACCGCGCGACGGTCGAGCGCGTGGTGCGGATGGTCGTCCGCAGCGAGTACAAGCGCTGGCAGGCCGCGCCCGCCCTGCGCGTCAGCGAGAAGGCGTTCGGCAGCGGGAGGCGCATCCCGCTTGCACAGGTCTGGCGTTAGGGGACCCGACCGATGCCGTTCGCCCGCACCGCCGCCCGCCGCGCCCTCGCCGAGGAGGTCGAGCGCATCGCGGGGGACTTGCGGGTGCCCCTCGGCGAGCTCGAGGACGCGCTCGCGGCGCTGGTCGGCGGGGAGGGGCTGCCGCCGGGGCTCGCGCCCGAGGTCCTGTTCGAGGGCGGCGTGCCGCGGCTGCGCCCCGTGCTCGTCGTGCTCGCGTCGCGGGCGGCGGCGATGCGCGAAGCCGACGCGCAGGCCGCCTTCGAGGTCGTCGCCATCGCGGAGATGCTCCAGGGCGCCATCCTGCTGCACGACGCGGCGCTCGGGCGGCGCGACGGGCGCCGGCGCCGCGTCGCGCGACGCGTCTTGCGCGGCGCCACCACCTGGCTCGGCGCGAACCACCTCACCCTCCGCGCGCTGGAGCTGGCGCGGCGCGCCCCGGCGCCCGAGGTGATGGGCGAGGCGCTGGACGCCCTCCGCGACATCTCCGAGACCCACGCGCTCGGCGCCCAGCTGCGCGAGCGCGCGCCCACGCCCGCGGAGGTGCTCCAGCACGCCGAGGGCCACTCCGGCGCGCTGATGGCCTTCGCCTGTCGCGCCGCCGGGCACGTCGCCGGCGCGGGCCGCGCGGAGGTGACGAACCTCGGGCGGTACGGTCGCCACGTGGGCGTCGCGCTGTGCCTCGCGGAGGACCTCGCCCTGTTCGAGCGCCGCGGCCACTCCGCGTTCGGCCGCGAGCTCGCGCGCGCCGCCGGACGCCCCGTCTTCCCCGTCGCGGCCGCGAACGCGCGCGACCCCTCGGTGGACCCGCTGTGGCGTCTCGTCGGCCGCGGGCGCGATCCGGCGCTCGCCGTCGAGCTCGCCGATCGCGTGTACGCCGCCGGCGGGCTGGTCGCGGGGCGCGAGGCGCTCGTGAAACACGCGTGGGAGGCGCGGCGCGCGCTCGCGCCGCTCCCGGACTCCCCGGCGCGGGACAGCCTGGATCGGATCGCGGCGTCGCTGGCGCGCGCCGCCTAGTTCGTGCTGGAGGCGTGCACGCCGAACACGTAGAAGTAGGCGTCGCCGCCGAGCGCGCCCGTGTCCGGGACCGCGGAGACGCGCACGTACCAGGTGCCCGCGGGCAGGGGCCCGGCGTCCTCGAGGTTGACGTCGTCGCCGACCTCCGAGTCCTGCGTCGCGAAGACGGCGCCGGTGACGTCGAGGATCTCGATGCGGGCCACGAGCGAGCCGCCGTAGCCCTGCGCGCCGAGCGCGACGGTCAGGTACGCGTCGTCGAACGGCACCTCGGCGGCGAAGACGTCCACGTCGTCCGCGGTGGAGAGCACGCCCTGGCCGTAGCCGGACCAGCGCTCGCCGGCGTCCGGCTCCTGGTCCTCCATGTCGAGGACCGTGGCGGCGTCGACGTCGTCGTTGGGCTCGACCTCGTCGGCGTTCCCGCTGCCGGCTTCGCGGAGGATGAAGAAGCCGAAGCCCCAGAAGGTGGCGCCGCCGCCGCCGTCGGCGTCGTCCACGGCGAGCACGTAGCGGTCGCTCCGGGAGGCGGGCAGGTAGGCGTAGCGGTCGGAGGCGTCGGGGTCCTCGAAGGTGAGGACCGCGTCGCCGTCCTCGTTGTAGAGCGTCACCCGCGGGGTGGCGTCGCTGCCCGCGTCGTTCTGCGCGACGATGATCGAGAGCGGCATGCCCCGCTCGGGGAGGTCGAACACGGCGTAGTCGGCGTCGCCGGCCTCCTCGAGCGCGGCCTGCACCGAGTACCACACGTTCGCGCGCACCTCGCCGAAGTCCAGCGCGGCGTCCTGCAGCGAGTCGGGCTCGTCGGCGGCGCCGAGCGTCTCCACCACGACGGTGTAGTCGGCGTCGTCGCCGCCGAGGCCGGTGCCTCCGTCGAAGTGGCCGATGTCCTCGACCTTCACGTAGTAGGTGCCCGCCGCGGCGAGGTACGCGTAGCAGACGCTGTCGTAGCCGCTGCCGATGTTGCCGCCGGGGTGCTCGTCCTCGTACGCGAGGAGGTGGCCCGTCTCGTCGTAGATGCTGACGACGGTGTCGAGCACGTCCTCGTCCTCGGCGTCCTCCGTGTGCGCGACGATGAACTCGCCGCCTTCGGAGGACACGAACGCGTACCAGTCCTCGTCGCCCGCGGGGTTGATCTCGCCCTCGGCGACGTCGGCCTCGAACAGGTAGGTGGCCTCCTCGGGCGAGTTGTCGCGATCGCCGTCGGTGCAGGCGTCGTCCTCGCAGATCTCGGTGGACAGGCAGTCGCCGTCGTCCGCGCACTCGGGGCCGTCGGTGCCGCCGGTGGGGTCGTCGTCGCCGCCCCCGCCGGTGTCGCCGGTCTTGCCGGGACCGCAGGCCGTCAGCAACGCGGGAATGAGGAAGAGGCGCACGTTTCCTCCGATCGTCGGGGGGGAGGGTAGCATCGGGGCCCGACTTCGCGTACAACCTCGCCCCCGCTTGCCCGGAGGACAAGGTGCGCTCGCTCACCGGCATCAAGCCCACCGCGATGCCCCACGTCGGCAATCTGCTCGGCGCGATCGAGCCCGCGCTGCGCCTGCAGCGGGAGAACGAGGCCTTCTACTTCATCGCGGACCTGCACGCGCTCACGACGCTCCACGACGCCGGACAGATGCGCCGGTACTCGCGCGAGGTCGCGGCGACGTGGCTGGCGTTCGGGCTCGACCCCGCGCGCACCACCCTCTGGGTCCAGTCCGACGTCCCCGAGGTGTGCGAGCTCGCGTGGGCCCTCGGCTGCGTGACGGGGCTCGGCCTGCTGGAGCGCGCGCACGCCTACAAGGCCGCGCGCGACCGCGGCGAGGAGCTCGGCGCCGGGACGTTTTTTTACCCGGTGCTCATGGCGGCCGACATTCTCGCCTACGACACTGACTTCGTTCCGGTCGGCAAGGACCAGGTGCAGCACGTCGAGATGACCCGCGACATGGCGGCCGCGTTCAACACGCGCTTCGGCGAGGTGCTGAAGCTCCCGCAGGCGCGGGTGCAGGAGGACGTCGCCACGGTCGTCGGGCTCGACGGCCGAAAGATGTCGAAGTCCTACGGCAACGGCATCGAGGTGTTCCTCCCGCCGAAGCAGCTGCGCAAGAAGGTGATGTCGATCGTCACGGACTCGAAGGGGGTGGAGGACGTCAAGGACCCCGACGCCGACAACGTCTTCGCGCTGTACCGGCTGTTCGCCTCGCCCGAGCAGGTCGCGGACCTCGCGCGCCGCTACCGCGCCGGTGGCCTCGGCTACGGGCACGCGAAGCAGGAGCTCTACGACGTGATGGAGGCGCGCCTCGGGCCCGCGCGCGCGCGCTTCGAGGAATGGATGGCCGATCCGGCGCGTCTGGACGGTGTCCTCGAAGACGGCGCCAGCCGCGCGCGGCGCGTCGCCGCGGGGGTGCTGGAGCGGGTGCGCGGCGCGATCGGCGTCACCCGTCGGCCGAGAGGTTTCACGAACTAGTCGCAGAAATCTTGCAGGAGCCCGAAGTGTTCTTCGGGAGGACGTGCGGGTTTTCCATAAGTCGGCAAGCAAGATTCCGCCTTCTTGACACTTTCTTGACAACTTCCCGAGAGTGGGGATCTATATAGGTCGGCCTCCCGGCGGGCGTCCCAGAGCTCGCCACCGCGCGGATCGGATGGAATAGGCCGGACAATCCGCGCATTCGTTGCCCCGCTCGCTTCCCCCCCGACCCCCTGCCAGGAGTCGCCATGTCCGCTCTGCGCATCCGTAGCTCTTCCTCCTCCGAGGGCGCCCGTCGCCGCTCCGAGCGGCTGACCGCCGAAGAGGAGAAGGCGATCGCCCGCGAGATCCGCAAGGCGGAGCAGGCGGCGCGCGAGGCCGTCGCCGGGATCGACGCGGCCGAGAACATCCTGCGGCGTCGTCCGGATCGCGCCGAGCGCACACGCGCAGGCGCGGTCGATCGCCTCGAGGAGGCCGTCCGCGCCGTGGGCCGCAGCGCCCGCAAGGACGATTCCCTCCGCATGATCGCGCGCAAGGCGCAGGGCGCCTGGCAGCAGGCCGAGGAGCTGCGCTGGCGCCTCGCCATGTCGGGCCGCCGCATCGCCCACGGCGAGGCGCGCAAGCTCGCCGGCCCGTTCATGGACGAGGAGGATCTGGTGCAGGAGGGCTACATCGGCCTCCTCCGCGCCGCGAAGCGCTTCGACCCCGACCGTGGCATCCGCTTCAGCACGTACGCCCGCTGGTGGGTCCGCGCGCAGATGACGCGCGCGATCGACCACACGGGCCGCCCCGTGCGCCTGCCGGGCTGCGCGGTCGAGCAGACGCGCAACCTCCGCAAGGCGATGAAGCGCTTCGAGGCCGCCGGCATCGAGTACAACGTGGCCGACCTCGCCGACGAGGTGGGGATCGACAAGGAGCGCGCCGAGCTCCTGCTCTCGCAGGGCAACACGATCTCGCTCGAGCAGCCGGTGGACGACGGGCCGCGCCCGCGCCCGCTGGAGCGCTTCCTCTCCGACGAGGACGCGGTCAGCCCGGACGACGAGAGCATCCAGCAGCAGGAGCTCTTCCGCATGACCAAGGCGTTCAACAACGTCCTGTCCGAGCGGCAGCGCTTCGTGCTCACCCGCCGCTACGGGCTGGAGGACGGCGAGTTCCGCACGCTCTCCGAGGTCGGCAAGGAGATGGGGCTCTCGCGCGAGCGCGTCCGCCAGATCGAGCGCGAGGCGCTCCTGCGCCTGCGCGATCAGTCCGGCATCCGCGACTTGCGCGGGCTCGCCCAGCTCCCGGAGCCGGGCGAGGCGTAGCGACGAGCCGTCGTGAAGGGAGCGGCCGGGTCTTCGGACCCGGCCGTTCGCGTCTCGGCTACCCGCACACCTCCTCGATCACCCGGAGGAAGTTCCCGCCGTACACCGCGTGGATCTCCTCCGCGCTCCACCCGGCGCGCAGCAGCGCCTCGGTGAGCGCGGGCAGCTTCTCCGCGGAGTCGAGGTCGGACGGGTAGACGGCGAACCCCTCCCAGTCGGTGCCCACCGCGGCGTGCCGCACGCCGACGAGCTTTCGGACGTGGTCGAGGTGGCGCACCACCTGCTCCGTCCCGCCGCGGCCGATGAACGGGGTGACGAAGATGATCCCGACCACGCCGTCGGTGTCGGCCACCGCGCGGATGAGCTCGTCGTCGATGCCGCGGGGGCTCGCGTACACCGCCGTGCACGCGGTGTGCGAGACGATGACGGGCCGGCGAGCCCGCCGCGCCGCCTCGATGGCCGCGGCCTTGCCGACGTGCGCGAGGTCGACGATCAACCCGAGCCGCGTGAGCTCGTCGACGAGGTCGCGGCCGTACGGCGTGAGCGGCGCGGTGTTCGACTGGCCCCACCCCACCATCGGCCGGCAGGCCTCGTTCGCGCTGAAGTGGGCGAGCCCGACGTAGCGGAGGCCCGCCTCGCGGAGCCACGGCAGCTCGTCGAGCTTCCCGCGGAGGCCGTGCGCGCCTTCGAGCCCGGCGAAGCAGGCGATGCGGCCCTCGGCGCGCGCCGCGCGGATCGCCCCCGCCGTCCCGCAGATCGCGAGGTCGGGCGGCAGTGCGCGCATCCGCGCGAGGTCCTTCGCGATCGCGTCGGGGCCGTGCAGCCACGGGGCGACCACCACGCCGAGCGCGAGGCAGCCGACGTTCCCTTCGCGCAGGCGCGGCAGGTCGCAATGGCCGAAGAGCGGGGCGCCCGGGAGCGGGTTCCGCGCGTGGCGGCGCGTCCAGTCCCAGCCGAAGAGCTTGGTCGGGAGCAGGAGGTCGCAGTGCAGGTCGACGACGAGCGCGGCGTCGTGGACCTCGCGGGCCTCGGCGATCACCCCTTCCACAGCTCCGCGAGCACGTCCACGCCGTCGTGCCGGCGACCCGCGCCCGGGAACTGCATCCGCCCGGGCGCGCACATCCGCGGCGCGCCGAGGAACACGCCGGGCAGGTCGCTGGCGACGGTGCCGAGCTGGCTGCGCCACGGCGCGACCGCCGCGCGCACCTCCTCGACGTCGGCGAACGGGTAGACGACGAGCACGCGCGGGAGCGCCTCGGGGTGGAACTGGGCGAGCGGCATCCGCAGGACCCCCCAGCCGTCGCCGACGCGTTTCTCGCCGACGGCGCGGGCGAGGATGATCCGCGCGCGGATGCCCGCGGCCTCGGCCGGCGAGAGCGGGCCGCGCGGCCACTTGGCCTGCGCCTCCGCCATCCACGCGGCGAGCTCGTCGAGATCGCTCTCGCGGGCGAACACCGCCGCGGGCGACATGCACCCGCGGCCGTCGTAGAGCGCGTGGTCGATCACGACGTCCCGCGTGGGGCGCTGCACCACGGCGACGCCGAACCTCGGCCCGAACGGGAGGTACACGACGCCGGGCGGGATCCGCTTCGCGATCGCGGCGAGCGCCTCGCTGCCGCCGAACGCGACCACGCCCCGGACCTCGCGCATCGCGGCGGCCTCGGCCTCGACGTCGCCGCCCTGCCACTCGCGGACCTCGACCCCCGGGATGCAGGCGGCCATCGCGCGTACGGCCGCCTCCTGGCCCGACGCCGGCTTCACGATCACGCGGACGCCGCGCGCGGCGAGGAGCAGCATCCACTCGAGCGGCGCGGTGAACACGTTGCCGCTGCAGACGATCAGCACCGCGTCGGGGCGCGTGCCCGAGACGGGGCCCGTGAGCGCCTCCGGCGTCACGCACGAGAGCGCGGCCTGCCAGCACGCGCGGGCGTTCTCGGGGGAGAGGCCCGTGTCCCAGGCCGCGGGGTCGAGCTGGGCGAGGCGATCGAGCATCGGAGAGGACCTAACCCGCGTCCTCGATCGCCCCCGCGCTCGTGATCTCCCACGCGAGATCCCGCCGCGTCCCCGTCAGCGTCGCCCGGATGGTGTCCTCGTCGACGCGCTCGAACGTCAGCGTCGCCACCTTGTCGGCCGGCGTCGTGAGCGTGTAGACGCCCGCCTCGGGGCAGGGGTCCTGCGGGCGGACCTGCACGCCGTCGATGGCGAGGTCCCAGGCGCCGGACTCTCCCTCCCAGGCGCGCTCGCCGTCGATCCGGATCCCGCCGGCGAGCCCCTGCTCGGGGTCGACCAGCGCCTGCGTGCGGTCGCCGCTCGCGACGACGGTGCGCTCGCCGTCGGTCCACGTCAGCTCGTGCACCACGTGGCGCGTGATCGTGTCCACGCTCGTCCACGTCACGGTCGCGCCGCCGTCCACGGTGATCTCGCCGTCGGTGAGGCCCTCCCAGTCGTGCTGGACGACCACCTCGTCGTCGTTGCGGTCGATCGTGACGGTGACGACGCCCGCGTAGGTGCGCCCCTCGTAGGTGCAGGCGTCGTCGAGGGTGCCGAAGTCGACCGTCACGCTGTTCCCGTCGCGCGTGACGGTGGAGCAGGGGACCTGCGACGCGAGGAAGGCGCGGAGCTCCTCGGCGGCGTCCTCGACGGCCTCGCCGATCGTGAAGTCGGTCGTGATCTCGACGACCTCGCCCGTGAGCGCCTCGGACTTCGCGGCGGCGACGGCCTCCTCGAGCGCCTCGCGGGCCTCCGCGTTCGTGAGCGTGTCGCCGCAGCCGAGGAGCGTGAAGAGCAGCATGTCGTACCTCCGCGAAGTCAGACCCCGGAGCGCCGGGCGGCCGAAAGCAATTCTTCCGCGCGCAAGCTGCACCCCCGCGCCTCCGCCCCGGCGAGCCGCCCGCGGAGATCGACCCACGGCCCGTCCACCACCCCGACGTCCATCGTCTCGATCGCGAGCACGCTGTCGACGTTGGCGAGGTCGACGAAGCGCAGGAGACCCTCGCCGGCGACGGGCTCGCCCGTGGCGGGGTCGACCGTGTAGGCGCGGAGCCAGGGCGGCGCGCGGAAGCGGCCCGGGAGCTCGCCGGCGGGCACGGGGTCGGTCCAGAGCTGCGAGGACAACTCGGTCATCCCGTACTCGCCGACCACGCGGGGCGTCCCGAGTCGCGAGAGCGAGCGGTAGAGCGCCGGCGCGTCGAGCCGGGTCTGCCGCCCCTTGAAGCCGCCGGTGATCATCACGACGCTGCGCGCGTCGAGCGCGGCGGCGCCCGGCCAGGCGTCCATCGCGAAGGCCGTGGCGGCGAAGAACACCGGGCCCACGGGCTCCGGCACGCGCGCGCCGAACAGCGCGACCATGTGGGCGAGCGAGCTGTCCGCGTCGTCGCCGCAGAGCGAGTACACGCGCGGGGGCGCGTCGGGCACGCAGGCGCGGAAGTGCCTCGCCGCGCCGAGGTCGTAGAGCCGCGTGTCGCGGAGGTGGTGCTCGCCGCGGCCCCCGCCGGTCGTGCCGCTCGTGCGGAACACGATCCCCGGCCCGTCGAAGCAGGCGAGGCGCACGGACTTGAAGAGCGCGACCGGGACCGCGGGGATCTCCTCGACCCGCGCGGGCGACACCCCCTCCGCGATCCGCGCGTACGCGGCATTGCGGGCGACCTGCCAGCGGAAGAGCCGCAGCGCGAGGTCGGTGAAGTCGCCCTCGCCCCGGGTGAGGAAAACCTCGATCTCGGCGTGCATCAGGACCTCGTGGGGGGGGGGGGGCGCCCCCCCCCCCCATCACCGCAGCCTGCTTCCTGTCGCGCTTCACCAAGGACTTTCGCTGGGCCCACCTGGACATCGCAGGGACCGCCTGGAAATCCGGCAAGGAGAAGG
>JBMOQZ010000024.1:0-14092 GCA_049322475.1 Myxococcota bacterium | reverse complement strand
TGGGGGCGGGCGTCTCGCCCGCCCCATCCACGCTCTCCCTCAGGGCCGCGACGAACCCCTCCGCCTGCTCGTCCGTCATCGTCAGCGGCGGCGTGAGCCCCAGCGCCTCGCCCCGCTCGCCGCACGGAAGCACGATCCAGCCCTTCGCGAGCAGGCGGCGGCTGACCGCGAGCGCGTTCGGGACGGGGACGCCGAGCATCGCGCCCTTGCCGGTTGCCGGGCCGAGGAGGCGCTCGAGCACGGCGGCCCGCGGCATCAGCGCCGGCACGACGTCGAGCACGGCGAGCGCCGCCGCGCAGCCGACCGGGTGCCCGAGGAAGGTCTGCGTGTGGATGGCCTCGCCCTTCGACGCCCCCCACGCGTCCATGACCGCGGCCGTCCCGAGGCACGCGCTGATGGGGAAGCCGCCGCCGAGCGCCTTGCCGAGGCAGAGCACGTCGGGCTTCAGGTCCGTCGCGAGCCAGGCCCCGGTGCGCCCGACGCCGCTGTAGATCTCGTCGTGGATCACGAGCGCGCCGGCCGCGCGCGCGGCGGCGTGGATCGGCGCGAGGTCCACCGGGCGCATCCCCCCGCGCCCCTGGATGGGCTCGACCAGCACCGCGGCATATCCGCGGAGGTCGGGCACCGTCCCGAACGGCGCGACGTCGACGTGCTGGCCGAGCATGCCGGCGAACGGGCCGCGGAAGTCGTCGCGGTGGTAGCCGATGGCGGCGAGCGGCGCGCTGGCGAGCCCGTGGTAGCCGCCCTCGAAGGCGAGCACGCGGCGCCGGCCCGTGGCGAGCCACGCGGTCTTGATGGCGGCCTCCACGGCGTCGCTGCCGCTCGTCCCGAGGATCACGCGGTCCATGCCGGTGATCGCGCAGAGCCGCTCCATCAGCTCGATCCGGCGCGTGTCCGGGAAGGCGTCGCCCATCGCGTGCACGAGCGCGCCCGCCTGGGCCGTAGCGGCGGCGACCACCGCCGGGTGACGGTGGCCCACCGTGGCCACGCCGAAGCCGCCGCACAGGTCGACGAACACGTTCCCGTCGGCGTCGCGGACGTTCGCGCCCACGGCCTCGACCCACACGATCGGGTCGGTGTCGGCGGCGCCGAGGGCCGCCGCGCGTCGGGCGCGGCGCGCGGTGACCGCCGGGCACTCGCGGGCCGCCAGCCGGTCGACCCACGCGCGCGACGCGGGCCCGGGCACCTCGGCGCGCAGGCGGGGGAGCGCGGTTCCGTCCATCCGGCGGCGGTTATCATGCCGCCCCGTGGCCATCGATCGCGTCGCGCTCCTCGGCTGTACCGCCTGCCCCCGCCTGGCGGCGTTCCTCGCCGACGCCCGCGCGCGCGACCCCGACTACCACGCCCGCCCCGTGCCCCCGTGGGGCGACCCGGCCGCGCGGGTCCTCTACGTGGGGCTCGCCCCCGGCTACGAGGGCGCCAACCGCACGGGCAAGCCTTTTTCCGGCGACGTCAGCGGCGAGTGGGTGTACGGCGCGCTCGCCGCGCGGGGGCAGGCGGCCTCGCCCGAGCCCGGCAGCGAGCTCGCCGGCGCCGCGATCACCAACGCGGTGAAGTGTTGCCCGCCGCTCAACCGCCCGACCGCCGCCGAGGTGCGGACCTGCCGCGAGAAGTGGCTCCGCGCCGAGGTCTGCGGCAGCCCCGCCCGGGTGATCGTCGCGTTCGGGAGCGTCGCCTTCCGATCGGTGCTCGCCCTCGCCCGCCAGCGCGTGCCCTTCGCGCACGGCGCCGAAGTGGACGTGGAGATCGGCGGCGAGCCGCGCGTGCTCCTCGGGTGCTACCACCCGAGCCCGCTCAACACGCGCACCGGCCGGATGTCCCGCGGCATGTTCGACGCCGTGCTCGACCGCGCGGCGGACCTGTGCTGATCGCGCTCCTCGCCTGCAAGGAGCCCGAGGTGATCACGCTCGGGGGACGCGAGACCTCGCTCGACGTCACGCTGGTGAACCCGACGAGCTGCGACGTCTGCGACCCCTTCCGCAACGTCGACACCCTGCGCCTCGACGTGATCGCCGGCGGCGAGGTGGTCGCCAGCGACTCCTTCGCGTGGCCCGGCGAGACGCCCGAGCTCCCCGACCTCGAGGGCTTCGGGGTCGTGCGCATCGCGCTGGTGGGGCTGTCCGGCTCGCGCGTCGCGAGCGCCGGGCGCACGGCCGAGGTCGTGCTGGTGCCGGACCGCGCGCAGACCGCCACGATGGTGTTCCTGCCCGCGAACCGCGCGCTCCCGCTCGCCGGGGGAATGCTGGGCGACCGGTCCCACGCCCTCGCGGCGCGCCTGCGCGACGGCCGCGTGCTCGTCGCCGGCGGGGTCGACCCGATGCGCGACCGCACCTTCGCGAACGCGGAGACGTACGACCCGGCGACCGGCACGTTCTCGCCGACGGAGGCGACGCTGCCGGAGGACGTCGCCGCGCCCGTCGCCGCGTGGACCGCCGAAGGGGATCTGCTCGTCACCGGCGGCTGGCAGGTCGAGGGCCCCACCACCCCGGCGAGCGCCGCCGCGTCCCGCTACGACGCCGACGAGGAGCGGTTCGTGCCGCTCGGCGACATGGCGCAGGCGCGCGCGGGCCACTGCCTCGCCATCTACCGCGAGCGCCACGCGATCGTGCTCGGCGGCGCCGCCGACACCAACCAGGCCGACTACGCCAAGCGCGACGACGACACGGGCGAGTGGGCGTTCTCCGCGATCGGCATGCGCGACTTCGAGCCCGCCGACGTGAGCGGCTGCGCCCCCATCTCCGAGGAGCGCGTGTTCGTGCAGGGCCGCACGCTCGACGCGACCGGCGTGTGGTCCTACGCCGACGGCGGCGACCCCGCCGAGTCCTTCCGCTCGGTCGAGCAGGCCGACGACGACGGCGCCCGCGCGCTCGACGGGCCCATGCTGCTGCCGCTGCCGCTCGGGGACGTCTGGGTGGGGAGCGGCGCCGACGCCGGCACGGGCGAGGCCGTGGAGGCGTCCCGGATCTTCGACGCCGGGCACTTCCGCTTCGACGAGTCGGGCCCGCTCGCCGTCCCGCGCGTCGACGGGAAGGTCGAGCCCTGGATCGCCGAGGGCTGGCTCGTCGCGGGCTGCGGCTTCGAGGACGCCGCGCGGACCAGCGCCGCGTCGAGCGTCGAGCTCTTCGACTGGGAGAACGGCAGCACCGCCGTCACCGTCGACCTCGACCGGACGCGGCCGGGGTGCGCGGCCACCGTGCTCGCCGACGGGAGCGTGCTCGTGACCGGGGGCTTCGGCGAGGACGACGCGGGCGCGGACGCCGCCTCGCTGGTCGTCCCCTGGGCGGACTGACCCGCGAGAATTTTTTTCGGGGGCTCGATTGACCGCCGCGCGTGCTTCCTGTATTCCGCCTGCCTGCCCTGGAGGCCCGATGCGCGTCCTCGCCGCCCTCGCCCTTCTCCCCGGCTGCTCCTTCGGGCTCATGGCGGTCCCGGAGGTGGAGGACGACGGGCTCTTCGGCGTGGACCCGGGCGACGAGCCCCGCTCCGACCAGGACGACGCGCTCACCGAGACCGCGGTGGACCTCGACGGCAAGCTCTACGCGATCGCGCCGGACGCGTTCACGGTGACCGAGCCCCCCGGCCTCGACGGCCTGTTCGACGAGGTGCTCGATCGCGACGTGCTGGTGTTCGTCGAGTCCGAGACCTCCGACGAGATCGTCATGGACGTGACGCTCGCCGGCACCGACGGCGAGCAGAACCCGTGCGAGCCCGTCCGCGCCTTCCCCGCGGGCGACTGGTCCGAGAACCCGGTGTTCGACGTGGGCCCGGGCGAGCTCACCACGAGCTTCGGCGGCCACCGCGCCAGCTTCCGCGACCTGCAGATGAGCGGCGTCTTCGACGAGTACGCCTTCACCTGGACCGACGGCACGCTCTCGGCCGAGCTCGACACCCGCGAGCTCGCTCCTGCGCTGCCCGAGGTCGACGACCTCTGCGAGCTCGTCGAGGAGCTGCGGGGGTCCTGCGAGCCGTGCGACGACGGCGCGGACGCCTGCTTCGCGCTGCGCATCGAAGGGATCGTGGCCGAGCAGCGGGATTCGGTGTTCGACCCTTCCGCGGACGGGAGCGGCTGCGCGAACTGAACGGGCGGGGCGTTCGGACACCCCTCACCCCCAGCCCCTCTCCCCGCTTCGCGGGGCGAGGGGAGTACATCGGCGTACTTTCCGTGGGAGGGGAGCACGCCAGTGTGCTTCCCATGCCCCTCTCCCCGCGCAGCGGGGAGAGGGTGGCCCGAAGGGCCGGGTGAGGGGTGCCGGAATCCCCGCCGCCGTCGTACACTCCCGCCCATGCTCCTCACCCTCCTCGTCGCCTGCTCCGAGTACGAGGTCACCGGGCAGAAGGACGAGACCGCTCCCGGGCCCGAGCCCGAGACGTCCCCCGACGTGGTCGTCGACCCGCTCGAGATCGACTTCGGCGCGGTGGACGCCGGCGCCACCTCCGACCCCTGGCTCGTCACGATCACCAACGCGGGCGATGCCCCCCTCGGCATCGACGGCGTCGAGCTCGCCGCGCCGGCGCCCTTCGCGCTGACCGCGGTCGGCGCGGCCCTGCTCGAGCCGGGCGACGCCACCACGTTCACGGTGGTCTACCAGCCGGACGAGAGCGGCGTCGCGTCCGGCGAGGCGGTGGTGTCGACGAACGACCCGGACGAGCCGACCGTCTCCGTGCTGCTGCACGGCGAGTCGCTCGCCCCCGACATCGCCGTGGACCCGACCTTCCACGACTTCGGCACGCTCGAGTACCAAGAGACCGACAGCGTGACCGTCACCGTCTCCAACGTGGGCTCGGGCGACCTCACGGTCTCGGACGTCACGTACACGGCCAGCTCGGGCGAGCTGACGCTCGACACGAGCGCGGCGGGCAACCTCCCGTGGGTGATCGCGGCCGGGAGCGCGCTCACCGTCACGGTCCACTACGCCCCGACCGACGACCAGCCCGACGAGGGCACGATCACCTTCGTGTCGGACGACCCCGACGAGGGGCTCGCCGGCGCCGAGCAGATCGGCAACGCCCGCGCGTGGGAGGGGTTCTCGACGGGCTGGTACATCGTGGACGACGGCACCAACTACGAGACCACCTCGCACGACCCGGTCGACTCCTACGGCGACCCCGACGGCTACTGGTACGAGCCCTCCGGCGCGCACGGGATGATCGAGAGCGCGGACCCCGAGTCCGACTTCGCGATCCTGCACGACTACGTGATCGCCCGCGCGGGCTCGCCCACGCCGGTCACCGCGCCGCTCGACTTCCGCACGTCGAGCACGGTCCCGGCCTTCTCCTACGCCTCGTACAGCTACGTGCTCTGCGACTTCTGGATCGACGCCGGCGACGACCCCAACCTCTACACCGTGTCCGCGGCCACCGTGGACGACGGCGCCGAGGTGATCGTGAACGGGCAGATCATGGGCTACTGGTACCTCGGCGGGGCCGGCAGCGTGTCGATCGGCCCGGCGCTCGTGCCCGGCGAGGTCAACTCGCTGATCGTGATCCTCATGGACAACTCGGCGGTCGACAAGTACCTCACGCAGCTGGCGTTCTACCGGGACGGCGTGCTCGTCACCAGCGAGTGACACTCGATTAGCTTGGAATAACTGCACGGGCGCGGGGTCCGGACAGGCGACCCGGGGGTCGTCCCATGCGCGCCATCTGCCTTCTCACGCTCACCGCCTGCACCGAGTACGGGCTCGACAAGCTCGCCGAGGAGCCGAGCGATCCGTATGACACGGGGCGCGCGGACGTCGCGCTGCCGGAGGGCCCCGTGCCCGAGATCGCGGTCGACCCGGCCGAGCACGACTTCGGCTCGCTCGAGCTGGGCGAGACCGCGGAATTGCCCGTCACGATCGCGAACGTGGGCGAGGTGCGCCTCAAGATCGACGACCTCGACTACGCCTCGGGCGCCGAGCTCGCCTTCGATCCCGACGAGGCCGTCAACGGCGCGTTGCCCTGGGCGCTCGCCCCGGGCGAGGCCCGCACCGTGTGGGTGCGCTACGTGCCGGTCGACGAGGTGCCCGACGCCGGCGAGCTGGGCGTGGCCTCCAACGACCCGGTCACGCCCGTCGCGAGGGCCTCGCAGGAGGGCCGGGCGGTGCCGTTCCCGGGCTTCTCCACGGGCTGGTACGTCGTGGACGACGCGACGGTCTACCCGACGGTCTCCAACCCCTCGTACGTGGTGGACCGCGTCGGCGACCCCGACGGCTACTGGTACGAGCCCTCCGGGGTGCACGGGCTCCTCGGCAGCGCGGACCCGATCGGCGACTTCGAGGTCCTCCACGACTGGATCCTCGAGCGCGCGGGCGCGCCCACGCCGGTGACGGGCCCGCTCACCTTCCGCGCCGGGAGCGCGGTGCCGCCGCTCGAGGGCGCGTCGTTCAGCTACGTGATGTGCGACTTCTGGCTCGACTGGGGGGACGATCCGTCGCTCTACACCATCGCGAGCGGCATGGTGGACGACGGCGTCCGCGTGATGGTCAACGGCGAGGTCCTCGGGCACCTCGAGTACGGCCAGAGCGGATCGTGGCCGCTGACCGGCGCGATCCCCGGGCAGGTCAACACGCTCATCGTCATCCTGCAGGACAACGCCGAGATCGAGAAGTTCCTCGTGGATCTGGCGTTCTATCGGGATGGCGTGATGGTGACCGGGTAGGAAAGGCAACCGCCAAGACCCCAAGACAACGCCAAGGACGCCAAGGCTGGGAGGGGGGGGCTTCGCCCCTTCCACTCTCTTGGCGATCTTGGCGCCCACTTGGCGTCTTGGCGGTTGCCTCTCAGCCTTCGAGGCTCGAGAGCAGCTTCTTGTGAAGCCCGCCGAAGCCGCCGTTGGACAGGACGGCGACGACGTCCCAGGGCAGCGCGTTCGCCGACACCACCGCCACGATCTCGTCGACCTCCGCCCAGGTGAAGGCCTCCTTGCCGCGCGCGCGGAGCCGCTCGACGAGCTTGTGACTGTCGAAGCGCTCGGCCTCCGGGATGCGGGCCTGGTCGTGGGGCTGGGCGACCACGATCACGTCGGCCTCGTCGAACGCCGCGGCGTAGGCCTCCTGGAAGACCGCGCGACGCGACGTGGCGCTGCGGGGCTCGAAGATCGCCCACATCCGGCGCTTGCCGAAGCGCAGGCGCAACGCTTCGAGTGTCACCTTCACCGCGGTGGGGTGGTGCGCGAAGTCGTCGATCACCGTGATGCGCCGGGGCTCGCCGATGACCTCCTGCCGCCGCTTCACGCCCGCGAAGCTCGCGAAGCCCCGCGCGAGCGCGTCGGCGGACAGGCCCTCGCGCTCCAGCGCCGCGACGGCGGCGACCTGGTTGTAGAGGTTGTGCTCGCCGACGAGCAGGCTCTCGAAGCGCCCCCACTTGTTCCCGTCGCGCAGGACCACGAAGGTCTGCACGCCCCGGGAGGTGTCGACGTCCTCGATGCGCCCGTCCCACTGCTGCCCGACGCCGTACCGGCGGACCTCGCAGCCCGCGGCCTGACACACGTCGCGCACGTCGTCGTGGTCCCAGCGCGCGACGAGGCACCCGTCGTCCGGCACGATGGACACGAGCTTTCGGAAGCTCTCCTTCACGTGGTCGAGGTCGCGGTAGATGTCGGCGTGGTCGAACTCCACGCTCGTGATCAGCGCGGTCCTCGGGCGGTAGTGGAGGAACTTGGGGCCCTTGTCGAAGAAGGCGGTGTCGTACTCGTCGCCCTCGATGACGAAGTGCTCGCCCGTGCCGGCGCGCGCCGTGCGGTCGAAGTTCTTGGCGAGCCCGCCGACGAGGAAGCCGGGGTCCTTGCCCGCGGCGTCCAGCAGGTGGGCGGTCAGCGCCGTGGTGGTCGTCTTCCCGTGGGTGCCGGCGATCACGATGCTGCGCCGCTTCCCGAGCCAGGTCGCGCCGAGCAGCTGGGGGAAGCTGCACCAGGTGAGGTCGCCCGTGAGCAGCGCCTGCGCCTCCTCGTACTCGGCGCGGATCACGTTGCCGACGACGACGAGATCGGGGCGGTGCGCGAGGTTGGAGGCCTTGTACCCGATCATCACCTCGATCCCGAGCGACGCGAGGTAGTCGCTCATCGGCGGGTACACGCCGGTGTCGCTGCCGGTCACCTCGAAGCCCGAGTCTTTCAGCATGCCGGCGAGCGCAGCCATCGCGGTGCCGCCGATGCCCATGACGTGGATGCGCTTCACGGAAGGCGGGAGATCACCCTGGAGCAAGGGCATGGAGGAACTCTCGGGTACGGGGGGCGGTGTGGAGGGGGAGGGTGGCGAGGTGGGTGGCGAGGAAGTCGAGGTCGGCCGGGGCGTCGACGTCGTACCAGAAGGGGAGCACCCGGACCGAGCGCCCCAGCGCGACCGCGCGCGCATGTTGCCTCGCGAACGTGTCGGCGGCGGACCAGGGCACGCCGTCGAACACGCCGGCAACCTCGGCGACCCCGACGAGGACGTACCCGCCGTCGAACGCGGGGGCGAGCACGACCTCCGCGGTGCTGGCGTGCGCCTCCTGCAGCATCGGGCGGGGGAGGGTGGGCGCGTCGGTCCCGATCGCGACGCCGCCGTCGCGCAGCGCGTGCGTGAGGCGCGCGCCGAGGTCGCCGTCGGCCTGCGGCTCGACCTCGGCGGGCACGGTGCGCACCCAGGGGTGCCGGAGGTCGCCGGCGAGGGCCACGCGCCAGGGCACCCCGATCGACGCGACGAGGTCGAAGACGTCGCCGGTCATCGCCGCGCAGAGCCGCGCCGCCCCTTTGTCGCCGAGGCGCGGGATCAGGCGCGTCTTCGCCTTCCCGGGCTCGGGTACGCGGGCCATCACCACGATCACGCGTACCTCCAGCACGCCCACAGGATCTTGCCGCCCGCGCGCACCACGCCCTGCACGGTGCCGCTGATCTTGCTCTTCCCGATGCGGGGCCGGTTGTGTACGGGGACCTCGAGGCAGCGCAGCCCCTGGCGCGCCGCCTTCATCTGCATCTCGACGTTCCAGCCCCAGGTGCGGTCGACCATCCCGAGGTCGAGCAAGGCGCCCCAGCGGATCGCGCGGAAGGGGCCCATGTCGCGCCAGCGGCGGCCCGCGCGCGCGGCGATGCAGGCGGTGGCGACGGCGTTGCCGGCGCGCTGCTGCGGGGTGAGCGCGCCGGGCTCGCCGAGGGTCAGGCGCTCGCCGACGACGAGGTCGGCGCGGTTCTCGGCGATGGGCTCGAGCAGCACCGGGAGGTCGCGCGGGTCGCAGGATGCGTCGCCGTCCATGATCACGACGGCGTCGGGCGGATGGGCGCGCAGGTGCGCGATGCCCGCGAGGCAGGCGCCGCCGTAGCCGCGGGCGGGCTCGCTGACGACGTCGGCGCCGTGCGCGCGGGCGATGTCCGCGCTGCGGTCGGTGGAGCCGTTGTCGCACACGACGACGCGGTGGCCGGGCGGCAGCTCCGACAGCACCTTCGGGAGCGCCTGCTCCTCGTTCAGGACCGGGATCAGGATGGCGGTTTGCAAGGAGCGGTCACTATCCCCTGTCAGCCGCCAGCGGGAGAGATAGCCTGTGGGCGTGTCGTTCCTCTCGCTGATCCTCGTTCTGGTGGGCTTCGCCCGGGCGGTCGAGAACCCCTTCCGCGTGGAGGTCGCCGACGCGACGGTCGCGCCGGGGGGCACCGCGAAAATCGTCGTGACCGTCGTGGTGCCGAAGGGCTTCCACGTCTATCGCGACATGATGGACGTCACGCCGGTGGGCGCCGGCAAGTTCACGATCGGCGAGGAGAGCTTCCCGCCCGGGCTGATGAAGGAGGACCCGGCCGCGCCGGGCACGCAGCGCGAGCAGTACGAGGACGACGTGATCGTCGAGGTGCCGGTCACGGCGCCGGCGGACGCGACCGGGACACAGGACGTGGCGCTGCTGGTCCGCTACCAGGGCTGCAAGAAGAACCTCTGCTACTTCCCGCAGGAGGAGGCGGTCAGCGCGAAGGTCTCCGTCGTCGGGCAGGCCGGCGCGATCGCCCCGCTCGTCGCGCCCGCGCAGGCGGCCCCCCCGGGCGACCCCAACGCGGAGGTCGCCGTCGTGTTCACCGGCAAGGCCGGCGAGCCGAACAAGGCGACCATCGGCGTCGACCTCAAGGGCGACTGGCACGTCAACAAGGCCTTCGTGACGCTCTCGCTTCCCGAGCCCGGCGGCTACGCGCTCGGCGAGGTCGTGCTCCCCCCGGGCGAGAAGACCGGCAGCGAGGCCGACGGCACCGCCCGCGAGGACTACGTCCACGACCTCGATCTCGTCGTGCCGATCACGGGTCCGCAGGGCCCAGGGAAGGTGAAGGTCGAGGTCGGCTACCAAGCCTGCAAGGGCGTGTCGATCTGCCGCATGCCGACCAGCGAGATCGTCGAGGTACCCGTCGTGATCGGCGAGGGGCTCGTCGCGGCGTCGGCGTCGCCGGCGAAGCCCGCCCTCTCCGACGGGGGCGGGTTCGCGGCCGCGGCGGCGAAGGGCACCGGTGCGCTGGTCCTGCTCTGCTTCCTCGCCGGCATCGGCGTGAGCTTCACGCCCTGCGTGCTCCCGATGGTGCCCATCACGATGGGGCTCATCGGCGCGCGCGGCGCGGGCTCGCGGGCGAAGGCGATCGCGCTCTCCGCCACGTACACGCTCGGGATGGCCGCGGTCTACACCGGGCTCGGCGTGTTCGCCGGCGTGACCGGGGCGCTTTTCGGCAGCTGGCTGCAGAACGTGTGGGTGGTCGGCGGCATCGCGGTCTTCTTCTTCGTGATGGGCTTCGCGATGTTCGGCTTCTTCGACGTCGGCATCCCCAGCGCGCTCGCCTCGCGGCTGTCCGGGAAGGGCGGCGGCGGCGGCTTCGGAGGCGCGCTGGTGCTCGGCGTCATCGGCGCGATCCTCGCCGGGCCCTGCTCGGGGCCGGTGGTGGCCGCGATCCTCGCGCTCATCGGGCAGGGCGGTCAGGTGGGGCTCGGCGCGGCGCTGATGTTCGCGTTCTCGCTCGGCATCGGGGTCATCTTCCTCGTGACCGGCGCGGCGAGCGGCTGGTTGCCGTCGCGAGGGCCGTGGATGGTCCTCGTGAAGAAGTCCTTCGGCATCGTGATGTGGCTCGGCGCCATCTACTACGCCGCGCCGCACCTCTCGACCGAGGTGACCGCGCTGCTCACCGCCGCGGTGCTGCTCGCGACGGCCGTGTTCTCCTGGCCGTCCGCGGAGGACGGCGAGGGCGAGACGCTCCAGCGCCTTCGCCAGGTCTACAGCCTCGGCGGCGGGCTCGTCGGCGCGTACCTCCTCGTCGGGACCCTCGTGCAAGAGGGCTTCATCCTGCCGCCGCTCCGCCTCGGGTCCGCGGAGGTCCGCGAGGAGAAGATCGAGTGGCTCGCGTCCGAGGCCGAGGGGCTCGCCCGCGCGCAGGCCGAGGGCAAGCCGATGATGATCGACTTCACGGCGGAGTGGTGCGCCGCCTGCCACGAGCTGGAGAAGTACACCTACACGGACCCCCGCGTGATCGCCGCGGCGAAGGACTTCGTCCCGGTGATGATCGACTGCACGAAGGACAAGGACCCGGGAATCGTCGCGTTGCAGAAGAAGTACGGCGTGACGGGGCTCCCGACGGTGTTGTTCGTGAAGCCGGACGGGACCGTCATGGGTCAGGTGATCGAGTTCATCGAGGCGGACGCGTTCCTCACCCACATGGAGGCGGCGAAGCGCTCGTGACCACCGCCGCCACCCGCCCGAGCTGGAAGCAGCGCCTCGAGCAGTACGGCAAGCTCGGCTTCGTCGTGTACTTCTCGATCTTCTTCCTGACCATCGGGCTCTTCGCCGCGATGCTCAAGCTCGGCTTCGCCGAGCGCATCCCCTGGCTCGCCTCCCACGCGGGCGACGGCGCCACGCTCGTCGCGGCGTACGCGCTCACGAAGCTCGTCCAGGTGCCGCGCATCGCGCTCACGCTGGCGATCACGCCGGTCATCGCCCGCCGGATGGGCAAGGCGTGATCTGGCTCCTCCTCGGCTGCGACACGGACCGGGAGGAGTGGGAGTGCGTCGGGCCGCTGGTGGAGCTCGTGAAGTGGCGCGACGGCGTGGAGATGGAGAGGGTCTACGAGGGGAAGGTGTTCCCCGACCTCGCCGCGCGCGAGGACGCGAAGCTGAAGGAGACGGTCGCGGCGCTCACGGAGCGCCGTCGCCAGTGCGAGATGACGTGGTCGATCCTGTCGATGCAGGAGGCCGACAACCCGGGGCTGCAGCTGCGCGCCCGGGCGATCGAGGAGCTGACGAAGCATGAGTGAGGAGCGGGTGGGGAGGTTCGTGGCGGCGCTGGCCAACGAGGGCCGGGTGCGCGTGATGGCCACGGTCGTGGACGGCCCCGCGGACGTGGTGCGCGCGCGGCACGGGCTCTCGGGCGCGGCGGCGCTCTTGGCGGCCGAGGGGGTCGCCGCGAGCACGCTGCTGGCGGCGCACGTGAAGGGCGAGGAGCGGCTGACGGTGGATCTCCACTGCGACCACCCGCCGTTCGCGTTCACCTGCGACGTCAACGGCGACGGGACCGTCCGCGCGCGCTTCCGGCCGGATCGGCTGCCCCCGCTCCACAACTTCACCGGGATGATGTCGGTGATGAAGTCGCTCGGGCGGAAGGAGCTCTACCGGGGGCTGGCGGAGGTGCGGCGCGAGCGCTTCCAGGGCGCGCTCCAGCGCTATTTGACGAGCTCTCAGCAGGTCGACGGGCGCGTGCGCGTACACGCGGAGCTGGGGCCCTCGGGCGAGGTCGCGTTCGCGGCCGGGCTGCTCGTGGAGCGGCTCCCGGACCTGCCCGCGGAGGAGTTCGCCGCGCAGTTCGACGGGGCGCTCGCCGGCGACTTCCGGGAGCTGATGACGGCGTTCGCGTTCGGGCAGCTCGCGGGGAGCCCGATCGAGGTGCTGGGCTCGCGCGACCTCGTGTTCCACTGCGGGTGCTCGCGCGACCGCGTCGTCGGCATGCTGCGGGCGCTCGGGAAGCCCGAGATCCGGTCGATGCTCGCGGAGCAGGGCCGGGCCGAGGTCACGTGCCACTACTGCAACAGCGTCTACGACATCGACGCCGACGGCCTCAGGAGGCTCCTGGAAGAGCCGTCGACCGAGAACTGAAGACAGAACCGCCAAGACGCCAAGGAGGCGCCGAGGTCGCCAAGGGAGGCAGGAGGCTTCGCCCTCTCTCCCAACTTGGCGTACTTGGCGTCGTCTTGGCGCACTTGGCGGTTGCCTCTCCTTTCTAGAGGTGCGGGGCGAGGTCGATGGCCACGATCTCCGGCGGCTCGCACCAGTGGAGGTGCGACCACGCCGTGTTGCGGTGCTGGTAGCTCCGCCAGTTGGAGAGGGGCTCGCTCCGCAGGCCGCACAGGACCGCGCTGATCACGAGCTGGTGCGTGACGACCGCGACCGTCTCGCCTTCGGCGTGGCGGGCGGCGATGGCGCGCAGGGCCAGAAGCGCGCGATCCTGGACCTCGTCCATCGTCTCGCCCCCCGGCAGCCGGATGCCGGCGGGGTCGGCCCGCCAGCGCGTCGCGAGCTCGCCGAAGCGCGCCGCGAGCCCGGCGGCGTCGAGCCCGTCGAGCTCGCCCTGGTCCATTTCCGCGAGCCCGTCCATCAGCGTGGGCTCGCCGAGGACCGCGGCCGTCTCCCGCGCGCGCGACAGCGGGCTCGCGTACACCGCCCGCACCGGCGGGAGCGCCGTCCGAAGGCGGAGCGCCTGCGCGCGGCCGGTCTCGTCGAGCGGCACGTCGCTGCGGCCGAGCACGCGGCGGGCCGCGTTCCATTCGGTCTGGCCGTGGCGGACGAGCAGGAGCTGCAGCGCTTGCAAAGGTTTCGTCAGGGCGCGCTCCGGGAGGCCGAGGGCCGCCTATCATCGTGAATCCACGCGGTGGCCCATGGCAGGCAAGAACCAGAACGACCCGCTGTCCTCGCTGTTCCGGGCGACCGTCGACCCGAGCGAGGTCCCGGAGCCGACCCCGCTGCCCCGCTCCTTCGCCGAGGCGCCCGAGCCGCAGATCCGCCCGGTGAAGTCGGTCGAGCGCCCCATGCCGCCGAAGCCGGCCGGCCCCGATCCCGCCGCGCTCGCCAAGATCCTCGCGAAGGCCGCCGCCGCCAAGGCCGGCAAGCCCGCGAAGCCCGCGGCGGCGCCGAAG
>JBMOQZ010000023.1:0-4115 GCA_049322475.1 Myxococcota bacterium | reverse complement strand
CGATGGCCCGCGCCCCGTGCGCGCGCAACAGCGGCGCGACCTTCCACCGCTCCAGCAGCGCCGGCAGCCAGGCCGCCGTCGCCAGCGCCCGCCCCACCGCCCAGGTCGCGACGCTGGACACGAGCGAGCCGAGCGAGAGAACGACAAACAGTGTCGCCGGCGCAACCCCGCCCGCGTACCCGACCATGAGCGCCACGCCGAAGCCCACGCCGGGGATCGGGTCCCCCACGAACACGGCCACGCCGAGCCCCCAGAGCCCCCCCGCCTCCACGGCGAGCCGCGCCGCGTGCTCCACGGGCTCCCGCGCGAACGCGGCCACGCCCGCGATCGCGCCGACGAACGCGGCGATCGCGAGCACCCCGCGCACGAGCCGCGTCACCTGCTCCACTCCGCGGCGAGTAACGTGTAGGGCGTCCAGCGGTCCTCGAAGCGGCTCACGAGCCACGCCTGCGCGGCGGCGTAGAGCGTCGGGACGCCCGCGCGCTCGCCCGGCTTCCACGCCGCGATCGGCCCGGCGCGGACGCTCTCGTCGTCGGTCGCGGCGCAGGTGGACCAGGTGCCGTAGAGCCCCGCGCGCAACATGCGGTCGCCGGCCTCCGCGGGCCGGATCGCCTCGACGAGCAGGTAGCCCTCGCGGTGCAGCGTGACGCCGTGGGCCGGGACCACGAGGAGCTCGCTCGGCTCGAAGTACCAGTCGACGTCGCGCTTGCTGGCGGCGACGTCCAGCTTGCGCACCTGCAGCTGCAGCACCGCGATCACCGGCCCCGCGCGCCCTTTGAGCCGCGTGTCCGCGTCGAGGCGCGTGGCGGTCGCCCAGCCGCGGTTGCCCTCGTCGATCTCGGCGCGGTTGTTCTCGCGCGTGGCGGCGTATTCGGGATCGTCCACCGCGATGAGCGTGGTGAACGAGCCGAAGTACCAGGTGCCCCACGCGCGCAGGCGCAGGTCCCAGAAAGCCACCGGCGCGATGGTGAGCGTGGGCCCGCCGCGGGGGAACGCGGGCGTGATCTCGGCGTGGCCCGCGAGCCCCACGTACGCGTCCTTCAGGAGCACGTGCTCGCTGTCCCACAGCGGCGCGCGCGCCTCCGCCTCGAACGCGTAGATCAGCCCCTCGGGGAAGAGCCGCCCGCCGACGAGGTGGGTGGTGTGCAGGTCGAGCGGGATCAACCCACCTCCGCGCCGCGCCGCGAAGGCATCGTGCCCGGCCGAAGCCCGAAGCCCGAAGCCCGAAGCCTCCTCACAGGCCCAGCTCCTCGATCGCCTCGTCGGTGTCCTCGAACACGCCGAGCAGGCTGTCGACCGACAGGTCGAGGAGCTGCTCCTCGCTCGCGACGTCGGAGACGGCGCCGAGGTCGAGCTCCGCCCACTGGACCTGCAGCCGCCGGACGCCACCGCCGTCCTCGTAGAACAGGTCGAGGTTGAAGCTCTGGTGAATCGCGGAGGAGCCGTCGTCGCTGAAGGCCTCCTCGGCGACCCAGCCGCGGGCGGCGACGGCGTCGTCTCCCACGCGGCGGTAGTCCTTCTCGTACGCGTAGGGCAGGCGCACGCCGAGCGTGTCCTTCACGATGTCGTTCCAAGTGCGCAGCAGATCGCAGCCGCCGTCGGCGAAGCACGCCTCGCCCTCGAGGAAGGTGCGCTCGAACTTCTCGTAGTTGCTGCCGACCACCGACTGGTCGGCGAGCATCACGAGCGCGACGTGGCTGTCGAGCCCGTGGGGGGAGGGGGCCTGGGCCGCCGCGCCGGGCGCGTCCGCGAGGGAGCGGTCCGGGCGCTCGAGCCCGGCGACGTCGTCCTCGTCGAGGGTGTCCACGCCCCAGCCCTCGGGCTCCTCGTGCTCGCCGTCGGAGAGGAAGTCGCGGATGCCCGCGACGTGGTCGGCGAGCAGGTCGTCGTCGAAGTCGCCGTAGGCGTCCCGGCAGAGCTGGTCGAACGTGGGCGGCGCCGGCTCGGGCTTCGGGCCACACGCGAGCAGCGCGAGGATCACGCGCCCTCCGCGCGACGCACGATGTCCGCCATGAAGTCCTCCACCGCCGAGCTCGACAGCCACCGTCGCACCACGCCGGGGATGGCGCGGCCGAAGTGCGTCTCCACGTCGTAGACGAGCCGCGTCCCGCCCGCGACGTCGGCGAGCGTGAAGCGCCCGCGGCTGCCCGAAAGGTCGTTCGGCATCGACGTGTCGAGCTCGTGGAGGAGCCAGGAGCGGTCGGGCGCGAGCTGGTAGTGGTTGTGGTAGGTCACCTCGAAGCCGAGGGCGGAGACCGTCCACCGGATCCACATCTCCGTGGCCGTCGACGGGCGGTACCACTCGATCGCCTTCACCTTGCGCGCGCCGAAGTCGACGAGGGCGGCCCACACCGCCGCGCGCGGCGCCGCGACGTCGACGGCCGCCTCGACGCGCACGGCCCCCTCGGGCGCGGGGAGATCGCGCAGGACGACGTCGGCGGCGAGCGCGGGCGCGAGGAGGAGCAGCATGGCCGAACCCCAGGTAGCCGGCCGGCTCCGACGAGTCAATCAAATGGTTGATGGTTTTCGGGAGGCGCGATAGGGCTCGCCCGTCCCGGAGGTCTCCGTGCCCATCCCCGCCACCGGCGCCGGCAAGTCCGCGGTGATCGCCGAGCTCGCCGAGGCGCGCGCGGCCGACGCCGACTGGAAGCGCGGCCGCACCTTCTCGCTCGTGTACTTCGCCGGCGAGGACGTGCTGGAGGTGCTGCGCGGCGCGTACGCGGCCTACATCCACGAGAACGGGCTGTCGCTCGACGCCTTCCCCAGCCTTCGCCGCTTCGAGGGAGACGTCCTGCGCTGGTGCGCGGAGCTGTTCCACGCGAAGACGGCGTCGCTGACGTCGGGCGGCACCGAGAGCATCCTCATGGCGGTGAAGGCCGCGCGCGACTGGGCGCGGGTGCACCGCCCGGAGGCGCGCCGGCCGGAGATCCTCGTCCCCGTCACCGCGCACCCCGCCTTCGACAAGGCGGCGCACGTCCTCGGCGTCGGGATCCGCCACGCCCCGGTCGACGCCGGCTTCCGCGCCGACGTCGCGGCCATGCGCGAGCTCGTCACGCCCGACACCATCCTGCTCGTCGGCACCGCCTTCACGTTCCCGCACGGCGTGGTCGACCCGATCCCGGCCATCGCCTCGCTCGCGCGGGAGCGGGGCGTGCTCTGCCACGTCGACGCCTGCCTCGGCGGGTTCGTGCTCGCCTTCGCGGGCGAGGCGGGCGGCGAGGCCGTCGACTTCGACTTCCGCGTGCCCGGCGTCACGTCCATGAGCGCCGACCTCCACAAGTACGGCTACGCCGCGAAGGGCGCCTCGGTCGTGCTCTACGGCGACAAGGCGCTCCGCCGGCACCAGTTCTTCGCCACGACCGACTGGCCCGGCGGCATCTACGGCTCGCCGACCATGGCGGGCACGCGCCCCGGCGGCGCCATCGCGGCCGCGTGGGCGGTCATGCGGCACCTCGGGCGCGACGGCTACGTCGGGCTCACCCGGCGGGTGCTCGCCACGTCGCGCCGCCTGCGCGAGGGCATCGCCGGCACGCCCGGCCTCCGCCTCCTCGGGGACCCTCGCCACAGCGTGATCGCCTTCGCGGGCGAGGGCGTCGACGTGTTCGCCGTCGACGAGCGCATGCGGCGCCTCGGGTGGCACCTCGATCGCCTCCAGCAGCCCGCTGGGGTGCAGATGATCGTCACGCCCGCGCACGAGGGGGTCGCCGGCGACTTCCTCGCCGACCTCGCGGCCGTCACGCGCGAGGTGCGCGAGGGCGGCGTCGCCGCGGAGGCCGACGGCGCGATCTACGGGGCGATGGCGTCCATCCCGGACCGGGGGCTCGTCCGCGACCTCGTGCTCGACTGGATCGACGGGCTCGCGTGACGCTGCTCCTCCCCATCGTCGCGGCGGCGTTCTTCGTGGAGGCCGTCACCGGCTTCGGCGCCACGGTGCTCGCCGTCGCGCTGGGCGGGCTCGTGATGCCCGTGCGCGAGCTATTGCCCGCCTTCGTCCCGGTCAACCTCGCGTTGTCGCTGGCGGTGGTGGGGGCCGACCCCGCCGCCGTCGACCGCCCCCTGCTCGCCCGTCGGGTCTTGCCGGCCATGCTCGTGGGGCTGCCCGTCGGCATGGTCGC
>JBMOQZ010000022.1:0-37888 GCA_049322475.1 Myxococcota bacterium | reverse complement strand
GTGCGCCTCGGCGAGCCGGGCGGCGAGGTCCGCGCGCAGGAGCCGCTCCGCGTCCGCGAGCGCGGGCGGGGGCTCCTCCGCGAGAGAGCGGGCGCGCTCGCCGACGGGCCCGGCGTCGAGGCCCGCGACGAGCTCGCCGAGGTCGCGCAGGGGCTCGCCCGGGGCGATCCCCCAGCCCGCGAGCGTCCAGCGGCCGCGGACCCGCACGATCGCGTCCGGGACCGCCGGCCCCGCCGCGCCCGCGACGAGCGCCGCGAGCGCGCCCCCGAGCACGGCGGCGACCCACGTCTCCTCGGGCGGGTCGTCGAGCGGCAGGAAGTCGGAGAGCGCGCACTCGACCGGCTCGCTGACGAAGGCCCCGCCGGCCTCGCGCCACCGGAGCCCCGGGCCGGGCGCGCCCGTCCGCAGCAACACGCGCTCGCCCGTCTCGGTGTCCCACCCCTCCCACACCGCCGCCGCCTCGTCGAACGCGAGCAGGCGCCCCTTGCGGACGCCGGCGACGACGCGCGGAAGGCGGGCGCCGGCGGCCAACGTGGCGGCGGTTTCAGGCACCCCTCACCCGGCCTTCGGCCACCCTCTCCCCCTGCGGGGGAGAGGGGCTCTCTGAGAGAAGACTCCCCTCGCCCCGCGAAGCGGGGAGAGGGGGCAGGGGTGAGGGGAGCTGGAGCTCACGCCGCTAGCGAAGCTCGACCGCCGCCTGCGAGATCACCACGTTCCCGTCGGCGTCCCGCGTCTCGAGCTGCCAGATCTTCTCGCCGGTCCGCCACCCGCTCGCCGTCAGCGTGACGCCGTTGAGCACGGGCCGCGCGAAGCGCACGGACAGCCGCTTCAGCCGCCGGGCGTCGCCGCCGGCGGCCTCGCGGACGAAGGCCACCCCGGTCATCGCCATCGTGCAGAGCCCCTGGAGGATCACGCCGGGCAGGCCCGCGGAGCGCGCGGTGGCCTCGTCGACGTGGATGGGGTTGTCGTCGAGGGAGGCCGCGGCGTAGCGGAGCGACTGGTCCGGCGCGACGGCGATCGCCGCCGTGAAGTCCGGCGCCGGCCGCGCCTCCTCGGGCGCCTTCGCGCCGCCGCCCTCGCCCTTCTTCGCGCCGCGGATGAAGTACGCGGTGCGGCACTCCACGGCGAGCGCGCCCTCGACGAAGCCGTAGAGCCCCGACGTGACGAGGAGCCCGCTCGACTTCTCCTCCACCGAGAGGAGCTTGCCGCGGATCTGGACGAGGTCCCACGGGCGGATGGGGCGGTGGAAGGTGGCGTCGTGCTCGCCGTGGACGAGGCGGAGCAGGTCGAGGCCGAGGTCGGGGTCGGTCGCGACGCGGAACATCAGCTCCTTGAAGAGCCGGACGTGGAACATCGGCGGGCAGATCGCGTCGGGGCCCTCGTAGGCGGGGCTCGTGTCGCCCGTCGCCTCCGCGTAGGCGCGCGCGTGGCCCGGCTCGGCGAACTGGAAGCCGAGGTCGTACACTTTGCCGATCGGCCACGTCTTCTCGGCGGCGACGGGCTCGGCCGCCTTCGGCGGGCTGAAGTCGAAGTACATCGCGAACTTCATCAGCACGCCGAGGTTGTCGGCGGCGATGCGGCCCTTCATGAAGGCCTTCTGCGGGTCGGTGGTCTGCTTGAGGATGCCGACGATGGTCTCGGTGTCGGTCTTGACCGTGCAGTCCGGCGTGCCGACGAGACCGTCCTCCACCGTACACTTGCCCGCCTCGCAGTGGATGGTCTGGCCGGGGCCGTCCTTGATCGCGAAGTGGATGCGCGCCTTCCAGTCGCCGGCGCGCTCGGGGCGGTAGGCCTGTGGGGCGAGCGCGAAGACCGCGCGCACGGGCGAGTCGCCGGCGGGCGCGGCCGCCGCCTTCGGCGCGGGCGCGTCGAGGCGGAAGATGTCCTCGAGCTTCTCGGCGATCTCCCGCGGCGCCCAGGGCTCCTTGCCCGGCTTCTCCACGCCCTCGGCGAGCTTCATCTCGTAGCCGTGGAGGTGCTGGCCGTGGACGCCGAACACCCGACCGGTCACGTCCTTCGCGAGGTCGGAGCAGAGGTACACGACCACCGGCGCGACGTGCTCGGGCGTCGCGTCCGCGGAGACGCGGTCGATGTCGTCCGTCATGCGCGTCTTCGCGATGGGCGCGACGCAGTTCGCGGTGACGCCCGACTTGCGCAGCTCCATCGAGAGCACGCGCGTGAGCCCGTAGATCCCCGCCTTCGCCGCGGCGTAGTTGGACTGGCCGAAGTTCCCGACGAGGCCGGAGATCGACGACGTGTTCACGATCGCGCCGCCCTGCGCCTGCAGCGCGGGCACGGCGGCCTTGCACACGTTGAAGGTGCCCTTGAGGTGGACGGCGATGACCACGTCCCACTCGGCCTCGGTCAGCTTCACGAAGCTCTTGTCGCGGAGGATGCCCGCGTTGTTCACCACGCCGTCGAGCCGCCCCCAGCGCTCGAGCGCGGCCTTCACCATGCGCTCGCACCCCGCGGGGTCGGTCACGCTGTCGGCGTTGGCGACGGCGTCGCCGCCCATCGCGACGATCTCGGCGACGACGGCCTCCGCGGCGGACGAGGACGCGCCGGTCCCGTCGCGCGCGCCGCCGAGATCGTTGACCACCACGCGCGCGCCCTCCCGGGCCAGCGCGAGCGCGTGCGCCCGCCCGATCCCGTTGCCCGCGCCGGTGACGAGGACCACCTTGCCGTCGAGAAGCCCGGCCATGCTCACCCTCCGAGGCCCGCGGTTGTATCACCCGCCGCGGGTGATGCGACAGCCGAGCGCGAAGCCGCCCGCCTCCCACCGGTCCCGGGCGGTGCGCCGCTGCCACCGCACCTCGACGGCGAGGAGCGCGGCGACGGTGAGCCCCTCGAGCTGCAGGAGCACCTGCGCGCCGGTCATCGGGGCGACCGGCAGCGCCATTCTCAGACCCTCCGGACCGATGTTGCGCAGCTCGGCGTCCGCGGGCTCGGGCTCGACGAGGCGCATCGGCCAGGAGAACGACTCGCGGTCGCTGCCCCGCCGCTGGCCGAAGGCGTCCGGCGGCGCATCGCCCTCCGTGGCGCGGAGGACCTGGTCGCGGAGGAAGGTCACGTCGACGTACTGCTGCCGGCCGGACTCCCCCAGCGCGGCGACGAGGTCCTCGCGCGCGCCGAGGTAGCGGGCGAGCGCGAGGAGCCAGCGGTCGACGCGCAGGCCGAGGTCGGACTCCGCCACGAGCTTGCGGCCGGGGCCGCGCACGCGGTCGATCAGGGCGTCGGCGGCGAAGGCGGGATCGAGGAGATCGTCGCCCCCCTCGCGCACCCAGCGGAGCCGGGAGGGCACGTCGACGGGCTCCTCGCTCCAGCCGAAGATCGGCAGGAGCCCCCCGTTGTCTCGGAAGCGGCGCAGCGCGGGGATCACGTCCCCGCTCGCCCAGAGGATGACGCCGTCGGCCTCGGTCTCGGCGATCTCCCCTTCGGTGAGGAGCTCGATCTGGCCGGCGAGGGCCTCCGGCAGCCCCTCGGGCACCGGGCCGCCGAGCACGACGAAGCGCGGCATGGCGTTCATGCGCCGCGGAGTATGCCACGGGGTTACATCCGCGCCGTGCGGACCGCGATCCTCACCCGCGGCGACCTCTTCCCCACCCACCACGGCGCCGCCGTCAAGATCGTCCGGACGGCCGAGGCGCTCGCCGCCCGGGGCGACCCCGTGGTGGTGATCACCGACGATCGCGACGCCTACTGGCGTGTCGCGCGGGACGGGTGGGTGCGCGTCCCGTACGGGAGGCGCTTCCGCGCCTTCGAGGAGTGGCCGTGGCTGCGGGACGGCGCCCGGGCCGAGCGGTGGTGCGATCGCGTGGGCTACCCGCGCGACGAGTGGTTCCTCTACCGGCCCGTCTTCGACCCGGCCTGGTGGGCGCGCGCGCTCTACGTCGGCCTCCGCGAGCGCGTGGACGTCTTCCAGGCCGAGTTCCCCGGCTACGCCGCCCCCGCAACCCTCGCGGCGCGCGTGCTGGGGGGGCGCTCCGTCGCGGTGATGCACAACGTCGAGTTCGATCGCCTCGCGCAGATGGCGGGGCTGAGGCGCGGCGCGCTCGCCCGCGTCAAGGCGATCGAGGTGGCGCTGCTCCGCGCGACCGACGCGGTCATCGCCGTCTCCGAGGTCGACCGGCAGCGGATCGTGTCCGCCGGTGTCGCGACCGGGCGCGTGCGCGTCGTGCCCCACGGCGTCGACCTCGCCAGCTACCGCGGGGAGCCCGCCGATCTGCGCGCCCGCTACGGGCTCCCCGACGGCCCCGTCCTCTTCTTCCACGGCACGCTCCACTACGCTCCGAACGCCGACGCGGTGCGGTTCATCGCCGAGGCGATCGCCCCCCGCCTGACCGCCGGCGCGGTGGTGGTCGCCGGCCTGACGCCCCCCCGCGAGCTCGAGACCGAGCGCCTCCGCTTCGCCGGCCCCGTCGACGACCTCGCCGCCCACGTCGAGGGCGCCGACCTCTGCCTCTGCCCCCTCTTCGCGGGCGGGGGCACGCGGATGAAGCTGCTCGAGTACTTCGCCGCGGGGAAGGCCGTGGTCTCCACCGCGATCGGCGCCGAGGGGCTGGAGGTCCGCGACGGCCGCGAGATCGTGATCGCCGAGCGCGAGGGGTTCGCCGACGCCGTCCTCTCCCTGCTCGCCGACGCGCCCCGGCGCGCGCGCCTCGGCGCCGCGGCCCGCGCCTACGCCCGCGCCCGCGACTGGTCCGCCGTCGCCGCCACCTACGGCGCCATCCACCGGGGCGAGCCGGCAGACTTCCAGCCGCGGCCGCCGATCGAGGCGCACCTGCCGCCGCGGACGCCGAGCAAGCCGCTCACGATGCTCTTCCTCGTGAACCGCGGCTGCAACCTGCGCTGCCGCTTCTGCGACCTCTGGGAGGGGAAGGCGCACGTGCCGGTCGAGCGCGCGCTCGCGCTCTTCGACGAGGCCGCCCGCATCGGCACGCGCGCGGTGGTCCTCACGGGGGGCGAGCCGGGGCTCCACCCGGGCCTCGCGACGCTCGTGCGCGGGGCGAAGGCCCGGGGCCTCGGCGTGAACGTCACCACCAACGGGACGATGGCCGACCGCGTCTACGACGACCTGCACGCCGCCGGGGTCGACAGCCTCTCGTTCTCGATCGACGGCGCGGCGGACACGCACGACCGTCTCCGCGGGCAGGCCGGCGCCCACGCGCGGACGTGGAAGCAGCTTCTGCGCTGGCGCCACCTCGGGCGGGCGGCGAACGTCTACTACACCGTCACCCGCGAGAACGTCGGCGAGCTCGTCCCCACCTGGGAGGAGGCCCGACGCGCGGGCGCCGGCTTCGACTTCTGGCCCGTGAACGACGCGCCCGACCTCACGCTGAAGACGAAGGCGCAGAAGGCGGCCTGGCGTGACGCCGTCGCGCACATCGCCCGCACCGACCCGGAGATCCGCGCGCGCGCCCACTACTACGGCGAGGCGCTCCGCTACCACGCCGGCGAGCGCGTCCCGATGCGCTGCCTCGGCCTCGTCGACCAGTACGGCGTGAAGTACGACGGCACGCTCATCCCCTGCTGCGTCTGGGGCGGCGACGGGCTCGCCGTCGGCAACGTCTTCGAGACGCCGCTGTCCGCCCTCTGGGAGTCCGACGCCGTGCAGGCGCACCGCGAGCGCCTCTTCTCCCACGGCTGCGACGCCGGCTGCTACAACCACAGCCTCTACGAGTTCACGGTGTCCACGGGCCTCTCGCATCGGGTCGACAGATGAGATGGATAAAGGCGCGCTTCAAGGACGCGGACGTCTGGGCCGAGATCGACGCCGCCGGCAAGCCCGTGGTCAAGGGCGGGCGGCGCGCGATCAAGTACAAGGAGGCGCCGGGCGCGAAGGTCTACAGCGCCACGGCGAGCGGCGTGGTCGACGGGACCGAGGTGATCGAGGATCCCGGCGGCGGCGCCGCGGGCGGCTTCGGCAAGGCCGGCACGCGTACCGCCGCCCAGACCGCCGCGGCGGCCACCGACGCGAAGGCCCGCCTCGCCGCGCTCCCCGAGGGGACGGTCGTCGCCTTCAGCGACGGCGCCTGCACCGGCAACCCGGGGCCCGCCGGCAGCGGCGCGGTCGTGAAGCTGCCGGACGGGCGGGTGCTGGAGCGGCACCGCGCGCTGGGGCTCGCCACCAACAACATCGGCGAGCTCACCGCCGTGCGGCTCGCGCTGGAGCTGCTCGACGAGGCGGGGGTCGCGAAGGACGCGCCGGTCGCGCTGTTCACCGACAGCAAGTACGCGATCGGCGTGCTCACGCAAGGGTGGAAGGCGCAGGCCAACCGCGAGCTGATCGCCGAGCTCAAGCGGGCGCTCGCCGCGCGGCCCCTGTCGATGAGCTGGGTGGCCGGGCACGCCGGCATCCCCCTGAACGAGCGCGCCGACGAGCTGGCGAGGCGTGGGGTCAGGGAGTCGATGGGCGAGATGGCGGAAGGGCGCCGACGCTAAACGGGATCGACCGTTCCGGGCGCCTCGCGCCCGAACACGATCCGCCGCGAGATCCACACCGCCAGCAACACCAGCGGGATCGCGACGACGCCGTCCATCAGGTAGTGCCAGCCGAACACGAGCGTGGCCACCCAGGTGAGCGCGAGGACCGGCACGTAGACCCAGAGCAGCTTCCGGTGGTAGTGCCATGCGAACACGCACAGCAGGAAGCAGTGGCCCACGTGGAGGCTGGGCAGCGCCGCCACGCCGACGAACGCGCGCGCCGTGATCGGCTGGGCGGCCTCGGCGGCGTCCCGCGAGATCAGCAGGTACTTCAGCAGCGTCTCCTGCGTGCGCCAGGACTCGATGCCGTAGTAGTGCATCCAGCGGTAGGCCTCGCGGTCGGTGAAGCAGGGGCCGACGGTGGGCCAGAGCGCCGTGATCGCGACGCCCATCAGGTACAACACCCCCATCGACGTGAACAGGTGCCGGAAGTGGCGCGGCCCCGCGTTCATCCACAACAGGAGCGCCGAGAGCGTCATGAAGATGTAGTCGTGGTGGTAGACGCGATCGAGCGTCTGGGCCGTGATCGGCCAGTCGCGCAGGCCGCGCGCCACCTCGACGAGGTCGACCCCGAGCAGCAACCGCGTCTCGAACGCCCGGAGCGCGGCGTCGTGGATCTCCGGGTTGAAGGCCGGGATCCGCATCTTGATGTTGGAGTAGAGCGTGATGTACGCGAAGAGGAACGCGGTCGTGCGCAAGAGCTGGAGCTCGTGGCCGAGCGAGATGCGGTTGTAGTACGCGTCGGCGCGCGGGCGGCGCTCCCGCCACCACAACATCGCCCGCGAGGCGATCAGGATGATCAGGACGTTGGCGCCGAAGAGCTCGGCGTAGCCGTCCAGCACCCGCTCCACGGTGAAGCCGGTGCCCGTCGAGACGCACAGGGCCGCGACGACGACGGCCGTCGCGAGCACCCAGCGCTCCTCCGGGAGGAGCCAGGCCAGCGGGGCCCGGCGGAGGACGGGCTCGTCACGCGGGCGAGACGGCGCGGGGACCTCGGCGGGTGCGTCCATGGCGGCCCCGCATATAGCCGGACGCCGGCCTCGCTCACAAGAGGGTCAGTCGTCGAGCGCGCCCGCGGCGACCCACGCCTCGAGGAGGTCGAGGCGGGGGGCGTCGAGCCCGGTGGGCGTGCCCTTCGGCATCGGCTCGCCCGTGATGCCCTGCTCGGCGCGGCACTTGCGCACGAGGTAGCTCGCGGAGGGGTCGCCGGGGACGACGAGGATCTCGCCCGGCACGTCCGTGCTCTCGACGTTCACGATCTCCGACCACGCGACGTCGTCGTCGAGCGACAGATCGCTGGAGCCCCGCCCGCCGTGGCAGGACGAGGACTGGCAGGAGAGCTGGAAGATCTCCACCTTCACGTTGGTGAAGGTGGGGTCGAGGGGCTCGCCCGTGTCGCCGGAGTCGACGGGGTCGTCGCCGGCGCAGGCGAGCGCGAGGAGCACGATCAATCGAGGCTCCCGTTGTTGCAGATCACCGCGGTCAGCTGCGGGTAGACGACCGAGACGGAGTCGCACATCTCGTGCGGGAACGTGAGCGCTTCGTCGCGATCGTTGAAGTACGAGCAGGTCGTCCGCAGCACCGTGCCCGCCGGGAGCGGGAATTCGCCGGGCGCGTAGACGTCGATGGGGGGCGTGTCGCGGTAGGAGGGCTCCCACTCGTCGACGGCGTAGATCGGCTCGACGCCGTCGTTCTCGAGGACGCGCTCGAGCTTGAAGGACGTCCCCCACTCGTGCATGTGGCCCGTCCAGTAGAGGACGTTGTAGTCGGACGGCACCTCGCAGTCGAAGGCGACGTCGGTGGCCTCACCGGGCGGGAGCGTGAACGCGTCGTTGTTGAGGATCAGCGGCGCGGCCCAGGTCTCGACCTCGTCCTCGGCGAGCGCCTCGATCACCGCGATGTCGCGCACACGCATGGGCTCGGTGCCGCTGTTGACGTAGTGCGACTGCAACACGTAGCGCTGGCCGCGGTCCAGCTTGACGGCCATGCCCTCGGCGAGGTCGATGCCGAGCTCGAGGTCCACGCCGTCGAGGTAGGTACGCGTCGGGATCATGATGGGCTCGAGCTCCGCCATGCTGAGCGCGCCCCCGTCGCCGCAGTCGAGCTGCTCGCCGTCCGGGTGGTCGATCTCGGAGGCGGTGGTGCCCATGAGCAGGAGGTGGTGCCCCCAGGTGGCCTGGTAGGTGACGAGCTGATGGATGCCGACGTCGTCGCCCTCGTAGGTGCCGAAGCGGCAGACCATCACGTCGTCGCCGGGCTCGACGACCATGTCCGGGCCCTCGAGCGCGACGTCGAGGCCGGAGAGCGCCTGGTAGTCGCCCTCCGCGATCCGCGCGTCGACGTAGTCCTCCCCGGCGGCGGGGGCATCGGTGTCGGCGGGCTCGCCCGCGCACGCGAAGAGGAGAATCATGGCCGGAGCATCCCCATGTAGACTTCGAACGCCGTCTCGACCCCCGCCTCGACCCGGGCCTTGTTCTCGCTCGGGAGGGTGATCGGGTCGCCCACGTCGTCGCAGCCGTTGCCGTCGGCGTCGAGGCAGCCCAGGATCCAGACGATCTGGGGGTCGAGCGGGTCGGTCGCGAACGAGACGTCGTCGGGCCCGCCGTCGGGCGTGAGGTCGAGCCCCTCGACCGTGAAGTCGAGGAGCGACTGCGCGCCGTCGTTCGGGCCGAGGCTGGAGGCGTCGTCCTCGGCGTAGATGGACCCGTAGAACGGGCCGACGGGCGCCTCGCCGTCCTCCGCCATGGCGGCGATGTAGTCGTCGTCCATCCGGAACGTCAGGAGGAGCGTCCCGGGGCCGGTCGGCGTGGTGTCGCCCGTGGAGGCGCCGTCGCCCGTGTCGGACTTGTCGGGCGCCGGGCACGCGGCGAGCAGGGCGAGGGCGAGGGCGAGCATGGCGGGCGAACGTGCCCGCTGGAAACGGCGTTGTCAACCTCCGAAGAGGGGCCGCTGGCGAAGGACCTCGATCGTGCCCCACCGCGTGCGCACGAAGGCGGGCAGCGGGCGATCCTCGGCGAGCCGCGCCACGAGCCACGCCCGCGTGACCGGATCCGACGGGTAGCCGCTGCCGATCGGCTCGCCGATGGCCGCGATCGCCGCGTCGCGCTCGACCTTGGCGAAGATGCTGGCGGCGCCCACGACGGGCCAGGTCGCGTCGGCCTTCGGCTCCACCACCCAGTCGGCGACGCCGCTCTCGGCGACGAGCCGCGCGCGCAGGCGGGGGATCCCGCCGGGGTGCACCGGCGCGTCGAGGTAGACGCGGTCGGGCCGGAAGTGCCGCGCGAGCGCGACGAACGCGCGCTCCTCGAGGCGGTTGAGGTTCGCGTCGTCGATCTCGGTCGCGGCGATGGCGCGGGTGGCGCCCTCGCCCATGCCCTCGAGCGCGGCGCGGATCGCCACGCGCTTCGCGTGCGTCAGCACCTTCGAGTCGTCCGCGCCGGCCTGCCGCAACGGCGCCTGGTCCTCGGCGTCCCACAGGAAGGCGCCCACCACGAGGGGTCCCAGCACGGAGCCACGCCCCGCTTCGTCCAGCCCGAGCACGCGCATGCGGCGGGCACCCTACCACGCCCGCCCGCGCCCGCGCGCAACACCCGTCCGGGCCCGTTGCGTCCGGCCCCGTCGGCGGATAGAGCGCCCCCCTCCCGAGGTCCGCGTGCAGCACGAGTACGTTGCGGTCCTGCTCTCGCTGACGATCGCCGTCGTGTTCAGCCTGGCGTTCGTGGCGCTGAGCAAGTTCTTCGGGCCCCACCGCCCGACGGCCGCGAAGACCGCGCTGTACGAGTGCGGCATGCCGTCGGTGGCGCCGGCGCACCAGCGGTTCAGCGTCAAGTTCTACCTCGTCGCCGTCCTGTTCATCCTGTTCGACCTCGAGGCGGTGTTCCTGTTCCCCTGGTCGGTCGTGTACCGGGAGTTCGTGAAGTCGGGTGCGGCGGTCTTCGTGATCGCCGAGATGTTCTTCTTCCTCGGGACCCTGTTCCTGGGCTGGCTGTACTGCTGGAAGAGGGGGGCGCTCAAGTGGGACTAGAATCACACGTCAACCAGCCGTTCCTCGCGACGCGGCTCGACGAGGTCATCAACTGGGGCCGCAAGTACTCGATGTGGCCCATGCCGTACGGCACCGCCTGCTGCGCCATCGAGTTCATGGGCGTGGTCAGCGGCCGCTTCGACATCTCGCGCTTCGGCGCCGAGCTGGTGCGCTTCTCGCCGCGGCAGGCGGACCTGCTCCTGGTGATGGGCACCATCAACCAGAAGATGGCGCCCGTGCTCAAGCAGATCTACGACCAGATGCCCAACCCGAAGTGGGTCGTCTCGATGGGCGCCTGCGCGTCCTCGGGCGGCTTCTACGACAACTACGCGGTCGTGCAGGGCATCGACGAGATCATCCCGGTCGACGTGTACGTCGCCGGGTGCCCGCCGCGCCCCGAGAACGTGCTGGGCGCGGTCGTGAAGATCATGGAGAAGATCGGAGCGGAGAAGGCCGCCGACTGGCGGTAGGGGGTCGCATGGACGAGGCTGCCGTCAGCGCGCGCGTGAACGAGAAGTTCGGCGCCCGCGTGCTCGCCAACTACAACTTCCGGGGCCAGTGGGCCGTCACCGTCGCGCCGGAGACGCTGCGTGAGGTGCTGACGTTCCTTCGCGACGACCCCGAGCTCGCGTTCGACTTCCTCTCGGACGTCGGCGGCGTCGACTACCTCACCCACCCCGACGCCGAGGAGCGCGCGTGGCGCTTCGAGGTCGCGTACCAGATGTACTCGATCCAGAAGAACCACCGCTTCCGCGTGAAGGTCGCCGTCCGCGACGAGAGCGTCGAGGTGCCCTCCGTGTGGGACCTCTGGGCCATCGCCAACTGGGAGGAGCGCGAGGTGTTCGACATGTTCGGCATCCGCTTCACCGGGCACCCCAACCTGCGCCGCATCCTGAACCACGACGAGTTCGTCGGGCACCCGCTGCGCAAGGACTACCCGATCAACAAGCGGCAGAAGCTCTCCCAGCCCTCCGAGAACCTCCTCACCGATCGGTCGGAGCTCGCATGACCACGGACGCCACCCACGTCCAGGACATCCCGACGGATCTGCTGACGCTGAACATCGGGCCCGCCCACCCGGCGACGCACGGCACGTTGCGCATCCAGGTCCAGCTGGACGGCGAGACCATCGTGAACGCCGGCTGCGAGATCGGGTACCTGCACCGCGGCTACGAGAAGCAGGCCGAGAACTGCTACTACCAGCTGGTCGTCCCGTACGCCGAGCGCCTCAACTACATGGGGCCCGTCAACAACAGCAACGCCTGGTGCTACGCCTGCGAGGTCCTCCTCGGGATCGAGGCGCCACCGCGCGCGCAGGCGCTGCGGGTCATCACGTCCGAGATGGGGCGCATCATCGACCACGCGGTGTGCATCGGCACCAACCTCGTGGACATCGGGGCCCTGACCAACTTCTGGTACATGTACAACTACCGGGAGAAGATCTACGACCTCTACGAGGAGCTCACCGGCGCGCGGATGATGGTGAACTACCCGCGCATCGGCGGCGTCTCGATGGACGCGCCGGACGGGTGGCTCGACGCCCTGCTCAAGGTGATCGACGACATGGACGAGGCGGTGGGCGACGTGCGCAAGCTCGTCGAGCGCAACCGCATCTTCATGGACCGCACCATCGGGGTCGGCGTCATCACGCAACAGATGGCGCTCTCCCACGCGTGCACGGGCCCTGTGCTGCGCGCGACGGGCATCCCCTACGACGTGCGCAAGGCGAAGCCCTACTGGGGCTACGAGAACTACCAGTTCGAGGTCCCCACCGCGACGGGGGGCGACACCTACGATCGCACCATCGTGCGCTTCCAGGAGATGCAGCAGTCGGCGAGCATCATCCGGCAGGCGATCAAGAGCATCCCGGACGGCCCGGTGATGGTGGAGGACCACCTCGTGGCCTTGCCCCCGAAGGACAAGGTCTACAACACGATGGAAGGCCTCATCAACCACTTCAAGCTGATCATGCACGGCATCCGCCCGCCGAAGGGCGAGATCTACGTCGCCACCGAGGGCGGCTGCGGCGAGCAGGGCTTCTACATCGTGAGCGACGGCGGGCCCGTGCCCTACCGCGTCCGCGTCCGCCCGCCGTGCTTCGCCAACTACTCCACGTTCCCCAAGATCATCACCGGCCAGATGGTCGCCGACGCGATCGCCGCGCTCGGCAGCATCAACGTCATCGCCGGGGAGTTGGATCGATGAGCCACGCCGCGCCCCCCGTCGCCAAGTCTCGCGGTCCCCGCGAGTGGTCGCCCGAGCAGAAGGCGAAGATCGAGGAGATCGTCGCCCGCTACCCCACGAAGAAGTCGGCCATCATGCCCGTGCTCTGGCTCGCCCAGGAGAGCTGGGACTGGCTCGACCTCGACGTGATGCGGCTCGTCGGCAGGACGCTGGATTTGCCGCCCTCGCACGTGCACGCCGTCGCCAGCTTCTACACGATGTTCAAGAAGCAGCCGACGGGGAAGTACCTGCTGGAGGTCTGCCACACGTTGTCGTGCGCGCTGATGGGCGCCGACCGCATCGTCGCCCACCTCGAGAAGACGCTCGACCTCGACGAGCACGGCAACAGCCGGGACGGCCTGTTCACCGTGCACCGCGTCGAGTGCCTCGCGTCGTGCGGCTCCGCGCCGATGATGCAGGTCGGCGAGCACTTCTACGAGTTCCTCACGCCCGAGCGCGTCGACGAGATCGTCGCCGCCTTCCGGGCCGAGCGTCCCCTCCCCACCCCCCGCCCCGAGGCGAACGAGTGGCAATGGAATTCCCCAAGGTCCTGACCGCCAACTGGGGCGTGCCCGACTCCCACACCCTCGCCGTGGCGAGGCAGCGGGGGGTGTACTCGCGCCTGCAGAAGACGTTCGCGATGGCCCCCGGCGAGGTCACGCAGGTCGTGAAGGACTCGGGCCTGCGCGGCCGCGGCGGCGCCGGCTTCCCCACGGGCATGAAGTGGAGCTTCGTGCCCGGCAAGGACAAGCGCGGCGACAAGCCGGTGTACCTGCTCTGCAACGCCGACGAGTCCGAGCCCGGCACGTTCAAGGACCGCTACTGCCTCTGGCTCGACCCCCACCTCCTGATCGAGGGCATGCTGATCGCCTGCTGGGCGCTGGATTGCCACCGCGCCTACATCTACCTCCGCGGCGAGTTCAAGTTCGTCCAGAAGCGCCTCGACGAGGCGCTCGCCGAGGCCCGCGCGGCCGGGCTCGTCGGGAAGAACGTGCTCGGCACCGGCTTCGACTGCGAGATCTACACGCACCTCGGCGCCGGCGCGTACATCTGCGGCGAGGAGACCGCGCTCATCTCGTCGATCGAGGGCGAGAAGGGGCAGCCCAAGCTCAAGCCGCCGTTCCCGGCCGTCGAGGGCGCCTGGCGCATGCCGACGATCGTGAACAACGTCGAGACGCTCCAGGCCGTGCCCTGGATCCTCGAGCACGGCGCCGCCGCGTACAAGGCGATCGGCACCGAGAAGTCGCCCGGCACCAAGCTCTTCAGCGTGTCGGGGCACGTCAACAAGCCCGGCGTGTACGAGGTCCCGCTCGGCGTCCCGATGAAGCAGTTCATCGAGGAGACCTGCGGCGGCGTCCGCGGCGGGAAGAAGCTGAAGGCGGTCATCCCGGGCGGCTCGTCCGTGCCGGTCATGACGCCCGAGGAGGTCGAGAAGGCCAACCTCGACTACGAGTCGATCAACCAGGTCGCCGGCTCCTACCTCGGCTCCGGCGGGATGATCGTGATGGACGAGACGACCGACATGGTCGCCGCGCTCACGAACCTCCTTCGCTTCTACGCCCACGAGAGCTGCGGCCAGTGCACCCCCTGCCGCGAGGGCTGCGGCTGGATGCACGCCATCCTCGAGCGCGTCCGCGACGGCGTCGCCACCGAGGAAGACCTCGCGACGCTCAAGGACCTCGCCGACAACATCCACAGCAAGACCATCTGCTTCTTCGGGGCGAGCGCGGCGATGCCCGTGCAGAGCTTCCTGCAGAAGTTCCGGGCCGACTTCCTCGAGCGCGTGAAGCGCCCGATCTCGCCGGTGCCGGTCGTCCCCGTCGCGGCTGGAGCCGTCTGATGCCGAAGGTCAAGATCAACGACGTCGAGGTGGAGGTGCCCGCGGGCACCAACATGATCGAGGCGGCCAAGCAGGTGGGCGTGGAGATCCCGCACTACTGCTACCACCCGCACCTCTCCATCGCCGGCAACTGCCGCATGTGCCTCGTGGAGGTGGTGGGCGGCCGCGGGCCCGACATCGCCTGCAACATGGTCGCGCGCGACGGCCTCGCGATCCGCACCGACACGCCGGCGGTCAAGAAGATGCGCCAGTCGGTGATGGAGTTCCTGCTGGTGAACCACCCGCTCGACTGTCCGATCTGCGACCAGTCGGGCGAGTGCCGGCTCCAGGACTACTACATGGAGCACGGCCAGTACGACTCGCGCGGGATCGAGGCGAAGGTCGGCAAACACAAGCGCCAGGACGTCGGCACCGGGCTGGTCCTCGACAGCGAGCGCTGCGTGCACTGCAGCCGCTGCGTCCGCTTCGGCGACGAGGTCACGAAGACCGGCGAGCTCCGGCTCATGAACCGCACCGACCACACCGAGATCGGCGTGTTCCCGGGCGAGCACATCGCGCACAACTACCAGGGCAACCTCGCCGACATCTGCCCGGTCGGCGCGCTCACGCAGAAGGACTTCCGCTTCCAGAAGCGGGTCTGGTACCTCACCGAGGTCGACAGCGTCTGCACCAAGTGCGCGACGGGCTGCAACATCCGGGTGTGTCACCAGAAGGGAGAGGTCTTCCGCTACCTGCCGCGCCGCAACGACGCCGTGAACCAGTCCTGGATGTGCGACACGGGCCGCGCCTCGTGGCACGAGATCGCCGACATGAGCCGCGTGCTCGCCGCGCGCGTCGACGGGAAGAAAGTCGGCGCCGACGCCGCCCACGCCGAGCTCGCGAAGCGGATCCGGGCCGCCGGCGCCGACGTCGGCTTCGTGCTCGGCACGAAGGCCACCAACGAGGCCAACTGGGCGCTCCTCACGCTGGCGAAGTCGCTGCGCGCGAAGGTCTACTGGGTGGGCGGCAACGACCCGGGCGCCGGCGCCGACGCCGACGACCTGCTGCTCTCCGCCGACAAGAACCCGAACACCGCGGGCGTGCGCCTCCTCGCGAAGCACGACCCCGCGGTGGGGGACCGCGCCGCGCTGCTCGCCGCGCTGCCGTCGCTGAAGCTGCTGGTCACGCTCGAGGACGACGTCGCGGGTCGCCTCGGCGCCACGCTCCCCGCCACCGCCGCGTTCTCGTGCTTCGAGAACGGCACCACGAAGGCCGCCGCGATCGTGATCCCCGTCGCGCACCCCACGGAGCAGGACGGCAGCTACACCAACCGGATGGAGCGCGTGCAGCGCGTCCGCCGCGCGATCGCGCCGGTGGGCGACGCCGTCGCCGCCTACACCGCCGTCGACAAGCTCGGCGTCGCGCTCGGCGCCGCGCCGGGCACCGCGATGGTCGCCGCGGCCTTCAACGCGATGGCGCGCAGCGTCGCGCGCATGAAGGGCATGGACTTCAAGGCCCTCGGCACCGGCGGCCTCGAGCTGTTGCCCGAGCCGTCGCCCGCCCCGCCCACGGTGGAGGCCACCGCCAAATGAGCGACTACGTCCCGTACCTCGTGATCCTCGCGAAGTGCGTCTTCGCGGTGGCGTTCGTCATGCAGATCGTGCCGCTCCTGATCTGGGCCGAGCGCAAGGGCGCCGCCTACATCCAGGACCGGCCCGGCCCCAACCGCGCCCACGTCTTCGGCATCCGCGCGGCCGGCCTCGTCCACACGCTGAACGACGTCGTGAAGCTGGTGATGAAGGAGGACGTGGTCCCCGGCCACGTCGAGAAGTTCTACTGGGCGCTCGCCCCGGTCATCGCGATGACCGTCGCGCTCTGCACCTTCATCGTCGTGCCCTTCGGCGATCATCTGCGCATCCCGCTCGACGGCGAGACCCTCGACGTGATGCTGAAGGTGTCCGACATCGACGGCGGGCTGCTCTTCGTGCTGGCGATGACCTCGCTCGGCGTGTACGGGGTCATGCTCGCGGGCTGGGCGTCCAACAACAAGTTCTCCCTGCTCGGGGGCCTGCGCGCGAGCGCCCAGATGGTCAGCTACGAGCTGGCGATGGGGCTTAGCGCGGTGGTCGTGTTCCTCATGGCGGGCAGCGTGTCGCTCTCCACCATCGCGGAGATGCAGTCCGGGCCGATCTGGAACTGGACCGTGTTCAGCGTGCCCGGCTTCATCGCGTTCGTGCTCTTCTGGGTGGCCGCGTTCGCCGAGACCAACCGCACGCCGTTCGACCTGCCGGAAGGCGAGGCCGAGCTCGTGGGCGGCTACCACACCGAGTACAGCTCGCTCCGCTTCGCGCTCTTCTTCATGGCCGAGTACGCGAACATGATCGTCGCGGCCTCGGTCACCGCGACGTTGTTCTTCGGCGGGTACAACGTCCCCTTCCTCACCGGCGAGCTCATCCGCGAGTACGCGGACTACGTGCTGATGGCCGCGGGCGGCGCGGCGCCGGTGTTCCTCGTGTTCGCGGTCGTCGCGCTCAAGCGGGCGAAGCGGCCGTTCTACCAGGCGCTCGCCCCGGACGACGTCCGCCACCGCGAGCCCAAGTTCTTCGCGGTCGTGTGGGTGGGCGCGGCGATCGCCCACCTCGGCATCGCGGGGCTCGGGGCCTCCGGCATCGTGGGCGGCTCGCAGATCGGGCCCGAGCTCGTCGCGTTCGTCGTGCAGCTCACCGCGCTGGTCCTGAAGGTCCTGTTCGGCTGCTGGTTCTTCATCTGGGTCCGCTGGACCCTCCCCCGGTTCCGCTACGACCAGCTCATGGACCTCGGGTGGAAGCGCATGCTCCCGCTCGCGCTCGCGAACGTGATGCTGGCGGCGGTGTGGATCGCGGTCAAGGAAACGGTCCTCTAGGAGGTTTGCGTGGCGCTCCCGGCACCCCGGAAGAAGCTCTCCACCCCGGAGTCGGTCTACCTCGTCGAGGTGGTCAAGGGGCTCGCGCTCACGATGGGCCACATCGTGAAGAACCTCTTCGATCAGGACCGCTTCCGGACGATCGAGTACCCGGACGTTCGCAAGCCGATGGCCGCCCGCTACCGCGGCGCGCACCGGCTCACGACGCGCCCGGACGGCAAGGTCAAGTGCGTGGCGTGCATGTGCTGCCCGACGATCTGCCCGGCCAATTGCATCACGATCCTCGCCGGCGAGGACCCGCAGGACCCGATCGAGAAGTACCCGGTCGAGTTCCAGATCGACATGCTGCGGTGCATCTACTGCGGCTTCTGCGTGGAGGCGTGCCCGAAGGACGCCATCCGCATGGACACGAAGATCTACGAGATCAACGCCTACACCCGTCAGGACATGGTCCACAACAAGTCCTACATGGTGAACCTGATGGACGGGCAGAAGCCCGAGGCGGAGGACGTGTACCGCGCCCATCCCGACGCGGCGCCCGCCGGGTACACGTTCGACGAGCCCCCCGTCCCGAGAGCCGCCAATCGGGGTGATTGACACCCCCCCGCCCGCGTCGTAAACCGCCCCCCCCTTCCAGCGAGGCACCCGTCCACCCCATGGAAGCCTGGCTCTTCTACATCTTCTCGATCGTCGCGGTCCTCGCGGGCCTGCGGACCATCTCGGCGACGAACCCCATCGCGAGCGCGTTGTCGCTCGTGGTGTGCTTCTTCTGCCTCGCCGCCGACTACGTCCTCCTCGACGCGCACTTCGTCGCCGTCATCCAGGTGCTCGTGTACGCCGGCGCGATCATGGTGCTCTTCATCTTCGTCATCATGCTGCTGAACATGCGCGAGGACCTCTCGGCCTCGGGCGTGCTGACGCCGCGCGCGATCGCCGGGCTCGCCGCGGCGGGGCTCCTAGGGGTGGGGCTCGTCGCCGGGCTGGAGCGCGTGCACGGCGCGCCGGCCTCGCTGCCCGACGGCTTCGGCAGCATCGCGTCCGTGGGCCGGCTGATGTTCGGCGGGCCGTACCTGTTGCCCTTCGAGGTCGTCTCGGTGCTCCTGACCGTCGCCGTCGTCGGCGCCGTCGTCCTCGCCAAGCGGGAGATCTGACATGGAATCCGTCGGCCTCTTCCCGGTCCTCGCCGTGAGCGCCGCCCTGTTCGCCACGGGCGTCGCCGGCGTGCTCACGCGCAAGAACGCGCTGATCGTCTTCATGAGCGTCGAGCTGATGCTCAACGCGGTGAACCTGTCCTTCGTCGCGTTCGCCCGCCACCACGGCGAGCTCGACGGGCAGGTGTTCGCGCTGTTCGTCATGGCCGTCGCCGCGGCCGAGGCCGCGGTCGGCCTCGCGCTCGTCATCCTGCTGTTCCGCAACCGGGTCACGGTCAGCCTCGACGACCTGAACCTGATGAAGGGGTAGCCCCATGCTCGCCCTCATCCCGGCGCTCCCGCTCCTCGGCGCGATCGTCGTCGCCCTCCTCGGCAAACGGCCCGGCCGCGTCGTCAGCGGGTCCATCGCGTCGGCGATGGTCGGCCTCTCCGCGCTCCTGTCGTTCAAGGAGTTCTTCGCCCTCCTCGGCGCCCACCCCGCGGAGGGCGAGGTCCCGGCGAAGACGCAGACCCTGTGGACGTGGATGTCGACGGGCAACCTGCACGTCGACGTCGGCTTCTACGTCGATCCGCTCGCCGCCACGATGATCTGCATCGTGACGGGCATCGGCTTCCTCATCCACGTGTACTCCGTCGGGTACATGGACGACGAGGCCGACAAGGACAGCGTCTGGCGCTTCTTCGTCTACCTGAACCTGTTCATCTTCGCGATGCTGCTCCTCGTCATGGGCGACAGCTTCCCGCTCATGTTCGTGGGGTGGGAGGGCGTCGGCCTCTGCAGCTACCTGCTCATCGGGTTCTGGTACGAGAACGTCGAGTACGCGAAGGCCGGCAAGAAGGCGTTCGTCGTCAACCGGGTCGGCGACTTCAGCTTCATCCTCGGCCTGTTCTGGCTCTTCTGGAGCCTCGGCGAGCACGCCACGATGAACTTCGCGGAGCTCCGCGAGACGCTCCACGCCAACCCCGGCCTGCTGCCGGCCGGCGGGCTCGCGGTCACCGCGATCTGCCTGCTCTTCTTCGGCGGCGCCACCGGCAAGTCCGCGCAGATCCCGCTCTACGTGTGGCTGCCCGACGCGATGGCGGGCCCCACGCCGGTCTCCGCGCTCATCCACGCCGCCACGATGGTCACCTCCGGCATCTACATGCTCTGCCGGCTGAACTTCCTCTACATCCTCGCCCCCGGCGCGCTCGCGGTGGTGGCGACGATCGGCGCGCTCACCGCGCTGCTCGCGGCGACCATCGCCCTCACCCAGAACGACATCAAGAAGGTCCTCGCCTACTCCACCGTGTCGCAGCTGGGCTTCATGTTCCTCGGCGTGGGCGTCGGCGCGTTCGTCGCCGGCTTCTTCCACGTGCTCACCCACGCCTTCTTCAAGGCGCTCATGTTCCTCGGCTCCGGCAGCATCATCCACGCGCTGCACCACGAGCAGGACATGCGGCACATGGGCGGCCTGCGGAAGTACATGCCGCTCACGTTCGCGACGTTCATGTGCGGCTACGTCGCGATCATCGGCTTCCCCGGCACCTCGGGCTTCTTCTCGAAGGACGAGATCCTCTGGCTCACCTGGCAGACGCCCATCTTCGCCGACCTCCCGATGGGCCCGGCGATGACGAAGGTGTTGTGGGCCATCGCGACGACGACCGCGCTCATCACCGCGTTCTACATGAGCCGGCTCGTGTTCATGACGTTCTTCGGCCACTACCGCGGCCACCAGCACGCGGAGCACGGCGGCGAGCACGATCCGCACGTCCACCACCACGAGCCGCACGAGTCGCCGCTGGTCATCACCGGCCCGCTGATCGTGCTGGCGATCCTCTCGATCGTGGGCGGCGCGCTCAACCTCCCGCACTGGCTCCCCGGCCACGGCTGGCTCCACCACTTCCTCGACCCGGTGTTCGCGAACGCGCACGTCGCCTGGCCCGAGGACGCCTCGCTCGAGTTCCCGCTGATGATCGCCACGCTCGGCGGCATCGCGGTCAGCGTGGGCGCCGCCTGGTGGCTCTACGGGATGAACCCGCACAAGCCCGCGGAGCTCGCCCAGAAGCTGCCCGTGCTCTACAAGGGCTCGCTCAACAAGTGGTTCGTGGACGAGCTCTACGAGGCCACCATCCTCAAGCCCCTCGTGCTCGGCAGCCGCCACGTCCTGTGGTCGATCGTCGACGCGCAGATCATCGACGGCGCGGTCAACGGCGCCGCCGCCGCCGCGCGCAAGCTCGGGGAATTGCACGGCCGCATCGCGCTCGGGCGCGTGCAGGTCTACGCGTTGTCGATCGCGGCGGGCACCGCGCTGATTGTCACCGCCTACGCGTTGGGGGCGTGATGCCGTACCTGTCGATCGTCACCTTCCTCCCCATCCTCGGCGCGCTCGTCGTCGCCGCGTTGCCCAACGAGGCCTCCAAGCCGGGCGCGCTCGCCGTGTCCGTCGCCACGCTCGTCGCGAGCCTGCCGCTCTGGTTCGGCTTCGACCCGTCCGACCCCGCGTGGCAGTTCGTCGAGGACCACGCCTGGATCGACACGTTCGGCATCCGCTACCACCTCGGGATCGACGGCGTCTCGCTCCTGCTCGTCCTGCTCACGACGGTGCTCACGCCCATCATCGTGCTGGCCGGCTACAGCGGCGTCGAGAAGGGCCACGCCGCCTACTTCGCGCTGATGCTCGCGCTCGAGGGCGCGATGATCGGCACGTTCTGCGCGCTCGACACGTTCCTGTTCTACCTGTTCTGGGAGCTCGTCCTCATCCCGATGTACTTCCTCATCGGGATCTGGGGCGGCGTGCGGCGCATCTACGCGGCGGTCAAGCTCTTCGTCTACACCGTCGCCGGCTCGCTGCTCATGCTGGTCGCGTTCATCGCGCTCTACGTCCTGCACAAGGAGCAGACGGGCCACTGGTCCACCGACCTCGGCGATCTGCTCGCGTTGAACATCCCCCTGGACGCGCAGCTGTGGATGTTCGCGTGTTTCGCGCTCGCGTTCGCCATCAAGGTCCCGATGTTCCCGGTGCACACCTGGCTCCCCGACGCGCACGTCGAGGCGCCCACCGGCGGCTCGGTGGTGCTCGCCGGCGTCATGCTGAAGATGGGCACCTACGGCTTCTACCGCCTCGCGATGCCGCTCTTCCCGGCGGCGGCGGTCGAGTACGGTCCCTTCCTGATCGCGCTCGCGGTCGTCGGCGTCGTGTACGGCGCGCTGGTCGCGATGGTGCAGGACGACGTCAAGAAGCTCGTCGCCTACAGCTCGGTGTCGCACCTCGGCTTCGTGATGCTCGGGCTCTTCGCGCTCAACGAGCAGGGCGTCGCCGGCTCCGTGCTCCAGATGCTGAACCACGGCGTGAGCACGGGGGCGCTGTTCCTCCTCGTCGGCGTCATCTACGAGCGGCGCCACACGCGCATGATCGCGGACTTCGGCGGCCTCACGAAGGTCGTGCCGCTCTTCGCGGTGGTGTTCATGGTCGTGACGCTCTCGTCGATCGGCCTGCCCGCCACGAACGGCTTCGTCGGCGAGTTCCTCATCCTGCTCGGCGCCTTCCAGTTCGCGCCGGTCCCCACCGCCGTCGCCGCCACCGGCGTCATCCTCGGCGCCGCCTACATGTTGTGGATGTTCCAGCGCGTCATGTTCGGCCCGCTGACCAACCACGCGAACAAGGCGCTGACCGACCTCAACGGGCGCGAGATCGCCTACCTCGCGCCGCTCCTGGTCCTGATCTTCTGGATGGGCGTCTACCCGCAGCCCTTCCTCGACCGCATCAACCCGTCCGTGACCACGTTCGTCCAGCGCATGGCCACCGCCTACGAGGGCAGCCCCTACGAGCAGGTCGCGGGCCGCCCGGCGTGGATCAAGGGGGAGTGACATGATCTCCGTGCCCGACATCGGCCGCTCCCTCTGGTTGAGCTCGCCGGCTCTGCTGGTGTTCACCGTCGCGATGGTGGTCATGCTCGCCGAGGCGATCGCCCGGCCCGCGCGCAAGACCTTCTTCTGGGCGGCGTCGCTCGCCGCGCTGATCGGGGCCGGCGCGCTCACGTTCTTCGTCGCGGGGAACCCCGAGGACGCCTGGCTCGGCATGCTCCGCGTCGACGGCTACGGGCACTTCTTCCAGATCTGCGCGCTCGCCGCCGGGGTGTTGTCGCTGCTCATCAGCGAGGACTACCTCGAGCGCCTCGGCGTGCGGGTCGGCGAGTACTACGCGCTCGTGCTCTTCGGCGTCCTCGGGATGATGCTGATGGGCTACAGCAACGACCTGATGATGGTCTTCATCTCGCTCGAGGTGATGAGCATCAGCATGTACGTGCTCTGCGCGCTCAAGCGCTCGGACCCGCGCAGCGTCGAGTCCGGCTTCAAGTACTTCATCCTCGGCGCTTTTTCGTCCGGGCTCATGTTGTATGGCATCTCGCTGCTCTACGGCGCGACGGGCTCCACCGCGCTGCCCGCCCTCGCCCGGTGGCTCGGCGAGCCCCGCGACGCGGCCGAAGGGGCGCTCGTGCTCGTGGGCGGCGCGCTCCTCGTCGTCGGGTTCGGCTTCAAGGTCGCGAGCGTGCCTTTCCACATGTGGGCGCCGGACGTCTACCAGGGCGCGCCCACCTCGGTGACCGCGCTCATGGCGGGCGGCGTGAAGGCGGCGAGCTTCGCCGCGTTCGGGCGCTTCGTGCTCGGGGCCCTCGGCGAGCACGCCGTCGACTGGCAGGGCGCGCTCTGGTGGATGGCGGCGCTCACGATGCTCGTCGGCAACATCGGCGCGCTCGTCCAGGAGGACCTGAAGCGGATGCTGGCCTACAGCTCCATCGCGCACGCCGGGTACCTGCTCATGGCGCTGGTCGCCGGCGCGGGCATCGGCGGCGCGAGCCTCCTGTTCTACGTGCTCGCCTACACGTTCATGAACGCGGGCGCGTTCGCCGTGCTGTCGCTGCTCACCCGCGACGGCGAGGACCTCACCTCCTTCGACCGCATCGCCGGCCTGGGCAAGTCCCACCCCTGGCTCGCCGCCGGCCTCTCGGTGTGTCTGCTGTCGCTCGCCGGCATCCCGCCCACGATGGGCTTCGTCGGCAAGTTCTACCTGTTCGCCGCGGTGCTCGAGGCCGGCCACGTCGACCTCGCCGTCGTCGGCGCCGTGAGCGCGGCCATCGGCGTGTACTACTACCTGCGCCCGATGCTCTACATGTACATGCGCGACGGGCACCCCGACGTCGCCGAGGACCGCGTCGCCCGCTTCACCGCGGTGCTCTGCGCGGCGCTGATGGTCGCGCTCGGCGCGATGCCCGGCCCCGTGCTCGAGTGGGCGAAGGCGAGCGTCGCCAGCCTGTAGCCGGCCCGATCGGGCGACCATCCCCCCGATTGCGACTCCCCTCCCGGCGCGCTTATACTCCACGCCGCCCCCGCAGGCGCGGACGGCACCTGCCTCCCGCAGGCCACGGGCCCCCGGACCCCGGAGTCGTCATGCACCGCGCGCTCATCGCCGTTCCCCTGCTCGTCGCGCTCGGAGCTTGCAGCGAGGCGCAGAAGTCCCCGGGCGAGGAGTGGACGCTCGAGGGCGAAGGCGGGCTGGAATTCTGGCCGCCGGAGGCCGGCCGCGGCCAGACCGTCGACGCCCGTGTGAGCGCGGGGAGCTCGATCTTCACGTTCGAGTCGACGACCCTCGACCTCGGCGACGGCGTCACGGTCAACAGCGTCACGGTGCTCGACGGCTGGACCACCACCGCCAACCTCACCGTCGCAGAGGACGCCGAGCTCGGGCCGCGCACCGCGAACATCGAGTCCGCGACGGGCTCGTGGGCGATCGACGAGGCGCTCACGGTGGTGGACGACAGCTTCACGGTCGACCCCGCCCGCGCCCGCATCGGCGAGACCGTCCAGGTCGAGATGATCGGCACCAACACGGAGTGGGCCTCGGGCAGCACCTGGGCCAACTTCGGCGACGACGTCGAGGTCCTCGACGTGCAGATCCTGTCCGAGTCCTACGCGATCGCCACGGTGTCGGTCGGGGGCGACGCCGTGCCCGGCACGCGCGACGTCAGCATGTCGGTGCTCTCCGACGTCACCACGCTCTACGACGGCTTCACGGTCGACCGCGTGGCGCTGTCCGCCACCTTCGACCCCGTGCAGGTCACCCAGGGCGAGACCGTCGAGTTCACCATCCGCGGCGCCGGCACCCACTTCGACGACTCGACCGACATCGAGTTCTACAAGGACGGCCTCGAGAACGGCGACGTGGTCATCGACACGATCACCGTGCTCGACGCCGAGAACCTCTGGGGCCGGATGACCGTCAGCAACGCCGCCGAATTGGACTGGCGCGACGTGATGGTCAACACCGGTGACGAGGGCGTCTACATCACCGACGCCTTCGAGGTCATCGGGGGCGAGCTCGACCTCTCCGACGTCGCCATCGCGCTCTCGTTCTACGTGTACCGCGGCATCGACAACTCCACCGGCGCGATCAACGAGCTGGTGGGCGCCAGCGCGCTCTTCTACATCCCGCTCGACCCGCCCTGCTACCCGGAGGAGACCTCCTGCAGCGACGGCGACGACGAGGACAACGACGGCTTCACCGACTGCTACGACAGCGACTGCGAGTCCGATCCCGCCTGCGGCGGCGGGCCCCAGCCCTACGACGCCAACGGCGTCTTCCAGACCTACACGACCGGCGGCAGCACCGACTGCCCCTTCCCCGTCACGGTCAGCGCGGGCGACCACGTCTGGTTCGAGTCCGAGTGCAACGTCGTGACGCTCGACAAGTACGTCGACAGCTCGACGGGCATGATCTACTACACGGCGCCGGTCACGCTCTCCGACTACTGCTTCGACCAGATGTACGACCTCCACACCGAAGGGGAGGAGGGCTTCATCGGCGAGTACGTCCTCGAGGAGGTCCAGCCCACGGTCCCGGCCGACTTCGAGCTGCTCGACCCGGCGTTCTGGAACGACCTCACCGTGAGCCGCGCCGAGGACTTCACCTACCAGTGGACCCCCGCGCAGACCTACGGGCACGACCCCGAGGCCTTCTTCGTCACGCAGATCTCCGGCACGCTCGTGGCGACGGGCGAGTCCGGCTACATCGGCGCGATCCCCTGGGACGACGGCGAGCACACCTACTCCGCCGCCGAGCTGTCCGAGCTGGAGGCCGGCCCGGTCACCTTCATGGCCTACAGCGTCATCCCCGAGGGCCCGGAGTTCGGGTTCCCGTTCAGCACCATCCAGGACAACGTCTCGTCCACCTACGTGGCGGTGTCCGGCAACATGGTGCTCGAGTGACCCTCCTCCTCCTCGCCGCCTGCTCCGAGCAGGGCCTCGAGGGCATCCGCATCGACGACGTCGCCGTCGTGCTGGGCGACTTCGACGACATGACCACCACGCTGACCGGCCTCGACGTGCCGACGACGCCCTTCGACGGCTTCACCGTCCAGGCCACCTACCAGCCCGAGGACGAGCGCCAGAAGCGCGACGACGGCCTCCCGTCGTTCGAGGGGCTCCTCACCGACGCCGACGAGAAGGGGCGCCTCGCCATCCAGCTCTACGGCGCCGTGTTCGTCAACTCGGGCGCGCGCGGCCTCGGCGTGGGGCAGTACAACAACCTCCTGCTCGAGGACGACGGCATCGTGGGCGACGAGGAGCTCGTCGGCCGCGTGTGCAGCTACGTCGAGTCGGGCGGCACGCTGGTCGCCAGCGACTGGGCCTACGACCTCGTCGAGCGCTGCTGGCCCGACGCCGTCGAGTTCGCCGGCGACGACGAGGCGATCGACGGCGCGCAGCTCGGCGTCGCGGACGGGGGCGTGACCGCGACGGTGCACGAGGAGACGCTGAAGGAGGGCCTCGGGGCCACCGTCGCGATCGCCTACGACTACAGCGCCTGGGCCGCGATCGAGTCGGTGGGCGCCGACACCGAGGTCCTGCTGTCCGGCACCGTGGAGTACCAGCCCTCCAGCGACGCCGGCTACGAGACGCTCTCCGACGCGCCGCTGTTCGTGCGTTTCCCCGCCGGGAGCGGGCAGGTGGTCTTCTCCACCTTCCACCTCGCGGCGCAGACGAAGCTCCTCTCCGAGGGGCTCGTGCTCTACGGGGTCGAGGGCATCGACGCTCTGGTGGGGGAGGCCGCGGAATGACCCTGCTCTCGATCCTCGCCTGCTCCGACCACACCTACACCCAGCTCGAGCACGAAGACGTCTTCCAGCAGGAGCGCATCAACACGGTCGACGTGTTGCTCGTGGTCGACAACTCCTGCTCCATGTACGAGGAGCAGGAGAAGCTCTCGACCAACTTCCCCAACTTCATCCAGTACTTCGAGGACGCCGAGGTCGACTGGCAGATCGGCGTCGTCACCACCGACGCGGACGACCCCGACCAGTCCGGGCACCTCATCGGCGGCGACGACGAGATGATCCTCGTCGACGGCGAGGGCTCGCCCGTGGATCAGGTCGCCTACGACCGCGACTGGGGCGTCGCCACCGGCATCGTCTACTCGCTCGACCCCACCTGGGAGTCCGGCACGAGCAACGACTCCTTCGGCCACTGGTGCACCGACGTCGCGGCCACGCCCGGCTCGCCCAACCCGGGCTGCGGGCTCGCCGGCACCGGGCGCCGCTCCGACCTCGGCGCCGTGATCGTGACCGAATTCCATCCCGACCCCGACGGCACCGACGCCGACGGCGAGTGGGTGGAGATCACCAACATCAGCGAGGCCGAGGTCGACCTCACCGGCTGGACGATCATCGACGCCGGCACGAACGAGTGCGCCTTCCCCGACGGCACGGTGCTCGCCGCCGACGCGCAGCTCGTGATCGCCCGCTCCAGCGCCGTCGCCGAGGCCGACGTCCTCTGCGAGACCGGGCTGACGCTGAACAACGGCGACCTCTGGCTCACCAGCGAGACCGAGGGCGCCGACGAGATCTTCGTCGAGATGGTCACGCAGGGCATCTCGGGCACGGGCTTCGAGATGGGGCTCGAGGCCGCGCGGCTCGCGCTGGTCGACGACCCCGACGTCGAGGGCGACGCCGCCGAGTCCAACGTGGGGTTCGTCCGCGAGGAGGCCAACCTCGCGATCCTCGTCGTCTCGGACGAGGAGGACAGCTCGCCGATGTCGGTGGACAGCTACCTCCGCGCCTTCGCCGACGTGAAGGGCGACGAGGCCTACCGCGACCACCGCGTGATGAGCGTCAGCGCCGTCATCGGCTCCGACCCGCCCGAGTTCGACGGGCAGGCCAGCTGCGAGAGCGAGCACGGCGCCGCCACCTACGGCGAGCGCTACGTCGACGCCGTCGCCCAGACCGGCGGCCTGATGGACTCCATCTGCGCGGCCGACTTCTCGCCCATCGTCGCCGAGCTGGGGCTCACGTTGTCCGGCCTCGCGTCCGAGTTCGTGCTCTCGCGCGTGCCCGAGCTCGAGACGCTCGCCGTCTCGCTCTACGCCGACGCGAGCGACGAGAGCAAGATCGGCGATCTCACCCGCGACGTCGACTACATGTACGTCGAGGAGACGAACAGCATCGTCTTCGACGCGACGCTCGGTCACGAGGTGCCCGACAGCGAGCAGTACATCCTCGTCGAGTACGAGATCCGGAGCGGCGGATGACGGTGTTGTGGTTCCTGCTGGGGTGCCCGACCGCGGGCAACCCGGTGGAGTGCGACGAGGAGACGGCCTGCGCCTTCGGCTCGGTGTGCGTCGACGGCCAGTGCGAGGCGCAGACCTGCGCCACGTCGGACCAGTGCGGCATCGAGTACTACTGCAAGGACAGCGCGTGTGTCGCCGGCTGCGAGCTCGACGGCGACTGCCGGTTCGGCGACTACTGCGACACCGAGACGAACACCTGCGCGCCCTCGAAGTGCTCGGACGCGCACCTCGACTGCGAGTTCGGCCAGTTCTGCTCGCAGATCGGCGAGTGCTACGACGCGGGCGGCTACTACTGCCGCCCCTGCGAGGACCACGGAGACTGCGGCGGGGGCGGCAACGCCTGCTACTTCGACGCCTGCCAGGTCGCGTGCGAGCGCCAGGAGGACTGCCCCGCCGGCTACGTCTGCGGCGCGATTCAGGACTACAACGGCAACATCCTGGGGAACTATTGCTACACCTCCTGCGAGTAGGGCTCGTCGGGCTCCTGTTCGCCGGCTGCGACGGCGGGAAGGACACCGGGGGCGAGGACAGCGCGCCGCAGGTCGTGGGGCCCACGATCGAGCACGAGCCGCCCGAGGGGGTGCTCGACGGCGAGGCGCTGACGTTCACGGCGATCGCCCACGACGACGACGGGCACGCCGGCGTCTCGCTCTTCCACCGCGCGGGCGGCGACGACAACTGGCGCCAGACCGTGATGGAGCTCGCCGACGGCGCCTGGACGGCCACGCTCGAGGGCGCCGAGGTCGCCGCGCCCGAGGTCGAGTACTACTTCAAGGCCACCGACAACGGCGATCCCCCCGCCACCACCTACCTCCCCGAGGGATCCACCGAGGACCCGTTCGTGGTGCCGATCACGCTGCTCGGCCGGCCGCTCCCGTTCGTCGAGAGCTTCGAGCTCGCCGAGGGCCAGTCCGGGCTCACCGACCTCGGATGGGCCAACGCGAGCGAGGGCTACCTCGGCTACGCCTGGTCGCCGGTCGACACGCGCGCGTTCGACGGCACGTACGCGGTCCACCACGCCCGCGGCTACGGCGACTCCAACGAGATGGAGGACTGGCTCGTCAGCCCGCCCATCGACCTCTCCACCGTCACCGACGCGCAGGTCAGCTGGTACGAGTACGGCATCAACCCCGACCTCGGCGTCCACGAGCTCTGGGTCACGACCGGCGAGCGCGATCCCGAGGGCGGCGACTGGCAGCTCGTCGCGACGCTGCCCCCCGCGCCGGACGAGGCCTGGGCCCGCGCCGACGTGGTCGACCTCTCCGCGTGGGTCGGCAACACCGCCGTCTCGATCGCGTGGGTCTACGAGGGCGCCGAGGCCGACGACTGGTTCGTCGACCAGGTGGTGGTCGAGGAGCTCCAGCCCTGGCTCGACGCCACGTGGACCGTCTCGCCGTCGCCGATCGGCCCCGGCGAGGACGGCACGCTCACGGTCGAGGTCACGAACGTCGCCGGCGCCGAGGCGCCCGATGCCACCGCCACGCTGGTCTTCCCGGACGGCGGCGTCTCGGTCGAGCAGGCGAGCGACTCGCTCGGCACGGTGTCCCCGGGGACCACCGCGCTCGCCGAGTTCACGCTCCACGTCGACGAGAGCACGCCCGACAACAGCTACGTGCCCGTCGTGGTCGAGGTCGTCAGCGGCGACGACACGTGGAGCTTCGAGGGCGAGCTGCTCGTCGGCGAGACGAGCACCGCGCGCGTGGTGTTCTCGCCCGCCGAGACGGGCAGCGTCGAGCTCGTGCTCGGCGTGGGCGACCCCGACGCGCCCACGTGGGAGACCACCGCGTTCTCCGGCGAGGCGACCGGCACCGTCGACGTCACCGTGGACGTCACCGATCAGCGCGACTTCCTGCCCCCCAGCGCCGGCGACGGCCGCTGGTATCTGCGCGCCACTCCCCAGATCGAGGGCGAGCTCGACCTGTTCGTCATCTCCTGGGACGGCCAGGACTACGCCTGCGACGACCTCCCGGTGCTGACCGCCGGCGAGTCCGCCTGGGCGTACGTCCCGGTGCCGCCCGCGTTCGACCCCACGCTCACCACGTCGCCGTCGTCGCTCTCGCCGGGCGACGCCGCCACCGTCACCCTCGCCGTCACCAACGGCGGCTCGGACTCCACGGGCTCGGTCCTCGCCACGCTCGCGTCGGCCGACGCCGACGTCGTCGTCACCGACGGCGGCCCCGTCGACCTCGGCGAGATCGCCGGCGGCGTGACCGAGCGCGTCGTGGACGCCTTCGCGATCGAGGTGTCCGCCGACCACACCGACAGCTCCGACGTCGCGCTGGAGCTCACGCTCACCGACGACGCGGAGTCGTGGGTGGTCCCCGTGTCGCTCGCGGTCCCCTACCCCGTGCTCCGCGTGACCCGCATCGACGTCGACGACGACGGGCGCGACGGCATCCTCGACCCCGGCGAGGCCGCCGAGATCTCCTTCGACGTCACCAACGTGGGCGACGAGTCCTGCGACGGGCAGGTGACCGGCGGGCTCGAGGCGGAGTCGAGCAGCACCGCGACGGTCACCATCACCGCGTCGACCGAGCGCTTCGGCGGCATCGTCGCCGGCAGCACCGCCGCCCCCGACGACCCCTGGGAGGTCGTGGCGGACGGCGCCGACGGCGACACCGTCGACTTCCTGCTCACGCTCACCGACGCGTCGCGCACCTACGAGGTCCGCGCGTCGCTGACGCTCGGCGAGCCGCCCTGGCAGGCCCTCTCCCCCACCGACGACGACGTCGGCGACACCGTGGCGGGCTGGGACTTCGACATCGTCAACGGGCGCTACCGCGTGCTCGACGGCACCTTGCAGATCGAGCTCGAGAGCGCCACGCCGTACGACGCCTCCACCCTCTTCGTGGAGGCCTGGGGCGAGGCCGCGGCGGCCGACTGGTACTACTACCGGATGCTGCTCCAGTCCGGCACCGCGAAGATGCAGGGCTACGGCAGCTCGGGGTTCGTGGACATCGCCACGCTGACGGTGACCTACCCCGACGCCTACACCGTGCGCTTCGAGACGCCGGTCGCCGACCTCGGGCTCGCCACCGACGCCATCGACCTCGGCTTCGCCAGCGGCTGGTGCGGCCCCGACACCTACTACTGCGACCACTTCCCGAACGACTGGGGCTACCCGTACGTGTCGTTCGACCCGTCGGACTGGTTCGCGTTGTCCTGGTAGGCGCGTCCTCGTGCCGACAGCTGACAGCTGACAGCTGACAGCTGACAGCTCACTTGGGCATCTGATCCGGCGGCACCGCGCGCACCTCGAGGATCTCGATCTCCGCCGCGGTGACGTTCTTCGTCGCGAGCGTGACGGGCACCTCGTCGACGTACCGCTCGGCGGCCTTCGGGTCGGTCTTGCTGACCTCCTCGAACTGCTTCGACGTCATGATGCGGTCGACCGAGGTCTTGTCCCGCGGGTCGGCCTTCAGGTGGCCGATCATGACGGCGAACTCGGGCGGCACCTCGCCCTCGACCGCGATCTCCTTCGTCTCGAGCACCGTGCCCGTCTGGTCCTTGATCTTCACCAGCATCTTGATGTCGGTCATCGGGAACTTCGAGTCGTTCCCGATCATGAACATGAAGACCGTCTGCTCGGCGCCCTCGCCCGGCACGGTGCTCCACGCGCTGTTCTTGACCTTCACGTAGCGGTCGGGGTTGTAGAGCGGGTCGTAGCCCTTCTTCGTCTCCTCGTCGGCGAAGAAGTAGGCCGGGATGACCGCGTCGATGGGGGCGTAGCCCTCGGCGCCGTTGGCGCGGAGCTTGTACCACTCGCCACGTTTGGCGAGCAGGTCGGCCTTGCCGTTCTTGGGGAGGTCGCCGACGGCCGGGCTCGACTTGGACGCGTCGGCGTGCAGCTTCGCGCCCTCCGCCGTGACGAGCACCTCGGTGAAGGCGAGCCCCTTCTCCCCGATGAGCTCGAGGTCCTCGGGCGTGGGCACCGTCTGGGAGAGGTCGTACGCGTACATCCACGCGACCACGGAGCCGATGGCGAGCACGCCGGCGAAGCCGTACTTCACGACCGCGGGGAGCTCCTTGCCGCCGCCGTCAGCCGAGCCGAAGTCCTCCATGTCCGCGCGCAGGGCGCCCTTGAGCTCGGGCACCTCGACCGCGTAGAGCCAGTCGCTCGCGCCGGGGGGCTGGACGATGTCGCCGCCGGCCAGCTCGCCCTTCTTCGCGAGCTGCTTGAGCTCCTCCATGCTGGACGCGGAGAACTGCTGCCCACGCACGTTGACCAACCACCGCGACATCGACGTACTCCTCGACCTGCGCCGGTTACCGGGGGCCCGTCACCCCGTCAAGGTTCGCCCCGCGCCGTTGACCGCGAGTTGACCGCCGAGTAGCTTCCGGCCGTGCCGTTCAAGCCCGTCCGCCTCCTGCTCGCCTTCGACGACACCGGCGGGTTGTGCGGGGCCGTCGTCCCGCGCCTGAAGGAGATGCTCGAGCAGCGCGCCTTCGAGGTCGACCTCGTGGCCCTCGGCGACGACCTCCCCGACCTCGAGCCCTACAAGGGCGTGGTGCTCGGCGCGCCCGTGCCCGGCGCGGGCGTGCGGCGTGTCGGCCCGGGCGATCGCGTGGAGCGCTTCCTGCGCGAGGCCCCGTGGCTCGAGGAGAAGAAGCTCGCGATCTTCACGGTCTACTCGGCGCTCCCGGGCAAGACGCTCGACCGCATGGCCGAGCTCGCGGCGGAGCGCGGCGTCGAGGTCGTCGCCCAGCACCCCTACTGGCGCCTGCGCCCCGCCGACGGCGAGCACATCGTCCCCGCCGAGTGCATGGTGCGCATCCGGTGATCGTGCTGGGCATCGACCCCGGCTCGCGTACCACCGGCTGGGGGGTCGTGACGCGCGAGCACGGGCGATACCGCCTGCTCGCCGCGGGCGCGTGCCGGACGTCGCCGGAGGACGCGATGGGCGTCCGCCTGCTCGCCATCCACGGCGAGCTCGCCGGCGTGCTGGCCACGTGGAAGCCGGGCGCCGCCGCGCTCGAGCAGATCTTCGCCCACAAGAGCGCCACGAGCGCGCTCGTGCTCGGGCAGGCGCGCGGGGTCGCCCTGCTCGCCGCGGCGGCCGCCGGCGTGCCCCTGTTCGAATACAATGCCGCCACGATCAAGGCCTCGGTCGCGGGCAGCGGCAGGGCGGACAAGAAGGCGGTGGCGCGCATGGTCGAGGTGCTCATCGGCGGGCGGATCCCGGGTCCGCACGACGCGGCGGACGCGGTGGCGATCGCCATCACCCACTGCGCGCACGCGCGGATGGTGCCGCGGTGATCGCCCGGCTGGTGGGCGACGTCGTCGACGCGACCGGCGACACCCTCGTCGTGGACGTGGGCGGCGTCGGCTACGAGGTGCAGGTGCCGGCGAGGACGGCGGCCGCGACGGGGCGCGTGACCCTGCACGTGTACACGAAGGTCACCCAGGACGCGATCACGCTCTACGGCTTCTCCAGCGCGCAGGAGAAGGCCTGCTTCGAGCTGATCGTCGGCGTGAGCAACGTGGGCCCGAAGACGGGGCTCGCGGTCCTGTCCTCGCTCACCCCCGACGCCCTCGCCCGCGCCATCGAGTCCAACGACCTGCGCACGCTCTCGGGCTGCAACGGCGTCGGCAAGAAGACCGCCGAGCGCCTCGTGCTCGAGCTGCGCGGCAAGCTCGGCTTCGTCGCGCTCACCCCGGCGCCCGCGCGCGTCGCGAAGCCCGAGGATCCGCTGCCGCTCGCGCTCGCCCAGCTCGGCTACAAGAAGTCCGAGATCGACGCGGCGCTCGCCGTGGTGCCGTCCGACGGCCCGCTCGACGCCCGCATGAAGGCCGCGCTCTCCCACTTCATGGCCGCTCGATGACCCGCTTCGTGGATCCCAGCGAAACCGAGCCCTCGGATCCGGCCCTCCGTCCGAAGCGCCTCGACGACTACATCGGGCAGGAGCGCATCAAGGAGAACCTGCGCGTCTACATCCGCGCGGCGCTCCAGCGCGGCGAGCAGCTCGACCACGTGCTCCTCGCCGGGCCGCCGGGCCTCGGGAAGACCTCGCTCGCGCACATCCTCGCCGAGGAGCTGGGCGTCGAGATGCGCACCGCGTCGGGCCCCACGCTCGAGCGCGGCGGCGACCTCGCCGCGATCCTCAACGGGCTGGGCCCCCGCGAGGTGTTGTTCATCGACGAGATCCACCGGCTCAACCGCGCGGTGGAGGAGATCCTCTACCCGGCGATGGAGGACTTCCACATCGACATCGTGCTCGGGCAGGGGCCGGGCGCGCAGTCGGTGCGCATCCCGCTGCAGCGCTTCACGCTGGTGGGCGCCACCACGCGCTCGGGCCTGCTCACGTCGCCCTTGCGCGCGCGCTTCGGCATCCACGCCCAGCTCGACTTCTACCACCCGCACGAGCTGAAGCGGATCCTGCTGCGGTCCGCCGAGCGGCTCGGGCTCGCCATCGACGACGACGCCGCCGACGAGCTCGCCGCCCGCTCCCGCGGCACGCCGCGCATCGCCAACCGGCTCTTGCGCCGCATCCGCGACTTCGCCCAGATGAGCGGCACCGGGGTCACGCTCGCGATCACGAAGCACGCGCTCGAGCGCCTCGAGGTCGACGCGCGCGGGCTCGACGCGATGGACCGCCGCATCCTCTCGGCCATCGCGGAGAAGTTCGCCGGCGGCCCCGTCGGGCTCAACAACCTCGCGGCGGCGATCGGCGAGGAGCCCGACACCATCGAGGAGGTCTACGAGCCCTACCTCATCCGCGAGGGGCTGCTCCAGCGCACGCCGCAGGGGCGCGTGGTGACGATCGGCGGGTGGGGCGCGCTCGGGCTCGTGCCGCCGAAGGGGGGCCTCTTTTGACGCGCAGGCTCACGGGCGAGCACCGCGGCCGTCAGGTCGCGCGCTCCCGCGAGGACCTCGACGTGTACGGGGCGCTCGCGGCGCAGTCCTCCGAGGTGCGCGCGGCCGTGACCACCGCGCACGAAGCGCTCGCGGCGGCGGGTGTCCGCCACGTCCTCATCGGCGGGATCGCCGTCGCCGCCCACGGCCTCGTCCGCGCGACCGTGGACGTGGACTTCCTCGTCGGCGAGGAGGCCTACCGGCACGGCGCGTCCGGCGTCGTCACCTTCCGCGAGGGCGTGCCCATCGAGGTCGGGGGGGTGCGCGTCGACTGCCTCGGATCTCGGGGCGAGCCGGCGCTCGAGGCGGTGCTGGACCACCCGCCGGTGTCCGCGGGCCTCCCGATCGTCCCCGTCGAGGTCCTCGTCCACATGAAGCTCGGCGCCTGGCGCCCGAAGGACCGCTTCGACGTCCACGGGCTCCTCGAGGTGGGGATCGACGCGGACGCCGTCGAGGCCTGGCTCGCCGTCCACGGGAACGACACCGAGCGCGCCCGGTTCGCGAAGGCCCGCGCCGAGGTGGGCGCGTGATCTGGGTCCTCGCCTGCGCGTCCGCGGGCACGATGTCGCTCGGGATCGGCGGCACGACCGTGACAGTGGAGGTCGCCGACGACCCCGGCGAGCGCGAGCGCGGGCTCATGTACCGCGACGCGCTCGGGGCCGACGCAGGCATGTTGTTCGTGTACCCGGAGGCGCGCGAGCGCAGCTTCTGGATGCGCAACACGAAGGTGCCGCTCTCGATCGCGTACCTCGACAGCCGCGGGATCGTCGTGCATCTTGCCGACATGACGCCGCACGACGAGTCCCCGGTCCCGTCCGAGGCGCCCGCCCAGTACGCGCTCGAGATGAACCGCGGCTGGTTCGCGGCGCACGGCGTGAAGGTCGGGGACGTGGTGACGGGGTTGCCGCCGGCTTCCCCAAAGTGACGCACATCCACTCCCCTCTCCCCGCGCAGCGGGGGGAGGGGTCGGGGGAGGGGGGTGCCCAGCACACGCTCGCGCGGGCGTTCAGCGTCCGCGGCACGGCGCTGCACGCCGGGGGCGAGTGCGGGGTGGAGGTCCGGCCCGCGCCCCCGGACGCCGGACGCGTCTTCGTGGTCGGCGGCGTGCGGGTGCCCGCGGCGCTCGGCAACGTCGTCGACACGCGCCTCGCCACCACGCTCGGGGTCGGCGACACCCGCGTGCGGATGGTGGAGCACCTCTGCGCAGCGCTCTTCGCCGAGGGCGTCGACAACGTGGAGATCGAGGTCGAGGGGGGCGAGGTGCCCGTGCTCGACGGCTCGGCGCGGCTCTGGACGGCGGCGATCCGCAACGCGGGGCTCGCGCCGCAGGGCGCGCCGCGGCGGGTCGTGGCGATCGCCGAGCCCGTGCGCGTCGAGGTCGACGGGGCCTGGGCGATGCTCCTGCCGGCGGCCCGCTTCGAGCTGGACGTGGCCGTCGACTTCACCCACCCGCGCATCGGCGCCCAACGTTGGATCGGCGCGGTGGGAGACTTCTCGCGCGAGCTCGCCTGGGCCCGCACCTTCGGCTTCTTCCGCGACGCCCACGCCTTGTGGGCCAGCGGGCTCGCCCGCGGCGCGTCGCTCGAGAACACCGTGGTCTACGACGAGGCCGGCGTGATGAACCCCGACGGCCTGCGCGCGGCGGACGAGGCCGTGCGTCACAAGGCGCTGGACGCGATCGGCGACGCGGCGCTCCTCGGCGCGGAGATCCGGGGCCGGCTGGTCGTGCACCGGGCGGGGCACGGGGTGCACCGGCGGTTGTGGGAGGCGGTCGCGGGCGCGTGACGGCCTCGTTGACGGGGGGCGGGCGCGAGAGTAAGGAAAACTGAGAGAAACAAGGAATGCCGACCGCGACCGTGACCAGCAAGGGCCAGATCACCATCCCGAAGGAGATCCGTGACGCGCTGCACGTGGAGGAAGGACAGCGGGTCGAGTTCAGGCTCCGGCCGGACGGCATCGTCGAGATGGAGCCGCTGAACGTCGACATCCTCCGCTGGTTCGGGGCCGTCCGCACGGACGTCCGTGGGGTCTCGGTCGAGGAGATGGACCCGGGGAGCGCGTCCGAGTGAAGGCCCTCGACACGAACGTCCTCGTGCGCTTCTTCGTCGAGGACCACGCCGAGCAGGCCGAGCGCGCGCGAAGGGCCGTGCTCGCGGCTCGCGAGCGGGGAGAGCCCCTGTTCGTCCCCGATCTCGCCGTCGTGGAGCTGGTGTGGGTGTTGCGGTCCCGATACCGCCTCCCCGTTTCGGAGGCGCGCGCGCTCGTCGGCGCCATGCTCGCCAGCCCGGACTTCCAGTTCTCGCACCGCGATCGGCTCGCCCGCGCGCACCGGAGCTGGTGCGACGGGAAGGGAGACTTCGCGGACTACGTGATGCGCGAGGCCGCGCGCGAGGCGGGCTGCGACGCGCTCCTCACGTTCGACGGGGCGATCGCTGGGGAGGCCGGGTTCGAGGCGCTCTGACGAACGCGCCGGGCACGGCGTCCGGCCGCCGCCTCCGAGCGCGGGTAACCGCGTTGACGACTTCGAGCAGGATCGAGGAAAATTGTGTTCGCATGGCCGGAGAACGGGAATCGCACGTGGTGCCGCTCCTCGCCGTCGGCGGCGAATTCGTGTCCCGCTCGGAGGCCCGCCGTCTGCTTCACGGGCTCGAGCGCTTCCGCGAGGTCGTCCTCGACTTCGCGGGGGTCCCCGGCGTCGGCCAGGGCTTCGCCCGAGTTTGACGGGTTTTGGGGTCCCGAGGCATACCGACCCCTCTACGATGCCGATGAACGCGTGATCGACCCTCCGCACGGAGGCCAAAAAACCTAGTAAAACGGACGGCCGCTTCCCCTCGCT
>JBMOQZ010000021.1:0-37909 GCA_049322475.1 Myxococcota bacterium | reverse complement strand
AAGAGGAGGAGGAGGCCGGCGACCCCGGCGAGCAGGCGCGCGGCGAGGGGGGCGGTGTCGAGCGGCACGGCGGAGAACGCGACGTAAGCCGCCCCGTTGCGATAGAACAGGGCGCGCCACAGGGAGCCGGCGATGGGAATGACGGAGCTCGGGTTCGCGATCGGCTCGGCCTGTTGCTGCATCTCCGTCTTCCTCGTGGCCGTGGTCGCGCTGTCGTTCGCCTTCCGGCCGAAGAAGCCGCGGCAGGCCGAGCTGGCGGGCATCGCGCCGGCGCCGGTGCGCGGGGTCCAGACGCAGGCGAGCATGACGCGCCTCGAGGTCGGGATCCCGGACGACATCGGCGCGACCACGGTCATGTCGGTCGAGCCGAAGAAGAAGTCGGTCCCGCCGTCGAGCGGCAACGTGATCCCGGGCGGGGCGAAGCCGCCCGACCCGACCGCCACGCTCCCGCCGCCGCCGCCCGCGGGCGCCTCCAACCCGCGGATCGTGCGGCCGAACCCCACCGTCACGCCCGGCAACGTGCCGCCGCCGATCCCGCCGAAGAAGGGGTAGTCATGGGTCTGTCGAAGTCGCCGCTCTTCGCCGCCTGCGGAGCAGCGGGCGCGCGGTTCCTCGAGGTGGACGGGTGGCTCCTGCCCGCCGACTTCGGCGATCGCGACGCGGAGGTCGACGCGGGGCGCGAGGGCGCCGCGCTCCTCGACCTCGCGCCCGCGGGCGTGGTCCAGCTCGTCGGGCCCGACGCGCGTCGCTTCTGCAACGGCATGTTCACCAACAACGTGCGCGACCTCGTCCCCGGCCGCGGCAACCGCAACTGCATGGTGGACGACCGGGCGCGCATCCAGGGTCTCCTCGACCTCTGGTGCGTGGCCGCCGACACGTTCCTCGCGGTGCTCGACGGCGTGACGCCCGAGGCGTTCGAGGCGCGCTACGGCAAGTACATCATCTTCGACGACGTCGAGCTGACCGACCGCAGCGACGAGCTCGGCGTCGTCTCGGTCCAGGGCGCCGGAGCGGGCGGCGTGCTCGCCCGCGCCGGCCTCCCCGCGCCCGCGGAGGGCTTCGAGGCCGTCGAGGAGGTCCGCGTCGCCCGGCGCGCGCGCGCGCGGGCCGGCGGGTGGGACGTGATCGCGCCGAAGGCGGCGATGCCCGCGCTCTGGGAGGGCCTCCGCGCCGCCGGGGCGCGCCCCGCCGGGTGGGACGCGCAGGAGGCGCTGCGGATCGAGGCGGGGCTCCCGCGCTGGCCCGCCGACTTCGGCGACAAGGCGCTCCTGCACGAGATGCGCCTCGTGCAGGCCGCCGGCGCCTTCGACAAGGGCTGCTACATCGGGCAGGAGGTCATCAACCGCATCGACGTCATGGGCCAGGTCAACAAGAAGATCTGGGGCCTGCGCATGGCGGAGGATGCGATCCCGCCCGTGGGCGCCGAGGTGCGGCTCGCCGGCGAGCCGGTCGGGACCACGCTCACCGGCGCGCGCGACCACGGGGTCGCCCGCGTCCTCGCGATGCTGCGCAAGCAGGCGTGGACGCCCGGCGTCGAGGTCGAGGTGGTGGCCGGCGAGCGGACCGTCCGCGCCGTCGTCAGCGACCTCCCGTTCTGATGGCGGACGCCTCCGAGCGCTTCGCCCGGGAGCTCCGGGCCGCCGAGGAGCGCCTGCGCGCGGCCGGGCTCGGCGGGCGCCGCGCGTTCGTGGCGCTCGTGCGGCACCTCGCCGCCCGGCTGGGGCTCGCGCGCGAGCTCTGGCCCGAGGGCCCCGACGCGCCCGCGTCCGCGCGGCTCGACGCGCTCCCGCTCCCCGCCGACCTCGATCTGTTCGGGCTCGCGTACGAGCGCTTCTTCACCGACCTCTTCAAGGGCGCCCGCGGCCAGTACTTCACGCCCCGCCCGCTGGTCGAGCTCGTCGCCGACCTCGCGGCCATCCGCCCGGGCGAGCGCGTGCTCGACCCCACCTGCGGCAGCGGCGGCTTCCTCGTCGCGGGGATCGCCCGCGGCGGCGACGTCGACGGCGTCGAGGTCGATCCCGACCTCGTGGCGCTCGCGCGGCTGAACGTCGCGCTGCACGGCGGCAACCCGCGCGCCGTGGTCCCCGGCGACGTCTTCCGCGACGTCGTGGAGGAGCGTTGGGACGTCATCCTCGCGAACCCGCCGTTCTCGGTGGACGTCGAGGAGCGCGACGTGCTCGCCCGGTACGAGCTGGGACAGGGGCGCGCCCGCGTCGCGAGCGACGCGCTCTTCGTCGAGGCGGCGATGCGCCGCCTCCGGCCGGGCGGGCGCCTCGTGACCGTGCTCCCGCGCTCCGTGCTCAGCGGCGCGGCGACGGCGCAGGTGCGGGCCTTCCTCGACCGGGTGGCCGTCCGCGAGGCCGTCGTCTCCTTGCCCGAAGGGGTGTTCCGGCCCTTCGGCGGCACACCCACGCGCGCCTGCGTCGTCGCGCTGCGAAAGCGGCCCGCGAAGGTCGCGCCGGCGCTCCTCGCGGTCGTGGACCACCCCGGCTTCGATCCTCGCCGCAAGTCCTTCCGCCGCAGCGAGCCGGACGAGCTCGCCGCGCTGCGCCTCCACCTCCGCGGCGGCGCGGCCTACCGGAAGTCCTGCCACGGCGACGCGTGGGTGCCCGACGAGGCGATCGCCGCCGACGGGGTGGCGGACGGGGTGCCGACGTTCGTGCTCGGCGAGCACGCCGAGCTCGTGCGGGGGCGCGAGCCGATCGACCGCGCGGCCCGATACACGGTGATCGACCTCGCGGACGTCGACAAGGGCACGGGCGAGGTCGTCGACGCGCGCGTGTTGCGCGGGGAGGACGTCGAGGGGGGCGCGTTCGAGGAGGGGGACCTCCTGTTCGGGCGCATGCGCCCCGAGCTCAACAACGTGGTCCGGGCGACGCGGCCCCGCGCGGGGCTGCCGGCGCGGCTCGCGGGCTCGGGCGAGTGGGTGCGCTTCCGGCCGGGCCGCCACGGCGACTTCCTCCTGCTCGCGATGCGCTCGCGGTTCGCCCGCGCCCAGCTCCCGGTCACCGGCGGCCAGACCCGCCCGCGCGCCCGCGCGGAGGACATCGCTGCGCTGCGCCTCCCCGACCCCGGCGAGAGCGCCCGCGCCGAGCTCGACGCGACCCTCCGCTCGCTCCGCGCCGAGCGCCTCCGCCTCCGCAAGCGCCTCGACGAGATCGACGCCCTCTACGACAAGTTCGGCCGCGGCGAGCTCACCGCCTGGGAGCTCGAGGCTCGCGTCCGGGCCATGCGGAGGAGTTGAACCGCGAAATCCCGCCGGCCCCTTCGCGTCTTCGCGGTTCGCTCACCTTTCGAGCAGAAAGGGCCCCATCCAGAGCACGTCGAGCTGGCCGTCGGACCAGGCGCGGACGGCGTCGTGGGGGGTGTTGACGATCGGCTCCTCGTGCATGTTGAAGCTCGTGTTCACGAGGACGGGCGAGCCCGTGCGCTCCCCGAGGAGGCCGAGGAGGCGATACATCTCGCTGTCTCGCTCGTGTATCACCTGGGGGCGCACGGTCCCGTCGACGTGCACCGCGGCGGGGGCGAGGCGCCGGAGGCGGTCGGTCGCCGGGAAACAGACGGTCATGAACCGCGCCGCCTCGGGGGCCTTGTCGTGCCCCACGAGCAGGGCAGGGGCGTCCTCCGCGCGCATCACCGGCGCGAAGGGCATGAACTCGCTCCTCCGCAGGCGCGTGTTCAGCGTCGCGTTGATGGCCGGGTCGTCGGGGCGCGCGAGGATCGAGCGGTTCCCGAGCGCCCGGGGGCCGTACTCCATGGCCCCCGCGAAGCGCGCCGCCACCTTCCCCGCGGCGAGGCGATCCGCGACGGCGCGCACCGGGTCCTCCGGCCGGGTCGCCGACAGCCCGCGGAGCGCGTCGGCGAGCGCGTCCTCGCCGTAGGCCGGCCCGAGGAAGACGTGGTCGAGCCGCGCGGGGGGCGCCCCCGCCGCGAGCAGCGCCGCGCCCGCCGCCAACCCGCCGTCACCCATGTTCGGGAACACCCAGAGCGACGACACCTCCGGCAGCGCGGCGATCCGCTGGTTGAGCTTCACGTTCCCGTAGAGCCCGCCGGCGAGCGCGACGTCCGACACGCCGGTCTGTCTCACCTGATGTGTCACCCAGGCGAGCACGGCCTCCTCGAGCACCCGCTGCGCGCCGGCGGCCACCTCCTCGCGCGACCAGCGGTCGAGCCCCCGGTAGAACGCCCGGTCCACGGGGAGCGCGTAGCTCTCGCGCACGAAGCGGCCGCCCTCGACGCGGAGCTTGCCGCGCAAATGGGCGAGCAGCGCCTCGGGCGGCTCGGCGTACGCCGCGAGCCCCGTGACCTTCCCCTCGTGCCGGAGCGGCGTGAACCCGAGGTGCTCGGTGACGCGCGAGTAGAACATGTTCACCGCGGCGAGCCCGCTCTGCGACGCCACGCGCCGGAGGCCTTCCGGGCCGCCGACCGACGCCGTCGCGGTGAGGCCGTCGCCCATCGCGTCGGTGGTGAGCACGAGGCAACGCTCGCGCGGCTGGGTGCGCCACGCCGACTCGGCGTGACACGTGTGGTGGTCGAGGATCGCGAGGCCCGCGCGCGTGAAGCCGCGCGCGTGCAGGCGCGGCGCGAGGACCCGCTGGCACGCGCGCGTCTCGATCCCCGCGAGCCCCGCCCGCTGCAACCCCACCTGGTAGAGCACGTAGGCGTGCAGGAGCCACGTCATCTGCCCGTGCCCCACCACGTCGTCGCGGCGCGTGCCCGGGAAGCGCCGCACCAGCCACGGGGGCGTGAACCCGGTGCCCACCGCGACCCGGTCGACCTCGGCCGGGGCGAGCCCCGCGCGCGCGAGGCACGCGTCGATCGCGTCCCACGGGAAGCGCCCGCTGTTCTTGCGACGGTCGAAGCGCTCCTGCGACGCGGCGGCCACGAGGCGGCCGTCCACCACGAGGGCCGCGGCGGCGTCGTGGTTGTCGGCGACGCCCAGGATGACCATCGCGAGAGCCTATAATCCAGCCCGATGGGCCTCGCGCTCGCCGCGCTGGAACACCTGAAGCGGCTCGAGGCCCCGCTCCTGCGGCGCTTCGGGCGCGACCGCTTCTACCGCGTCGAGGTCGAGACCCAGAGCCGTTGCAGCCGCGGGTGTCGCTACTGCCCCGTCGCCGTGGCCCCGCGCCCCGACCACCGGATGCCCGAGGCGCTCTTCCGCTCGATCGTGGACCAGCTCGCGGAGCTCGGGTTCGCCGGCCGGTTCTCGCCTCACTTCTTCGGCGAGCCGCTGCTGGATGCGCGCCTCCCCGAGCTCATGCGCTACGTCCGCGCGAGCCTCCCGCGCGCCACGATCGTGATCTACACCAACGGCGACGCGCTCGGCCCCGACAAGGCGCGCGCCTTGCTCGACGCGGGGGTCGACCTGTTCCTCGTCACCTTCGAGGACGGCGAGTCGCGGGCGTTCCGCCAGACGCGGGCGAGCCTCGGCTGGTGGACGATGCGGCGGCGCTTCGTCGTCCGCCACTTCGACCGCGACGTGAAGCTCGCCTTCAACCGCGGCGGCACCGTGCTCTTCCCGGGGCGGGAGCTCCACCACGCGAGCTGTATCCTCCCCACCTCCACGCTGGTGGTGGACGCGTGGGGGAAGGTGAAGCTCTGCGCGAACGACTACGACGGCGTCGCCGACTGGGGCGACCTCGCGACCGAGCGGATCGCCGACGTGTGGGCGAACCCCGCGTACCGAAAGCTGCGGAACGACGTCCTGCGCGGCCGCTTCGAGAAGGCGATCTGCCGCGTGTGCGTCGGCATGGAGCCGGCGACCACCCCGCTCGCCGTGTACGCCTCGTGATCAAGTCCCTCGTCCTGAGGCACTACCGCCGCTTCGCGCCCGCGCTGGATCTCGCCGGCCTGGCCTACCGTCGCGCGGTGCTCTCCTACGACGCGTACGACCGTCAGAACGAGGCCGTGAAGGACGCGCTCGCCGCGGAGCTGGGCCGGGTGCTGGCGGCGCCCGGCACCTTCGAGCTCTGGGCGCGGAGCAAGGCCTTCGAGGCCACGTTCGCGGCGTGGTGCGGCCGACGTTTCGGCGTCGGCACCGCCTCGGGCACGGCCGCGCTCCAGATCGCGCTGGTCGCCCGCGGCGTGGGCCCCGGCGACGAGGTGATCACCTCCGCGCACACGTTCGTCGCCACGGCGCTCGCCATCGCCAACACGGGCGCGCGCCCGGTGCTCGTCGACCCCGACCCGCGTGATTTGTGTGTCACCGCCGAGGGGATCGCCCGGGCGATCACCGCGCGCACCAAGGCGGTCGTGCCCGTCCACGTGCACGGCCACGTCTGCGACGTGAACGCCATCGCCGCGCTCGGGCTGCCGGTGATCGAGGACTGCGCGCAGGCGCACGGGGCCACGCGCGGCGGCGTCCGCGTGCCCGTCGGGGGGACGGGGATCTTCTCGTTCTTCGCCAGCAAGCCGCTCGGCGGCGCCGGCAACGGCGGCATGATCGTGACGGACGACGAGGCGCTCGCGGACCGGTGCGATCGCGCCCGCGACCCCGAAGGCGCCGATCCCGTCGTGCTCGCCGCCGCGCGGACCCCCAGCTACCTCGACGCGCTCGAGGCCGCGGTCCTGTCGGCGCGCCTGCCGAAGGTGCCGGACTGGCAGGCGGCGCGCGCCCGCAACGCCGCGCGTTACCGCGCCTCGCTCGCCGATCTGGAGCCGGTGCTGCCGGCCGCCGGCGTGGACTCCGCCTGGTACAGCTTCGTCGTCCGCGTGGGCGGGCGCGACGCCGTCAAGGCCGCCCTGCTCGCCCGGGGGATCGAGACGAAGGTGGAGTACACCCCGTCGTTCGTGACCTCGCCGACGTTCGCGCGCATGGGTTGGCGGCAGGCCGACTACCCTGTGGCGATCGACGCGGCGGCGCGTGGCCTGTCTTTGCCCCTGCACCCCTTCCTGACGGACGACCAACTGACACGCGTCGTGGGGGCGTTGCGAGCGTCGATCCGCTGACGTGGGGCGCGGCCGCGCCTACAGGTTGGGTCGGAGGAGGGGATCATGGACGTCACGGGGACCAGCCACGTTCGCCGGCTGAGCGCGAAGGGTGTGCTCGCCGGCGCCATTTGCACGACCGCCTTCGGCGACGTGCTGGTCATGCTCGGCGTCGCGGTGGGGCTCGCCGCGTTCGATCCGGGACGCGAGGGTTGGAACGGCGTCGTCGGCGCCATCGGAGGGGGCGCGTACACGACCCTCGCGATCGTGCTCGCGACGCTGGCGGGCGCGTTCGTCTCGGTGCGGACGACCCCGGACATCGGGCGGACCGACGGGGTGATCCAGGGGATCGTCACGTGGGCCGTGGCGTTCCAGGCGACGATGATCACGCTGCTCTGGGTGTCGATGGCGAGCAGCATCGCGGGCGCGCTCGCCGCGCCGGACGTGCCGACGGGGCCGATGCCGGGGATCGTGCCGGAGGGTGCCGTGAACACGGCCGAGGCCGCGGCGTGGTGGTTCGTGATCACGGGTGTCCTCGGCGCGTGCGCCGGCGCCGTCGGCGGGCTCGCGGCGGCGGACCGCGCCGTTTCCGAGAGCGGCCGTCGGGTTGTTCCGCCCATCGTCGAGGGGCCGGTGTGATCCCGGTCGAGCAGGCCGCGCACCCGATCACGGGCTCGCCGCGCGACTACGACGACCTGCTCGACCGCATCGGCGACGACGTGCGCGTCGTGTTGCTGGGCGAGGGGACCCACGGGACGCACGAGTTCTACCGGGAGCGCGCCCGCCTCACGCGCCGGCTGGTGGCCGAGCGCGGGTTCGACGCCGTCGCCATCGAGGGCGACTGGCCCGACACCTGGCGCGTCAACCGCTACGTGGCCGGCATGAGCGAGGACCGGTCCGCCCGGGAGGCGTTGTCCGGCTTCGAGCGCTTCCCGGCGTGGATGTGGCGCAACCTCGACGTGGTGGCGTTCGTGGACTGGCTCCACGCGTCGAACCGGCGCGAGCGGCGCGGCGCCGGGATCTTCGGGCTCGATCTGTACAGCTTCCACCGCTCGGCCGACGCCGTGGTGCGTTGGCTCCGGACGTTCGACCCCGCGGCCGCGAAGCTGGCGGCGGCCCGCTACCGGTGCTTCCGGCTCGCGGAGGAGCCGCAACACTACGGCTGGGCGGCCGCGCGGGGCATGGCCGAGGGCTGCGACGTGGCCGTCCGCGAGCAGCTCGCCGACGTGCTGGCCGTCCGCGAGGGCGACCCCGCGGGGCGCTTCGACGCCGTCCAGAACGCGCGCGTCGTCGTGGCCGCGGAGGCGTACTACCGCGCGATGTACGGGCGGCGGACGTCGAGTTGGAACCTCCGCGACACCTTCATGGCCGACACGCTCGACGGGCTGCTCGCGCACCTCGCCCAGCGCTTCGGACGCCCGTCTCGGGTGGTGGTGTGGGCGCACAACTCCCACGTGGGCGACGCGCGGGCCTCCGAGATGGGGTCGGGCGGCGAGATCTCGCTCGGGCAGCTCGCGCGCGAGCGCTGGGGCGCACAGGCGTTCCTCGTCGGCTTCACGACGTTCACGGGCACGGTGACCGCGGCGAGCGAGTGGGGCGGCGAGGCGGAGCGCAAGCGCGTGTTGCCCGGGCGGGCCGACAGTTGGGAGGGGGCGCTCCACGACGCCGGCCTCGAATCCGCCTGGCTCGACGCGAAGGCGCTCGCCGGCGAGCGGCTCGAGCGCGCGATCGGCGTGCTGTACCTCCCCGAGACCGAGCGCATGAGCCACTACTTCACGTCGCGGATGGCGGACCGCTTCGACGTGGTGATCCACGTCGACCACACCACCGCGCTCCAGCCGCTCGAGCGGACGGCGACGTGGGAGATGGGAGAGGCGGAGACGTGGCCTTCGGCGCTTTGACTAGATCGACGCGGCCCGCATCGCCCGCCACACCTGTCGCGCCACTTGGCGGGCGTGGCGCTCGCTCGCGATCAGGTCCTGGCGCACCTCGATCTCGAGGTACGGCACGGCGTGGTTCGTGCCGTGGCGGTTGGCGCTGTAGATGAGGCCGTCCTTGCCGGAGTAGGGCGCGTTGGGCTCGGCGCGCAGACCCACGTCGCGCAGGGCGCGCAGGAGCGCCTCCGCGTGGTCGTCGTGGCGGTCGAAGAGCACGCCGGCCTCCATCGCCCGCGCGTTGCCACGGAACCTCGGCGTGAAGCTGTGGATCGACATCAGGAAGCGCGGGCGCCGCGCCACCAGGCGGTCGACCGCGTGGTGGAACGGCGCGTGGAAGCGCGTGGCCCGGTGTGTCACGTCGGGCCGCCGATTGAAGGAAGGGGCGCCGTCGTCGGTCTCGGCGAGGACCGCGGTGGGGTCGGCCGGGTCGCGGTTGGGATCGATCAGCAGGCGCGAGAAACGGGACAACGCGGCCGCGCCGCCCGCGAGGCGGGCGAGCTCCAGCGTGAGCGAGCGGGCGCCGATGTCGTAGCCCCAGTGGGTCGCGAGCAGCGCGCGGTCCCGCGGGCGCAGGCGCCAGGGCGCCGGGACGCGGTTGGAGGCGTGCTCGCAGGTGAAGACGACGCCGCCGGCGCGCGCCTGTCCCGCGATCTCGAACGCGTCGTGTCGCACGCCGCGCCTCCTATCGCGCGCGCGGCCCGGGCAGGAGGCGGCGCAGCGTGGCGTCGAGGTCGTCGAGGGTCCAGGGCTTCGCGATGACCCCGTCGAAGCCGTACTCCCGAGGGTTCGCGACGACCGGGTCGGTGGAGTAGCCGCTCGAGACGAGCGCGCGCGCGGCCGGATCGAGCGATCGGATGTGGCGGATCGCGTCGCGGCCGCCCATGCCGCCGGGGACGGTGAGGTCCATGATGACGGCGTCGAAGGGCGTACCCGACCGCAGCGCGTCGCCGTAGGCGCGCACGGCGGTCTCGCCGTCGGGGAAGGTGGCGACGTGGTACCCGAGCAGGCTCAGCGCCTCGCTCGCGACCTCCCGGATGTGCGGCTCGTCGTCCATCACCAGCACCCGGCCGACGCCCCCCCGGACCTCGCGCCGCGGGGGCTGCGGCGCCGGCACGATCGCCTCCGCCTCCGCGGGCAGCACCACCGTGAACGTCGCGCCCTCGCCCGGGCGAGAGCGCAGCTCGATGACCCCGCCGTGGCGCTGCACGATCGAGTAGACCGTCGCGAGCCCGAGGCCGGTGCCCTTCGGTTTGGTGGTGAAGAAGGGGTCGAAGATCCGCGTGCGGATCTCGGACGGCACGCCCTGTCCGGTGTCGGACACCGAGACCTCGACCTGCCGTTCGCACCGGTTGGCGACGCGCACGCGCACCACGCCGCCCTCGGGCATCGCCTGATCGGCGTTGATGACGAGGTTGTGGAGCACCTGCGCGATCTGTCCGGGGTCGGCCTCCATGGCCCGTACGCCCGGCTGCACGTCGATCTCGAGGCGCGAGCGCGAGCCCTGCAGCGCGAACGCGGCGGCCTCCCGCACGACCGTGGCGACGTCGATGCGCTGCTTCACCGGGCTTCCGCCGCGCGCGAACGTGAGCAACTGCTGCGTGAGGCGGCGCGCGCGGTCGCACGCGCTCTGCGCGGTGGCGAGCCGCTCCCGCACGGGCCGCCCCCGCTGCTCGAGCACGATCGCGAGCGACACCGAGGCGGTGATCCCGGTGAGGAGGTTGTTGAAGTCGTGGGCGATGCCGCCGGCGAGCACGCCGAGGGACTCGAGTTTGCTCGCCTTGAGCATCTCCTCCTCGTGTCGCCGCTTCTCGGTGATGTCCCGGAACACGAGCACGAGCCCCAGCGCCTCGCCGTCGCCGGGGGCGATCGGCGCCGCCCGATAGGCGACGATCCGCTCGGCGCCGTCCTTCGCCTGGAGGAGCCCGACGCCCTCGGTCGGGCCGCCGTCGAGCCGGCGCGGCTCGCCGGTCTCTTCGTCGTGGAGGGTGAAGACGCTCCCGAGCGGTTTCCCGACGGCGTCCTCCTGTCGCCAGCCGGTCCACTCCTCCGCCACGCGGTTCACTTGACGGACGCGCCCCGCCGTGTCCGCGGCGAGGACGCCGTCGGCGATGCACCGGAGCGTGACGAGGAGCCGCTCCTCCTCGAGCACCCGCTCGCGGAGGCTCGCCTGCAGCTCCTCGTGCGCCTCGCGGAGCTGCACCTCGGCCTGCTTCTCGGCGTGGACGTCCTGGAAGGTCCCGAGGATCTCCGTGGTGCGGCCGACGGCGTCTCGGGCCACCGCGGCCTGGTCGAGGAACCAGCGCCAGCTCCCGTCGGCGCACTGCCACCGGTACTCCATGCGCCAACCGTCCCCCTCGGCGCCGCGCGTCAGCGTCGCGAGCGCGCGCTCGCGGTCGTCCGGGTGGATGCGCGACGACCAGAAGCCGGTCGAGCCGAGGAACGCGCTCGGCGGGAAGCCCGTGATGCGCTCCACGTTGGGGGAGATGCTCGTCGCGAGCAGCCCGTCCCCGGTCGCCGAGTAGACGGCGAGCGGCACGGCGTCGAGCACGCGGGCCATCTGGGCCTCCGTGCGGCGACGATCCGCCTCCGCGCGGGCCCGCTCCGCGGTCTGGGCCTCGGCGAGCTGCCGGGCGTGCTCGCGCGCCTCCGCCTGCCGGAGCAGCTCCGCCTGCCGACGCACCTCCTGCGTGGTGCGCCACAGGTCGAGGAACACGGCCACCTTCGACCGCAGCGTGCGCGGGTCGTAGGGCTTCGTCACGTAGTCGACGGCGCCGACCTCGTAGCCGCGGAAGCTCGCCTCGCCGCCCGGGTCGTGGCCCGTGACGAAGAGGATCGGGGTCCTCGCCGAACGCTCTCGCGTACGGATGATCTCCGCGGTCTCGAACCCGTCCATGATCGGCATGCGCACGTCGAGCACGATGAGCGCGTAGTCGCGCCCGAACAGCCGCTCGAGCGCCTCGGCGCCCGATCGGGCGAACACCAGCTCGGCGTCGAGGGACGCGAGCGACACCTCGAGCGCGACGAGGTTGGCGGGCTCGTCGTCGACGAGCAGGACGGCGGGCCGAACGCTCACTGCGTGATCCAGACGCGGAGCAGCGAGAGCAGCGCCTCGGTGTCGACCGGCTTGGGGATGTAGTCGGACGCGCCCGCGGCGATGCACTTCTCCCGGTCGCCCTTCATCGCCTTCGCCGTCAGCGCGATGATCGGCAGGTCGAGGAACGCGTCGAGCTGGCGGATCGCCCGCATCGTCTCGTACCCGTCCATCTCCGGCATCATGATGTCCATCAGGACGACGTCGACGTCGGCGTCGCGCTCGAGCGCCTGCAGGGCCTTGCGTCCGTCGGTCGCGTAGCGCACCTGCATGTTCTGTCGCTCGAGCACGCTCGCCAGCGCGTAGATGTTGCGCATGTCGTCGTCGACGACGAGCACGCGGCGGCCCTCGAGGATCGGGTCGACCTGGTGCAGCTGCGAGAGCAGCTTCTGCTTGGGCTCCGGGAGGTTCTGCTCCTTGCGGTGGAGGAACAGCGACGTCTCGTCGAGCAGGCGGTCCGGCGCGCGGGCGTCCTTCAGGATGACGGCGCTGGCGAGCCGGCCGAGGGCGGCGGACTCGTCCTCGCCGAGCTCCTTGCCGCTGTAGACGATGACCGGCAGCTCGCGGCCGACCTCCTCGCGGACCCGCTCGATGAGCGAGATGCCGTCGGTGTCCGGCAGGACGAGGTCGAGCACGACGCAGTCGAACGGCCGCGCGTCGAGCGCCGCGAGGGCCTCGGCGCCCGTGCCGACGACCGTGGTGCGGACCTCTCCGCCCCCGAGCAGCTCGGCGACGGCGAGCCCCTGGACCGGGTCGTCCTCCACGATGAGGAGGTGCTTCTCCGGCGCGTCGACGAACGCGCGCAGCTCCCCCAGCATCTCGGTGAGCGCGGCGGCCGTCGCGGGCTTCTGCAGCCAGCCGCGCGCGCCGAGGCGCAGCCCGCGCGGGGACAGCGGCTCGCCCGAGATCACGTGGATCGGGACGTGGCGCGTGGTGGAGTCGTGCTTGAGCCGGTCGAGCAGCGCGTACCCGTCCATGTCGGGGATGCGGATGTCGAGCGTCATGGCGTCCGGCTGGTACTTGCGGGCGAGCGTGAGCGCCGCCTCGCCCGTGTTCGCGGCGATGCAGCGGAAGCCCACCTCGTGCGCGAGGTCGAGCAGGATGCGCGCGAACGCGGGGTCGTCCTCGACGACGAGGAGCGTGCGGTCGCCGGGCTCGATGTCGTCGCGGTCGTCCGGGACGGTCTCGATCCGCGCGACGAGCGGCGCCTGGACGTCGTCGTGCACCTCGGCGTCGCGGGGCGCCGCCGGCCGCTCCTCCGCCGGGAGCCGGCGGAAGTTGGCCACGCCGGCGAAGGGTTGCGGAAGGTACAGCGTGAACGTGCTCCCCTCGCCGGGGACCGACGCCACGCGGATCTCGCCGCCGAGGAGGTGGGCGATCTCGCGGCTGATGGCGAGGCCGAGGCCGGTGCCGCCGTACTTGCGGCTCGTGGTCATGTCCGCCTGCTGGAACGCCTCGAAGATGATCCGTTGCTTGTCCGACGGGATGCCGATGCCGGTGTCGCTGACGGAGAACGCGACGACGCTCTGGGCCGTCGAGAGCACCGGGTGGTCCGGCGCCCACCCGCTCCTGACCACCTCCACGCGGACCGTGACGCCGCCGCGCTCGGTGAACTTGAAGGCGTTCGACAGGAGGTTCTTGAGCACCTGGTGCAGGCGTTTGGCGTCGGTCTCGAGCGCGACCGGGAGGTCCGAGCCGAGGTGGATGGCGAAGGTGAGCGTCTTGTCGGTCGCGACCTGGCGGAAGGTGCGGTCGAGGTAGTGCCGGAGGTCGGTGAAGGCGACGTCGCCGGGCTCGAGCGCCATCGTGCCGGACTCGATCTTGGAGAGGTCGAGGATGTCGTTGATGAGCGCGAGCAGGTCCGAGCCCGAGGCGTGGATGGTGCGCGCGAACTCGACCTCCTTGTGCGAGAGGTGGTTCTCGGTGTTGTCGGCGAGCAGCTTCGCGAGGATGAGCAGCGAGTTGAGCGGCGTGCGCAGCTCGTGGCTCATGTTCGCGAGGAACTGCGACTTGTACTTCGACGTGAGCGCGAGCTGCTCGGCCTTCTCCTCCAGCGCGGCCTTCGCGAGCTCGATCTCGCGGTTCTTGTACTCGACCTCGGTCTTCTGCTCCTGCAGGAGCCGCGCCTTCTCCTCGAGCTCGGCGTTGGTGTGCTGCAGCTCCTCCTGCTGCGCGCGGAGCAGCTCCTCGGACTTCCGCAGCGAGGCTGCCTGCTGCTCGAGGCGCTCGTTCGTCTTCTTGAGCTCCTCCTGCTGGGCCTGGAGCTCGCGGGTGAGCGACTGTGACTGCTTGAGCAGCTCCTCCGTGCGCATCGACGCCGCGATGTTGTTCATGACGATGCCGATCGACTCGGCGACCTGGTCGAGGAACGAGAGGTGGATCTCGCTGAACTGGTTGAAGCTGGCGAGCTCGATGACCGCCATGACCTGGTTCTCGAACAGGACCGGCAGAACGATGATCGTGCTCGGCTTCGCGTCCCCGAGGCCCGACCGGACGCGGATGTAGTCGCCCGGCACGTTCGTGAGCAGCACCCGCGTCCGCTCCACTGCGCACTGGCCGACGAGGCCGTCGCCGAAGTGGAACTGCATGGGCACGCCGGTGCGCGCCCGGAACGCGTAGCTGGCGAGCAGGCGGAGCAGCGGCTCGCCCGTCCCGGCGTACGCCGCGTAGAACGCGCCGTGCTGCGCGCCGACGACCGGCGCGAGCTCGGACAGGATCATGCGGGCGACCTCGACGTGGTCGCGCTGGCCCTGCAACAGCCGGCTGAAGCGGGCGAGGTTCGTCTTGAGCCAGTCCTGCTGCGTGTTCTTCTGCGTCGTGTCGCGCAGGTTGCGGATCATCGTGTTGATGTTGTCTTTCAGCGCGGCGACCTCGCCCTGCGCCTCGACCGTGATGCTGCGCGACAGATCGCCCGTCGTGACCGCTGTGGCGACCTCGGCGATGGCGCGGACCTGCGTGGTGAGGTTCGCCGCGAGCTGATTCACGTTGTCCGTGAGGTCGCGCCACGTGCCGGAGGCGCCGGGCACACGGGCCTGGCCGCCGAGCTTGCCCTCGATGCCGACCTCGCGGGCGACCGTCGTGACCTGATCCGCGAAGGTCGCGAGGGTGTCGGTCATCGAGTTGATCGTGTCCGCGAGCTCGGCGATCTCGCCCTTCGCGTCGACCGCGAGCTTGCGCTTGAGGTCGCCGGTGGCCACGGCGGTGACGACGCGCGCGATGCCGCGCACCTGGTTCGTCAGGTTGGCCGCCATCGAGTTGACGTTGTCGGTGAGATCCTTCCACGTGCCGGCGACGCCGGGCACCCGTGCCTGGCCGCCCAGCTTGCCCTCGGTGCCGACTTCGCGGGCAACACGTGTCACCTCGCTGGCGAACGCGTTGAGCTGGTCGACCATCGTGTTGATGGTGACCTTCAGCTGCAGGATCTCGCCCTGGACGTCGACGGTGATCTTCTTGGAGAGGTCGCCATTCGCGACGGCGGTCGTGACCTCGGCGATGTTGCGGACCTGCGACGTGAGGTTCGCAGCCATGAAGTTCACGTTGTCGGTGAGGTCCTTCCACGTGCCGGCGACGCCGAGCACCCGCGCCTGGCCGCCGAGCTTGCCCTCGGTGCCGACCTCGCGGGCAACACGTGTCACCTCGCTCGCGAACGCGTTGAGCTGATCCACCATCGTGTTGACGGTGTTCTTGACCTCGAGGATCTCGCCGCGCACGTCGACCGTGATCTTCTTGGAGAGGTCGCCGTTGGCGACGGCGGTGGTGACCTCGGCGATGTTGCGGACCTGCGAGGTGAGGTTCGCCGCCATGAAGTTGACGTTGTCGGTCAGGTCCTTCCACGTGCCGCCGACGCCCTTCACCTGCGCCTGGCCGCCGAGCTTGCCCTCGGTGCCGACCTCGCGCGCAACACGTGTCACTTCGCCGGCGAACGCGTTGAGCTGGTCGACCATCGTGTTGATCGTGTTCTTGAGCTGGAGGATCTCGCCCTGCACGTCGACCGTGATCTTCTTGGAGAGGTCGCCGTTGGCGATCGCGGTCGAGACCTCCGCGATGTTTCGGACCTGGTTCGTGAGGTTCGCCGCCATCGAGTTGACGTTGTCGGTGAGGTCCTTCCACGTGCCGGCGACGCCCTTCACCTGCGCCTGGCCGCCGAGCTTCCCTTCCGTGCCGACCTCGCGGGCCACGCGCGCGACCTCGCTCGCGAAGCTGTTGAGCTGGTCGACCATCGTGTTGATCGTGTTCTTCAGCTCGAGGATCTCGCCCTGGACGTCGACGGTGATCTTCTTCGAGAGGTCGCCGTTCGCGATGGCCGTCGAGACCTCGGCGATGTTTCGGACCTGCGCCGTGAGGTTCGCCGCCATCGAGTTGACGTTGTCGGTGAGGTCCTTCCAGGTCCCCGCGACGCCTTTCACCTGCGCCTGGCCGCCGAGCTTGCCTTCGGTGCCGACCTCGCGGGCCACGCGGGCGACCTCGCTGGCGAAGGCGTTGAGCTGATCGACCATCGTGTTGATCGTGTTCTTCAGCTCGAGGATCTCGCCCTGCACGTCGACCGTGATCTTCTTGGAGAGGTCGCCGTTCGCGACGGCGGTCGTGACCTCGGCGATGTTGCGGACCTGGTTGGTCAGGTTCGCCGCCATGAAGTTGACGTTGTCGGTGAGGTCCTTCCACGTGCCGGCGACGCCCTTGACCTGCGCCTGGCCGCCGAGCTTGCCCTCGGTGCCCACCTCGCGTGCAACACGTGTCACCTCGCTCGCGAAGGCGTTGAGCTGGTCCACCATCGTGTTGATGGTGTTCTTCAGCTGGAGGATCTCGCCCTGCACGTCGACCGTGATCTTGCGGGAGAGGTCGCCGTTCGCGACGGCCGTGGTCACGTCGGCGATGTTGCGGACCTGGGCGGTGAGGTTCGCCGCCATCGAGTTCACGTTGTCGGTGAGGTCCTTCCAGGTGCCGGCGACGCCGTGGACGCGGGCCTGGCCGCCGAGCTTCCCTTCGGTGCCGACCTCGCGGGCAACACGGGTCACCTCGCCGGCGAAGGCGTTGAGCTGATCGACCATGGTGTTGATCGTGTTCTTCAGCTCGAGGATCTCTCCCTGGACGTCGACGGTGATCTTCTTCGAGAGGTCGCCGTTGGCGACGGCGGTCGTGACCTCGGCGATGTTGCGGACCTGCGAGGTGAGGTTCGCCGCCATGAAGTTCACGTTGTCGGTGAGGTCCTTCCAGGTGCCGGCGACGCCCGGCACGCGGGCCTGGCCGCCGAGCTTCCCTTCGGTGCCGACCTCGCGGGCAACACGTGTCACCTCGCTGGCGAAGGCGTTGAGCTGGTCGACCATCGTGTTGACGGTCTCCTTGACCTCGAGGATCTCGCCCTGGACGTCGACCGTGATCTTGCGGGAGAGGTCGCCGTTGGCGACCGCGGTGGTGACCTCGGCGATGTTGCGGACCTGCGCGGTGAGGTTCGCCGCCATCGAGTTCACGTTGTCGGTGAGGTCCTTCCACGTGCCGGCGACGCCCGGGACGCGGGCCTGGCCGCCGAGCTTGCCTTCGGTGCCGACCTCCCTCGCGACGCGGGTGACCTCGCCGGCGAAGGCGTTGAGCTGATCGACCATCGTGTTGATGGTGTTCTTGAGCTGGAGGATCTCGCCGCGCGCGTCGACGGTGATCTTCTTGGAGAGGTCGCCGTTGGCGACGGCGGTCGTCACCTCGGCGATGTTTCGGACCTGGTCGGTCAGGTTCGCGGCCATGAGGTTGACGTTGTCGGTGAGGTCCTTCCACGTGCCGGCGACCCCCGTGATCGCGGCCTGGCCGCCGAGCTTGCCTTCGGTGCCGACCTCGCGGGCCACGCGGGTGACCTCGCTGGCGAAGGCCGAGAGCTGCTCGACCATCGTGTTCACGACGCGCGCCGTGCGGTGGAACTCGCCGCGCAGCGGGCGACCCTCGACGTCGAGCTCGATGCGCTGCGAGAGGTCGCCGCGGGCGACGGCGCCGATGACGCGCGCCATCTCGGTGGTGGGCTGGACGAGGTCGCCGATGAGCCCGTTGATTCCGCCGACGGTCTCGGCCCAGCAGCCGCGCGCCTCGGGGAGCGACACGCGCTGGCTGATGCGGCCTTCCTTGCCGACCGCGTCGCTCACGCGCCGCACCTCGGCGACGTAGCACTCCTGCATCTCGAGCACGTCGTTGAACGCGGCGGCGATCTCGCCGCCGATCCCGGTGGCGTCGAGCGGGAGGCGGACGCTGAGGTCGCCGCGGCGGAACGCGCGCAGGCTGCGCAGGAGGAGGGCGAGATCGATGCCGTCGCCGGCCGTCTGGGTGCTGGCCATCGGGGTCCCCGTCGACCCCGTGGAGTACCAGTCGCCGACGGCGGACACAACCTTTGGATCAGGTTCGTGGGAGATGGGAAAGTTATGGATTTTCCTGCTTTTTTAGTTTTTCCGGCGACCCGTCGTTTGGGGGCGTCGGACGCGGTCGATCGGGGGGCGTGCGATCCTGCGACCGGGCCGTCCCATCGGAGAAGCTCCCGTGAATGCGTCGTGAGGTGTGTGCTGTTCGCACGCCGGTCTGTGAGGTACAATACAATTCTGTCGGCGCGTTAGGAGAGTTCGACCCCATGTGGTGCCTGCTCCTGCTGCTCGCGTGCACCCGGCCGGATCCCGACGCGCGGCTCCGCGCCCACGACCTCGACGGGGCGGCCGCCGCGTGGGAGAAGCGCCACGGCACGCGCCTCGACGTGGACCACCCCGTCGCCGACGTGCTCGCCACGCGCGCCGCGCGCGACCCGTCCATCACCGCGGCGACCGTCGCCGACACGATGGAGGCGGTGCGCGCGCTCGAGGCCTCGCCGCGGCTGGGCGCGCGGGACGCCGACGTCCCCTTCGAGCGCTGGGAAGACCTGCTGGTGGCCGCCGGGAAGCTCGGCGAGCCGCCGCTGATCGTGGCCGTGGGGCGCTCCGAGGGCGTCCACGACAAGGACCCCTGGACCGCGGGGGGCGACCTCCCGTTCCGCGACGGGCGCGTCGTCGGCTGGGCGCGTCGCGCCGCGGGGGAGGGGACCGAGGCCCTCGCCGCGCTGGGCCGGCGCCTCGACGCGAACCCCCCGGCGAAGCTCGTGACGGTGGCGCTCCGCGACGCGCGGGGCGCGGTCGCGTTCTACGCGCGCAAGGAGGCCGACGGGTGGTGGGTGCGCTGGACCACCGATCCCGAGGCGGCGGGCGCGCTCCTGCGGCTCATGGAGGCGGGGCGCGGCACGCCGGGGTAAGCCGCGCTCGATGGAAGCGGCGCGTCTCTCCCTCGTTTGTGGCCTCTGCGCGCTCATCCCGCTGCCCTGGGTGGACGAGTGGGCGGAGCGCAACACGCGTCGCAAGATGTACGACGCCCTCGCGAAGGCCCGCGGGATCGAGCTCGACGCGGCCACGCTCGACACGCTGGTGGAGGACCGCTCGAGCCTGCTCGTCGGGTGCCTCTTCGGCGTCGTGCGCTGGCCGCTGAAGAAGCTCTTCCGCACGTTCTTCTACTTCCTGACGATCAAGGACGTGATCGACGGGGTCGCCCACGCGGGTCTGTGCGCGGCGATGATCGACGCGGCGCTCGACCGCGGCGCCCTGCCCGCGCGCGCCGCGGAGGTGCGCGCGGAGGTCGACCTCACGCTGGCGCGCTTCCGGTGGTCGCCCGTGTCGCGGCTGCTCACCGGCGGCGAGCGCCCGGAGACGGCGTGGATCGCCGCCGGCGACGCGCTGGCGAGCGCGGTGGGCTGGCTCTACCGTCACGCGGGCGGCAAGCTCGTGTTGTCCGACTTCACGGCCCGCCTGGAGGTACCCCGATGATCCTGTGGATTCTGGCCTGCACGGGGGTCTCGATGGACGGCGACGCGGTCGGCGAGCCCCCCGCGGCGACGGCGAACCCCTTCCCGAACGCCACCCTCGTCGAGGACGGGCACGTCGCCATCCCGGAGGGGCTCCTCCCCGAGTTCGAGACGTCGTGGGACCTCGCGCGGCTCAACTGGCGCGAGGGGTTCTCGCCCGTGCAGCCCTCCGTCGCCATGCTGCCCGTCCCGATCGACCCGGAGTCGCTGTCCGGGCAGGTCGGGCTCGGCACCGGCGGCAGCGTGCGCCTCGTCGACCTCGACACCGGCGAGGAGATCGTCGGCTTCGCCGAGCTGGACGCCCACCCCGACGCGCTGGACAGCGGCGAGCGGACGCTCATCGTCCGGCCGATGGAGGCCATGACGCCCGGGCACGACGTCGCCGTCGTGCTCACCGGCGCCGTCACCACGGGGGGGCGCCCGATCGAGGCGGCGGACTTCCCCGAGTGGACCGCTCGCCCGGAGCACGCCGACCTCGTCGCGCGCCTCGCCGACCTCGGGTTCGACGCCGAGATCGCGTGGGAGTTCCCCGTCGGCGACGGCACCGCGCTCACGCGGCACCTCGCAGCGAGCGTCGGCGTGCCGCCGGCCTACACGATCGAGCGCGTGCTCTCGATCGAGGAGGGGTCCGAGCTGCCGGACGGCGTCTGGAAGAAGATCGAGGGCACCTTCACCACCGACGACTGGCTCGTGGACGACACGATCTTCGAGATCGGCGCGGACGGGCTCCCCGTCGCGCAGGGCACCACCGAGGCGTACCTCTACGTGCACGTCCCCGAGAGCGTGCGGGACGCGGCGCCGGGCACCGTGCCCGTCGTGGTGTTCGGGCACGGCATCCTCGCCGAGCCCGACGACTACCTCGACTCGGACGACGACACCTCGGCGGTGATCGAGCTGTCGAACCGCATGGGCGCCATCTTCGTCGCGACGAAGTGGCGCGGGCTCACGGCCGACGATCAGCCCGAGGCGGTCGCCGTCGCCCGCGACTTCGCCCGCTTCCCGGAGCTGACCGACAAGCTCACGCAGGGCGTCGCCAACACGCTCGCGCTCATCCGGCTCGTGGACGAGGGCACGCTGCTCGCCGATCCCGAGCTCGCCGGCCTCGCCGACCCCTCCCGCCTCTACTGGTACGGGATCTCGCTCGGCGCGATCGAGGGCTCGGTCACGCTCGCGAACCAGACCCGCATCGAGCACGCGGTGCTGCACGTCGGCGGCAGCGCGTGGGCGACCATGCTCGAGCGGAGCTCGAACTGGCCGGTGTTCGAGCTGCTCGTCGAGGGCGCCTTCGACGACCCGTGGGAGCGCCAGCTCCTCTACGCCACGTCGCAGCTCTTGTGGGACGGGGTCGATCCCGCCTCGTACACCGAGGACCTGCGCGGGCGGACCTACCTCTGGCAGGAGGCCATCGGCGACAACCAGGTGCCCAACATCACGACGGAGCTCTTCGCCCGCAGCGCCGGCGTGCCGCTCGGGACGCCGTCGAAGACCGAGCCCCTCGCGCTCCAGACCGTCTCGCTGACCACGTCGGCGCCGGCGCTGGTGCAGTACGACCCCGAGCTCGGCGAGCCCGACCCGGTCAACCGCCCGCCGTCCGACACGGGCGCGCACGGCCAGCCGCGGCTCTGGGAGGGGTGCATCGCCCAGACGGCCGGGTTCTTCGTCGCCGGCGAGGAGGGCACCGTCGCGCACTACTGCGGGGACGGCGTCTGCACCGCCAGCAACCGCGGCGAGTAGCTCAGGTGAGCCAGCGGGCCTCGCCCGGGCGCAGGTCCACGGACGCGCGGCGGCCGTCGAGCGACACCCGCCCCTCGGCGACCCACCGCAGCGCGAGCGGGTAGAGCCGGTGCTCGAGCCCGAGGATGCGCGCGGCGAGCGTGTCCTCGGTGTCGTCCTGCAGCACGGGCACGGTGCCCTGCGCGAGGACGGGGCCGGTGTCGACGCCGGCGTCGACGAGGTGCACGGTCGCGCCGGCCTGCGTGACGCCGTAGTCCAGCGCCTGCCTCGCGCCGTGGACGCCCGGGAAGGCCGGGAGGAGCGCGGGGTGGACGTTGAGCACGCGGCGGGGGAAGGCGTCGAGGAAACGCGCCGTCAGCACGCGCATGAAGCCGGCGAGGCAGACGACGTCGACGCCGGCGAGCTCGCCGAGGAGGCGATCCTCGAAGTCCTCGCGCGAGAGCCCCCGGTGCGGCACGACGACCGCGCGCACGCCGGCGCGCCGGGCCCGCTCGAGCGCGAAGACGTCGGGCACGTTGCTGACCACCACCTCGATCCGCGCGGGGAAGTCGGGCGACGCGCAGGCGTCGAGCAGGGCCTGGAGGTTCGAGCCTCGGCCGCTGACGAGGACGCCGACCTTCACGCGATCCGGCATTCGCCCTTCTCGTCCTCCACCACGCGGCCCACCACGAAGCCGCCGAGCTGGGCCGCGAGGTCCGACGCACGGTCACGTGTCACCACGATCACCATGCCGAGCCCATTGTTGAAGGTCTGATACATCTCGGCGTCGCTCAGGTTGCCGCGCGAGCGCAGGAGCGAGAACAGCGGCGGGACGGGCCAGCTGCCCGCGTCCATCACCGCGCCGAGCCCCGGCGGCAGCACGCGCGGCACGTTCCCCGTGAAGCCGCCGCCCGTGACGTGGGCGGCGCCCTTGACCTCGAAGGGCTTCCACACCGAGAGGAGCTCCTTCACGTAGATGCGCGTGGGACGGAGCAGCACCTCGCCGAGCGGCGCGCCGAGGCCCCAGTCGTCGCGGTCCATCGGCAGGTCGTCGGTGAGCTTGCGGACGAGCGAGTAGCCGTTGCTGTGGCAGCCGCTCGACGGGAGCCCGACGAGGGCGTCGCCGGGCTTCACGCGGGACAGGTCGGGCACGTCGGCCCGCTCGACGGCGCCGACGCAGAAGCCGGCGAGGTCGTAGTGGCCGGGGGCGTACATGCCGGGCATCTCGGCGGTCTCGCCGCCGATCAACGCGCAGCCGGCCTGGCGGCAGCCCTCGGCGATGCCGGCGACCACCTGCTCGGCCTCGGCGGGGTCGAGCTTCCCGGTGGCGAAGTAGTCGAGGAAGAAGAGCGGCTCGGCGCCCCCGCACACCACGACGTCGTTCACGCACATCGCCACGAGATCGATGCCGATCGTGGCGTGGTTCTTCAGGCGCTGGGCGAGGAGGAGCTTCGTGCCGACGCCGTCGGTCCCGCTGACGAGGACGGGGTCGCGGAAGCGGCTCCCCAGCGTGAACAGGCCGCCGAAGCCGCCGATGTCGCCGAGCACGCCGGCCCGGTAGGTGCTGCGGACGTGGCGCTTGATGCGCTCCACGACCTCGTCGCCGGCCTCGATGTCGACCCCGGCGTCCCGGTAGGCGTCCTTCTGCATGGGCGCGGGTCTAACCCGCGCCGCCTAGTCGCAGGCGCCGGAGAGGTCGGCGGGCGGGGTGGTGTAGGTGGCGTAGCCGGGCTCGCTCGCGTTGCCCTGCGCGTCGTACACGACGACCGCGAACTCGTACTCGGTCTCGTACTCGAGCCAGGTCTCGTCGCCGTTGACGTTGAGGTACGTGCCGAAGTTGACCTCGTCGGCCGACTCGAGCAGGTTCCCGTCCTCGTCGGACACCTGGTACACGTCGGACTCGCTCATCGGCGTGCCGGCGACGTCCACCGTCTCGTCGATCGTCGCGTCCCACCAGATGGACATGCGGATGAGGTGGATGTCGGCGTCGGCGTCCGTGGCGTGGACGACGACGAAGATGGCCGGCTGCTCGCCCTCGTCCGCGAAGTCGTAGACGCACTCGCTGATCGAGACCGACTCGACTTCCGGGGCGTTGGTGCCGACGGCGGTGTCGTCGCCCTGGTTGATGGGGGGGGCGTCGCCGTCGCCGTCGCCCTCGTCCTTCCCGTCGGGGCACGCCGTCAGCAACAGCGGGAGAAGGGGCAGCATCCGCATCGTTCCTCCGGGGGTCCTCACCGTAGCACGCGTGATAAGACGTCGGTCGTGGTGAACTCGCCGACCTCTCCCCGCCGGGTGTATCGCGCGGTCCGCGACCAGCTGGGGAGCCTCCGCAAGGTCTATGCACGCGGCAACCGCGTGGTCCGGCACGACGACTTCGCGAAGGCCGACGAGGCCGTGCTCCTGCTCCACGGCTTCTTCCAGACGCGCAACGTGTGGGAGGTCATGGAGGACCGCCTGCGCTACGACGGCTACGGGGTCTTCAGCTTCGACCTCGGCGGGCTCTTCGCGCGCTTCAACACGCGCCGGGCCGGCCAGCTCGCCGAGCTCATCGCCGGCAAGATCGAGCGCATCTGCGCCCGCACGGGGCTCGAGTCCTTCCACGTCGTCGGGCACAGCAAGGGCGGGCTCATCGCCCGCGAGTACATCCAGCACCACGGCGGCGACCGGCGCACCAAGTCGCTGATCACGCTCGGGACGCCCCACCACGGCACGCCCACCGCGGCGCTCGGCGTGTGGCTCATGGGCGCCGGGGTCCTGTCGCGGAGCCCGTACGACCTGCTCCCGAACTCGCCGTTCCTCCAGCGGCTGCGCGAGGACCCGTTCCCGTCGCACGTGCCCATGACGAGCGTCTACAGCCGGCACGACCTCGTCTGCCCCTGGTGGGCCAGCGTGCTCGTGCCCGGCCAGAGCGAGACCTCGCTGCGCAACCGGCCCGTCCAGGGGGTCGGGCACACCGCGCTCACGTACGACCCGGGGGTCTACCTGATCGTGCGGTCCGAGCTCGAGGAGTCCGCGCGGCGGTGGAAGGAGCGGCAGGCCGCGGCGAAGTGAGGGTGGCCCGAGGGGCTACCCGGGCTGCGCGGGAGGCGGCTGGGCCGGGGCGGCGCCGGCGCCCTCGGCCGGGGGAGCGCCGCCCGCGGGGGGCGTGGCGCCTTCGCCCGCGCCGCCGGCGACGCCGTCGTCGGAGAGGCAGCAGCGGAAGCCGATGCTGCGGTCGGTCAGGCCGGGGTTGCGCTCGTCGGAGAAGGCGCAGCGGCTGCCGCGCGCGGCCTCCTGGGCCTTGCCGCCCTTGAGCACCTTGAACTTCTTCGTCGCCTTCGCGTCGCTCGAGGTCCACTCGCGCGTGCCGCCGGAGAGGTCGAACACGCCCCAGCCGCTGACGCAGTCGGCGAGGTCGCCCGAGGCGCGGTCGGCGCGCTCGTCGCGCGGGGAGGAGTCGGTGGCCACGTCGGCCCCGCACTTCTCGGGGTTGAAGTCGTTGCCGTACGCGTAGATGCGGTTCTCGGGGCCCTTGCACGCGCGCTCCCACTCCTCGGTGGTGCAGAGGCGCTTGCCCTTGCTGGCGCAGAGCTCCTGCGCCTTCTCCCAGGTCACGTTCACGAGCGCGTGGCCGCCCTTCGCGTTCTCCCACTCGAAGCGGTCGACGAAGAAGCCGTCGACCTTGCGGGTCTGGGCCAGCGGCTCGGTCGGGTCGGCCAGCTTGTCGAGGTGCATCCGCCCCATCGCGTAGGTGCCGGTGGGGATGTAGACCATGTCCGGGTGGGCCTCGAGCTTGGCGCGCACCACGTCCTCGGGCGGCATCTGGTTCTGCCGGGCGAGCGTGGCGCGGAGCTCCTGGTCCTTCCGGGCCGCGGCGTCGTCCGGGTCGTTGAGCGCGACGAACACGCCCACCGCGCCCGCGACCGCCACCGTGAGCCCGATGACGGCGGCGAGCGCCTTCTTCGAGAGGCCGGCGACGGGCTTGTCGTCGTCCTGGAAGGCGCGCTGGATGTCGTTGATCATGTCGCGCGCGGAGGGGTAGCGGTCCTCGGCGTTGGCGGCGATCGCGATGTCGACGATGTCGTCGACGTGCTTGGGGAGGTCCTCGCGGATCTGCGTGGGGGAGAGGTAGGTGCCCATCGGCGTCTGGCCGCAGAGGAGCTCGTAGAACATGACGCCGGCGGAGTACACGTCGGTCTGGGGGCCGCCGCCCTGGCTGGGCGAGGAGAGCTCGGGCGCCATGTAGCGGGTGTCGCCCGCGCGCTCGGTGAGGCCCTCCTGGAGCACGGCGGGGTGGACCAGATCGGAGAACCCGAGGCCGGTGAGCTTGATGGTGCGCACGACGCGGCCCTGCCCGGGCCCGACCTGCTTGGACTGGACGATGACGTTCGTGGGCTTGACGTGGCGGTGCACGAGGCCCTGCTGGTGCGCGGCCTCGGCCGCCTCGAGGACCTTGACGATGATCTGGCAGGCTTCCTGCAGGGTGAACGGCTTGCGCTCGCCCGCGTAGGCGTCCATGAGGCGGCGCAGGGACTCGCCCTCGAAGTGCTCGCTCACGATCCAACGGCGGCCCTGGTACTCCCCTGTCTCGATCGGCTTGATCACCGAGTCGGCGCCGATGGTCTGGAGGCGCTGGAGCAGCTCCTGGGCCTGGGCCTCGGGCGCGGAGGGCCCCGCGAGGACCTTCACCACGACCTTCTTGCCCGACGCGATCACGCGCGCGAGGTAGGAGGCGCCTTGCGGCCCGGTGCCGATCGGGGCGTCGATCTCGTACTTCTTCGCGATCACGTCGCCCTGCCTCAGCTGCAGTTGCGCTTGTCCGGACACGCAGGCTCCTTCGAGTGGCGTACCACCCGTGTGGGCGAGGCTACCACCTCCGGGATCGCCGCTCAAGCGCGTCTGCGGCGGGATGGCGGTTCTACGCCGATCGTTCGCCGATGAAGAACCGGACGACGGCCATCATCCGGCGGCGCCAGTCGCGCGGGTGGATGCGCGTGGCGAAGAGCCAGTGGACGACGAGACCGAGGAACATGCCGAGCGCGACCACGCAGACGCCGAACCCGATGATCGCCAGCACCGGGACGCCGAACGGCGCGGGCGACCAGGGCGCGATGAGCACCGCGCCGCTGATCGCCAGCGCCAGCGCGCAGATCGCCAGCGAGACGCGGATGGCGGCGTGGCGGATCTCGACGCGCAGCTCCTCCGCCTCGGGATCGCGCGTGGTGATCGAGATGCGGCCGCGCTCCAGGTCGAGCATGAGCTGGTTCGCCTGCGTGGGGACGTCGCGGAAGGCCGCCTGGGCGTGCTGGATGAGGCGGAAGGCGTCGGCGCCGAGGCGCTCGGGCCCGAAACGCGAGGCGACGAGGCGCTGGGCGAGCGGGCGGACCTCGGCGACGATGTCCACGTCGGGCAACAGGCGGCGGGCGATGCCGTCGACGATGCTGGTCGCCCGCGCGATGACCGCGAACTCGCGCGGGAGCTGGATGCGGTAGCGGCTCGCGACGGCGATGAACTCGGTCAGCGACGAGTGCTGGCCGAGCTGCGAGAGCGACGCGCCCTCGTACTTCGCCATGAGGCGCTCGATCTCGGACCGGAACGCCTTGAGGTCGACGCGCTCGCGCGTGGCGCCCGCCCGGTAGATGGCGAGCGCGACGGACTCGGCGTCGCGGAAGACGAGGCCCGTGAACACCGACGTCATCACGTCCTGCATCTCGCCGGTCAGGATGCCGGTGAGCCCGAAGTCGAGGAACACGAGGTCGCCGCCGGGCAGGACCATGAGGTTGCCCGGGTGCGGATCGCCGTGGAAGTAGCCGTGCTCGAAGAGCTGGCGGTACCAGGAGTCGATGAGGCGGCGCATCGCGGCGCGCCCCTCCTCGCTGCCGCTCGGGATGTCGTTGAGCCGCGCGCCCAGCATCCGCTCCATCACCAGCACGCGGCGGGTGCAGAACTCCCGCAGTACGGCGGGGACGCGCACGCCCTCGACGTCGCGGTGGTTGGCGCGGAAGCGCTCGGCGGCGTTGGCCTCCTGCAGGAAGTCGAGCTCGCCGGAGATCGCCGACTCGAACTCCTGCACGATCTCGACGGGCGTGTAGAGGCCCGGGAAGGAGATCTGGCCTTCGACCGCGCGGGCGAGCGTGTAGAGGATGTGGAGGTCGCTCCGGAGCGTCTTCTCGATGCCGGGGCGCTGCACCTTGACGGCGACCTCGCGGCCGTCCGCGAGCCGCGCGACGTGCACCTGCGCGATGGACGCGCTGGCGACCGGGACCTCCGCGAACTCCGTGAACACCTCGTCGAGCGGCTGCCTCAGCTCCTCCTCGACGACCGCGCGGATGGACGGGAAGTCGACCGTCGGCGCGTTGTCCTGGAGCGTGGCGAGCTCGTCGAGCACGTCCTGCGGGAGGATGTCCGGGCGCACGGACATGACCTGCCCGAGCTTGATGAAGGTGGGCCCGAGGTCGGCGAGCGCGAGGCGGACGCGCATGGCGACGGGCTTGTCGCTGGCGGAGGTCTTCGTCTCGACACCCACGATGCGGCCGAGCTCCCCGAAGCCGTGCTGGGCGAGCACGGCGGCGACTTCGGTGACGCGGGGGAGGTCGTGGACGGAGATGTGGGCCAAGCGGAGCGAGCGCTAACCTGTCTCCCGGGAGGCTGGACGTCGCCCGCTGCGCGGGGGCCTTCCAGAGGAGCGTGCGCGCGTTCGAGCCTCACCTGGAGCGGGGCAAGGGGCCCCTCCCTGCCTTCGACGTGGCCGCCGAACGTGCGCGTCTCGGGATGACGCAAGGGGAGGTCGCGCGGGTGTTCGGCGTGCCCGTCGCCAGGCCGAGCCCGAGTGCCGACGCTCCCACGTTTCCGGACACCCCCCACCCGGCCTTCGGCCACCCTCCCCCCGCTCCGCGGGGAGAGGGGCCCTTCTACAAGGCCCACGGGCCCGAGATCGAACCCGACCTACGGCAACCCCGAGATCGCCATCGTGTAGATCCTCCGGAAGTCCCTCACCTTGTCTCCCACCCTCCCCTGGGCGGCGACGGCGAGCCAGACCTGCCCGTCGGGGCGCTTGACCACGTCGAGGTCGGCGTTGCCGACTGTGCCGGTCGCGATGGCGCGACCCTGGCTGGGCTGGCGGATGGGCGCCGCCCAGACGGGATCGAGCGCGTTCTCGTCGTGCTTCACGAAGATCAGGTGCTTCGAGTCGGGCGTCCACGCGGGGCCGTCGTCGTTGGTGCGCACGTCGGTGGCCACCAGCGTGGGCGTGCCCCCGACGGGCGTGACGTAGAGGTCGAAGCGGGCGATGTCCGTGTGGTTGGAGAAGAACGCGATCATCGTGCCGTCGGGGCTCCAGGTGGGGCGGGTGTTGGTGTGTTCCCACTGGGTGACGGCGCGCGGCGCGGGGAAGTCGATGTTGTCGATGACGTAGACGTTGTCGCCCTTCTGGGTGTGGCCGACGAAGGCGAGGCGTTTGCTGTCCGGCGCCCACGACGCGAAGAGCTCGGACGACGTGGCGTCGCCCGTGAGCCGCAGCGGCGGCTTCTCGACCGCCTGCACGTCGAGCAGGTAGAGGTCGCCCTGGCCCGTGCGCGCGGTGGTGAAGGCGATGTAACGGCCGTCCGGGCTCCAGGCCGCGGCCCCGTCCGCGCCGGGTGCGGGCGCGACGGGCCCGGCGCCGTCGATGTAGACGTCGTAGTCCTGGGTGGTGCCGCTCGCCGAGTACGCGAATCGCTTGAGCTGCGGCGGCGAGAAGCTCAGCTCGTGCACGACCATCTCGGCCGCGGCGGTGTCGAAGCCGGCGGTCATGGTGCTGCTCGCGCCGCGCACCACGGGTGTCACCTTCCGGGGCGTTCCGCCCACCGGCCCCACCCAGAGCTCGACGGTCTTCCTGTCGTGGTAGTTCACCTCCCACGAGAGTTGGGTGCCGTCCGGCGACCAGACCGGCGACTGGCAGTGGCCCGGGTAGTCGGGCGAGGCGGGCTGGGCCTGGGCGAGCACGGGGGCGACGACGAGCAGCATGGGTGTCACTCAGAACGCGATGCTGAGGTTGGCGAGGAGGCGCACCCCGGTGGCGGTCCACGTGGGGGGCGCGGTGGTGTAGGTGAAACGGGCGCCGTCGGGGTCGTCGAACAGGACGGCCTCGCCGGGGTCGGGGACGTCGCCGATCGCCTGCTCGACGACGGCCTTCACCCCCGCCCCGAGCGCGGTCGTCCGGCCGGCCTCGCGGTACTCGACCGAGAGCTCGCCGAACGGCACGACGGCCCGCCCGACGGCGTAGATCTCGAGGTCCCCGTCGACGGAGGCGGGGTCGCCGCAGCGGATGTCGCCGGGCTCGCCGACGCAGGACAACGCGATGCCGGGCACCCGCGCGTAGCGCGCGCCCACCGACGGGCGCACCGCGAGGGGCCCGCCGACGACGAGCTCGCGGCCCACGCGCACGCCCGCGCTCCAGCCGTACGGGCTCGTGAGCTCGGTGGCCCCGCCGGCCGAGTACGAGCGCAGGTCATAGGCGCCGACGAGCCCGACGAGCAGCGGCCCCACGGGCTGCGTGAGCGAGAGCTCGCCCACCGCGCCGGGGTGCAGGTTGTCGACGCGGTCGCCGAACAACACGCCCAGCCCGGCGGACACCTCGACGCGCGTCACCTGCAGCGCGGCGAGGCCCCTCGCGCCCAGCTGGCTCATCGCCAGCGACAGCGTGGCCGTCTCGCCGGCCGCGACGGTGACGGGCGCGCCGTTGACGAGGTAGTCGCCCGCGGGCAACGCGACGCGCGCGGGGAGCACCGTGCGCTCGCGCAGCTCCAGCGACACCTTGTTCACCAGCCGCTTGAGGTCGGCGTCGAACAACACGGAGGTGCACTCGACCTGGAGCCGGGACACCACGCCGTCGTGCGGCGCGGCGATCTCGACCCAGCCGAACGAGTCGCGCAAAAACGCGTGGAAGGCGTCGGCCCGGTCGCGCGCGCGTTCGCTCGGGGCGAGGTCGCCGGCGCGCTTCGCGAGGGGGAGCGCGCGGTCGATGTCGACGAGCTCGTAGTAGATCTGCGCGCCGAGCCAATTGGCCTCGAAGTCGGTGGCGCCCCCCTCGAGCGCGAGCGCGGCCTCGATCTCCGCGGCGGCGTCGGCGTACCAGTGGTTCTTCACGAACTGCTTCGCCTGCGCGACGTGGTGGCGCACGGACTCCTGCGCTGAGGCGGCCGCGACGACGGCGAGCGCGATCACGAGGCCATCCCGGACGCTTCGAGGAGGCGCCGCGTGGCGTCGCTCAGAGACGCCGGCGCGAGCGCCCGCGGGTCGAAGTCGTCGACCACGCGCCCCCGGTCCATCACGACGACGCGCGTACACGCGTAGAGCACGAGCGGCAGGTCGTGGGAGATGAGCACGAAGGCGCGGTCGGGGCCCCGGCGAGCCAGCAGCAGATCGAGCAGCTCGGCCTTGCGCGCGGCGTCGAGCCCGGCGGTGGGCTCGTCGGCCACGGTGAGGAAGGGGTCGGCGATCCACAGCTGCGCGAGCGTGGCGCGGCGCTTCTCGCCGCCGGAGAGCTCGTGCGGGCGGGCCTTCGCGCGGTGGGCGAGGTCGACCCGCGCGAGCGCCTCGTCCACGATCGCCGCGTCGTCCGGGCGGTGCGCGCGGCGGGACTCCTCCAGCGTCTCCCGGACGGTGAGGCCGGGGTTGAGCGAGGCGCCCGGGTCCTGGAGCAACAGCTGGGCGCGGCGACGCAGGGCGCGGAGGGCCTCGCCGCGGAGCACGTGCGGGTCCTGCCCGAGCACGCGCACCTCGCCCGCGTCCCGGCGCAAGAGCCCGAGCGCGGTGCGGGCGAGCGACGTCTTGCCGCACCCGCTCTCGCCGATGAGGCCGACCACCTCGCCCGGCGACACCCGGAGGTCCACTCCGTCGACGGCCACCGTCGACACGCGCGAGAACGGGCGCCGGTACACCTTCCGGAGGCCGCGGAGATCGAGGAGCGGGCTCACAGGACGCCGCCCGCGACTCGTCGAGTCGCCTCGACCAGCGCCCGCCCCGCGCCGACGAGCGCCGCCGGGTGGGCGGCCTCCTCGACGATCCGCCCTCCGTCCATGACGAGCACGCGGTCGGCGAAGCCGGGGAGGATGCGCAGGTCGTGGGTGATGAAGAGCACGCCGATCCCCGACTCGCACAACCCGCGCAGGCCGGCGAGGATGCCACGCTGGACGCTGGGATCGAGGCCCGTCGTGGGCTCGTCCGCCACGAGGAAGCGCGAGCGCCGGGCGAGGGCGACCGCGATGGCGGCGCGCTGGGCCATGCCCCCCGACAGCTCGTGGGGGTAGAGCCGGGCGACCCGGGCGGCGTCGGCGAAGCCCGCGCGCCCGAGCCACGCCGCCACCGGCTCGGCGGCGCCGGACAGCCGCGCGGCCTCCTCCACCTGCCGGCCGACCGTCCAGAGCGGGTCGAGCGCGCCGCGGGCGTCCTGCCACAACAATCCGACCCACGCGCCGCGCACCACGCGAAAGTCGGCCTCTGTCGAGGGTCGTAGCGTGGCGTCGTCGTCGCGGAGCACGAGCTCGCCGGCGACCCGGCCGGGCGAGAAAGGGAGGAGCCCGACGAGCGCGCGCGCGGTGACCGTCTTGCCCGATCCGCTCGACCCCACGAGCGCGACGAGCTCGCCGCCGCCCACGCGGAAGGACGCGTCGTGGACGAGGACGCGGTCGCCCGCCGCCACGCGGAGGCCTCGCGCGACCAGCTCAGTCATCGGCGACCTCGCCGACGAGCGTGGTGCCCAGCATCGCGATCCAGATGGCCGCCACCGGGGCGATCCACGCCCACGCGTTGCCCTCGTACTGGCCGAACTCCAGCGCGAGCATGTTGCCCCACGAGGGCGTCGGCTCCTGGACGCCGAAGCTGCCGAGGTAGGAGAGCGTGGTCTCGAGCAGGAGGAAGTAGCCGAAGGCGCCGCAGAGGTGGCGGGCGACGAGGCCGCGGCAGCTCACCCACAACAGGTGGTGTCCGAGGATCCGCGCGTCCGAGAGCCCGTGCGCGCGCGCGGCGAGCACGAACTCCGCGCGGCGGAGGCCCTCCAGCCGGGCGAAGACGGCCTCGCCGAGCGTGGGGGCGTAGGCGACGCCGCTGGCGACGGCGAGCGCCCACGTGTCGCCACCCGTGATCGCGCACGCGAGGAGCACGAGCACGAAGCGCGGAACCGTGGCGACCACGCCGAGGACGTACCGGACCAGCGCGGCGGGCACGCCGCCGAACCACCCGGCGATCGCGCCCGCGCCGACGCCGAGGGCGCCCGCGACGGTGGCGGCCAGCGCGCCGGTGGGCACGAACGCGCGGCTGGCGGTGACGAGGCGCCAGAACACGTCGCGGCCGAGCTTGTCGGTCCCGAGCCAGTGCTCCGCGCTCGGGCCCGCGTGGACCCGATCGGGGTGCACGTCGGTCTTCACGTCGTAGCCGGACACCCAGGACAACACCCACGCGGCGAGCACGAGGCCGGTGAGCGCGAGCCCGAGGCGACGCGCGCTCACGTCGGCCCCCCGCGCAATCGCGGATCCACGGTGATGCGGACGAGGTCGGAGACGAGGCGGGCCCCGCACACGACCGCGGCGGCGACGAGCGTGATGCCGATCGCGAGCGGGTAGTCGCGCTTCAGGCAGGCCTGCCACAACGTCGCGCCCGCGCCGTTGAGGGACATCACCTTCTCCACGATCACGAGCGTGCCGAGCACGGTGGCGACGCGGGCGGCGGCGAGGCTGGCCAGCGGCGGCACGAGGTTGTGCAGGACGTGGGGGGCGATCGCCGCCCCGCGGGCCCGGGCGGCCTCCACGAACGGCGCCGTCCGCAGGCGGCGGAGCTCGGCGTCGCACGCGGCGTGCAGGTCGGAGAGGCCCCCGGAGGCCCACGCCAGCACGGTGATCGCGATGGCGGTGCGCAGCGGGCTCGGCGTGACGGGCAGGGCGAACCAGTCGGGGCGCTCGACGTGCCCGGCCTCCATGAGCCACCACGTCCCGGCGTTCAGCGCGGTGACCGTCACGTAGGCGGCGAGGAAGGCCGGCACGACGGTGATCGCCTGCACCACGCGGTGTAGCCGCGAGCGGCGGCCGGCCGTCCACGCGCCGAGCGCGAGCGCGGTCACGAGCCCGAGCGCCACGGCGGGCAGGAGCAGCGCGAGCGACTGCGTGCCGCCGCGCCACACCAGCTCGGCGACGGGCATGCCGGGGCGGTAGGTCAGCGAGGTGCCGAGGTCGCCCCGGGCGAGGCGCGTGGTGGTCGCCACGAGGCGCTCGGGAAGGGGGCGATCGAGGCCCCACTCGCGCTCCAGCTGCGGGCGGACGACGTCCGCGTTGGGCATCAGGTCGATGGCGTCGCCCGGCGTGAACGCGAGGAGGCACTGGACGAAGAGCACCGCGCCCAGCAGCGTCGCGACGAACTGGGCGAGGTGGACGGCGGCGGAGCGGAGCCACTGGGCGAGGCGGGAGGGGGCGCGGGGTTCTGTCACCAAAGCGGAAGCGGGGCGCACGTCGAGCACCCCTCACCCGGCCCTTCGGGCCACCCTCTCCCCGCGGCGCGGGGAGAGGGGCTTGCCTTCGGGAGTCCCCGTCACTTCATCTGCCAGCCGTTCACGAACGTGAAGAAGTAGAACGGGTGGACGACCACGTTCTTGATGCGCGTGGACAGGGCGGCGTAGCTGTCGAGGGTCCAGAGGAAGACCATCGGCGCGTCGTCGTGGACCTTGCGGTGCACCTCGCGCAGGCTGGCCTTGCGGGCGTAGGGATCGAGGGCGTCGCGCGCGGTGTCGAGCAGCGCGTCGACCTCGGGGTTGGCGTAGCCGACGAAGTTGCGGGCGCCCGCGCTGTGGAACTGCTCGCGGATGTCCTCGTTGCGGTCGAAGCTCCACTGGGACAGCATCAGGTCGAAGTCGCGGTCGCGCCAGATGCGGCTCTTCCACGCGGCCTCGTCGAGGAACTCGACCTGGACGGTGATGCCGGCGCTCTGGAGCTGGCTCTGGAGGTTGATGGCGACCTCCTGCGCGCTCTCGAGGGACTGGTGCGCCGTGATCGTGATGGTGAGGGGTTTTCCGCCCTTCGTCCAATTCGCGCCGACCTTGGTGTAACCGGCGGCCTCGAGCAGGGACGCGCCCTCGCTCGGGTCGTAGCGCGTGGGGCTCACGTCGTGGTTGTAGTAGGGGCTCGACTTCACGAACGGGCCGGAGAGCACGTCGCCGGTGCCGACCGGGGCCAGCAGGGCCTCGACGTCGACGAAGTCGTGGATGGCCTTGCGGACGTTGGGATCGGACCACTGACCGCGCGAGAGGTTGAAGCCGAGGTACCACCAGGAGTTGGTCTGATAGGGGTACAGCTCCACCTTGCGGTTGTTCTGGAGCAGCGCGAGGTCGCGCGGGAGCACGCGCACGAGCGCCTCGAGGCTCTCGTACAGGAGCAGCTTGGCCTGGTAGTTCTTGTCGGACACCTCGCGCATCGTCACCTGGGAGATGCCGACGTTGGCGCGGTGGTTGGGGTTCGCCTGGAGGCTGATCGAGTTGTCCTCGTTGTACTTGACCAGCTGGTAGGGGCCCGAGCCGACGGGGTTGTTGCGGAACGGATCGGTCCGCTTGACGGGCAGGCCCCCGAACCCGCTCGCGGGCAGGATCTTGAAGAGGAGCTTGTCCTCCGGGCGCGCCTCCGGGCGGACGAACTTGAGGCGGACGGTTTTTTCGTCGACCTCCTTCGCCTCGCGGACGAACGCGACGCGGCCGGACTCGGTGGAGAGGGACGCGCGGTCCTGCATGGCCTGGATCGTGAAGACCACGTCGCGCGCGGTGACGGGGGTGCCGTCGCTCCACGTCACGCCGTCCTCGAGCGTGATCGTCATCTCCGTCTTGTCGGGCGAGAGCTCGGCGGCCGACGCGAGCGCGGGCGCGGTCGCCAGCTCCTGGTTGTCGGTGTACAGCCCGTCGAAGAGGAGCTCGTTCAGGCGCGCCTCGGCCATCGTCGACCCGTAGAGCGGGTTCACGATCGCGGGGGCCTGGTCTTCGGCGTAGCGGAGGTTCGCGGCGGAGGCGGCAAAGGCGAGGAGCAGCATCATTCGGATCAGTTCTCTCGGGAGTCGCCGGCGCGGTCGATGCCCTGCAGGACGGTGAGGTCCCCGACGGTCTCGTCGAGGGCGACCACCTCGGGGTACGGACCCGTGAGGACCTCGAGCGCGTCGAGGGCCTCGCGGGCGCGGCCGGTGCGGAGGTTGCCCGCGGCGAGCACGGCGAAGAGGGTGGGGGAGTTGACGGGGGAGATGGAGCGCGCGGCCTCGTGGTCGCGGGCGAGCTCGGCGTAGGCGACGGCGCAGCGGGGCTGGTCGGCGGCGAGCGCGGCGACCGCCTGCGAGACGAGCAGTCGCGAGCGCGTGCCCTCCACGAGCCGGAGCTCGTTGAGCAGCGCGCGGCCGTCGTCGCCCGCGGCGCTGCCGAGCTGCAGCCGCCACGCGTCGAGCCTGGAGTCGAGCGCCCGGACGGCCTCGCGGCAGGTGTCCTCGACGTCGCCGGACGCCGGGAAGGTGACACCGAGGGACACGAGCGTCTGGGCGTCGTCCGCCCCCAACGACGCCGAGAAGAGCTGCCCCTCCAGCGGCGTGGCGGGCGCGGGCACGGTCGCCGCGCGCCGCCTGTAACCTTCGGACAACGAGCGGTGGACGATGGGGTCGTAGAACGGGCGGGTCACACCCTCGGCGTTCTCGGTGAACAGAGGCTCGTGGGCCGAGCGACGGAGCGCGTCGAGGTCCCCCTCGCCGCCGAGGAGCTTCGCGTGGAGCTGTTCCCGCTCGGCCAGCGCGGGCGGCATCGGCGCGGCGGGCACGCCGTCCCAGTGGGCGACGGCGTCCTTGTCGCCGGCGTCGGTCGCCGCGAGGCGGACGAGGCGCGGGAACACGCTCTCCTTCGGCAACGTGCCCCGGCGCTCCCAGGTGGCGCCGAACAGGAGCCAGGTGTCGGCGGAGAGGTCGGCCAGCACGGCGTGGAAGGTGACGAGCTCGTCGAGCGCGCGCCGGGCCGGGACGCCCCCCGCGGCGACGGCGGCGGTCCAGTCGTTCTTGTGGAGGGCGATCCACCCGTCGCGCGCGTCGCCGTCCACGAGCGCCTGGAACTTCGCGGGCTCCCGCACCACCACGGCGACCCAGCCGCCGTCGAGGCCGGACGGGGGGGCCACGGCGACGTCGCCGGAGTCACCGCAGGCGGCGAGGAGCCAGACGGCGATCATTCACTCCCCCTCGTAGGAGCCGCCGCTCGACTGCTGCCGGTCGGGGAACTGCGCCGGGTCGATGTTGTCGGTGGAGGGGTCGACGCGGATCGTGTCCTCCTTGAGCGTGATCGGCTCGAGCACGAAGGCGCCGCGCTTGTAGAAGAAGGTCTGCTTCTCCTCGTGGAAGCCCACCTTGAAGAACGAGACCGTGTACTCCGTGCGCTTGGCGAGCTTGACGCGGTTGCCCTCCTCGTCGCGCAGGTAGTCCACGAGGAACTTGCCCGTCTCGTCGGTGATGATCTCGACGTTGCCCGGGGCGAGCGCCACGTTGACGCGCTCGAGGGGCTCGCCGTTGCGGTCGATCACCGTGCCGGTGATGGCGTGTTTGCTCCCCGCGAGCGCCGGGAAGGGCGCGAGCAGGAGCGCCGCGAGCGCGGCGTGACGGAGCGACCTCATTGGAGCCTCTCGCGGATGTCGTTCAGCTTGGCGAGCTCGACGTCGGCGCGCTTCTGGAGGTCGGCGCGGGACTTGGTCGACACGTGCTGGCGGTAGCGCTCCCAGTGCTTGATCGCCTGGACGAGCATGTCCTGGTCCTCGTCGGACTTGTAGAAGCGGCCCTGCCAGGACGCCGCCTGGATCTCGTAGATCTCCGCCTTCTTGGTGAACACGAGCTCGGGCGGGATGCGCGCCCAGTAACGCTCGGCGAGGTTGGCCTTCTCGAGCGCGCGCTCGTAGTCGCCGTGGTTGGCGTGCCAGCGGGCGAGATCGGTCAGGAACACCGGGTTGTACTGGTTCTCCGGCAACAGCATGATCTGATCGAGGAACCGCTTGGTCGCCTTGTCGTCGCCCTTGCGCTGGGCGTTCATCAAGAGGAGCGCGCGGGAGCGGGTGTACTGGGGGTCGCCGACGTCCACCATCTCCAGCACGCTGATCCCGACGCTGTCGAGCTTGCCTTTCTTCGCGGGGTCGGCGTACTGCTCGAGGTCGCTCACCGGCGTCTCCTCGACCGAGACGTCCGGCGGGGCGTCGAACGCGGACGGCGCGGGCGCGACGGGCGCGGGCGCGGGCCGCGAGGACGCGGTCGCGGTGGGCTTCGGCGCGGGGGCGGGCGCGGACGACGTGGCCTTCGGCGCGGGCGCCGGCGTGGAGGCGCGGGGGGGCGGCGTGTAGGCGTCGGCCACGTACGGCTCGTCCTCGGGCTCCTCGCGGACGGGACGGGACG
>JBMOQZ010000020.1:0-4163 GCA_049322475.1 Myxococcota bacterium | reverse complement strand
CGGCCTCCGCCGCCTCGCTACGCCGCCGCGTGCCTTCCTTGTCGTCTCCCGGCCTCACCTCGAACCTCCCCCAGAGGTGCGGCCAGAGTTTCCGGAACGGGAGCGGCCAGAGTTTCTGGAACTTGCACCTCGAGCCGGATCCGGCCGACCGCTGGGACGTCCCCCGGGTGCTGGCCGCGCTGGGCCGCGACCCCGGGCGGCCCCGCCCCCGGAGCGCCCGCCACGCGCCGTTCGTGGGGCGGGAGGCCGAGCGGGCCCGCCTCGTGGAGCTCCTCGGCGCGCCTGCCGGTGGTCCCGTGGTCGTCGCGCGGATCGAGGGCGATCCGGGGTGCGGGAAGACGGCGCTCGCGGACGAGCTCTGCCGCGCGGCGACCCGGACCGGGGCGTGGACGTGCCTGCGCAGCCGTTGTCACCCCCAGGATCGCGCGACCTGGAAGGTGTTCGAGCCCTGGATCGCCGACCTCGCCCGGGGCGATCGGCTCGCCGACGCCGACCCGGCCGACCTGCGCGTCGCCGGCGCCCTCTTCCCGGTCCTCCTCGCCGGCGACGGCGAGCCCGCCGCGTCCGGGGGCGCGCCCGGGGTCGAGCGCCTCGCCGCCGTCGAGGCGATCGGGCGCCTCCTGCGCGTCGCCCGGCCCGACGGGCGCATCGTTTTGCATGTCGACGACGCCCAGTGGGGCGACGCCGCCAGCGGCCGCGTCCTCGCCGAGGTGCTCGACGCGCACCCGGCGCTGCGGCCGCTGGTCGCGTGTACGCTCCGGCGCGGCGCCGAGAGCGCGTTCCTCGCCGCCTTTCGGGAGGAGGCGGCGCGCCGTTGCCTCCCGTTCGTGGAGCACGCCGTGGCCCTCGGTGCCCTGGACCTGCGCACGGCCGAGGCCCTCGCGCGGAGCGTCGCGGGGGCGCCCGAGGGCGACCCCTCCGTCCTCGCGGCCGCGCGCGAATGCGGCGGCAACGCGTTCCTCTGCGTGGAGCTCGCGCGCGTCGCGCGGGAGCACACCCGCGTCGGCGACGCGCCGACCGTGGAGCGGCTGGTGGAGGCGCGGGTCGCCGCGGTCCCGGCGCGCGCACGGCAGCTCGTCCGGCTCGCGGCCGTCGCGGGGGGGCCCGTCCCCCAGGCGCTCCTGCTCGAGTCCGCGGGCCTCGGGCCCGAGGGGCGTGCCGACCTCCAGGCGCTGTGCGCGGCCGGCCTCGTCCGGGTGCTGGGAGCCCGGCCGCGCGACCCCGTGGAGCTGACCCACGACCGCGTGCGCGACGCGCTCGAGGCCGGCCTCGACGCCGACGGGCGCCGGGGACTGCACCGGTCGCTCGCCGGCGGGCTCGCGTCCGCGGCGGACGTCGCCGCCGAGGTGGTGGCGCACCACTTCGACCGGGCGGGCGTCCCCGACGAGGCGGCCCGGCACTACACGCGCGCGGCGGTGCAGGCGCGCGGGCGGCTCGCGTTCGAGAGCGAGGCCGCCTTCCTCGAGCGCGCGCTCGCGTGGACCGGGTGGACCGAGGACGAGCGGCAGCGGTTGAGGGTGGACCTCGCCGGCGCCGTCACGGCCGCCGGGCGCACGGAGCGCGCGGGCGAGGCGTGGCTGGAAGCCGCCGCCCACGCGCCCGGCCCCCACGCGCGGACGCTGCGCCTCCGGGGCGCCGAGAGCTACCTCGCGGGGGGGCACGTGGGCGCGGCGGTCACGACGCTCGCGCCGGTGCTCGCCGAGCTGGACCTCCCGCCGCTGCGGTCGACCGCGGGCGCCGCCCTCGCCCTCGCGTGGCACCTCGTGTGGTTGCTTGGCGGCGACCGCGCGCCGGCCGCGAGCGATCCCGACCCCCGGGAGCGCGAGCGGCTCTCCCTCGCGTGGACCTGGGCGACGAGCCTGAGCGCCGTGCTTCCGTTCCCGTCGAACCACCTGCAAGTCTACACGGTCCGCCGGGCTCTCGCCGCGGGCGACGTCCACGTGGCCGCGCGCGGGCTCGCCTTCGTCGGCGTCGCGCTCTCGGTGCTCGGCGCATGGATGGCGGCCCGGGGAGAGCGCCTCCTCGCGGAGGGCGAGGCGCTGGCGGCGCGATCGGAGGACCGTCACACGCGCGCCTTCGCCCGCGTCTGTCGCTCGTACCACGGGCTCCTCGACGGGGACCGGCGCGGGGCGCTCGACGGGCTCACCCCCGCCATCGAGGCCCTCGCCGACGCGCGTTACCCCGGCGCCTCGTGGGAGCGCACGACCGCGCGGGGCCTCGAGCTCATGTGCCTCGACGCCATGGGCCGGCACGCGGCCGTGCGCGCGCTCGCGGCGCGCTGGCTCGCCGAGGCATCCGATCGCGGGGATCTCTACGGCTACGTCGTCTCCGCCCAGTTCCTCGCGTTCGCGAGCCTCGTCGGCGGGCAGACCGAGCACGCGCGGGGCCTCGCCCGCACCGCGATCGGGCGTTGGCCGCTCGCCGGTTTCACCGTGCAGCACCTTTACTCGCTCCGGATCGAGGTCTACGCGGATCTCCTCGACGAGGATCCCGCCGCGGGGCGCGCGCGCCTCGAGGCCGCGTGGCCGCTGGCCGCGCGCGCGGGCATGCTCGAGATCTCGCTGTCCGCCATCGACCTCCTGGTGTTGAGGGGGCGTGTCCTGCTCGCGCACGGCGGGCCGGCGAAGGACGTCCGGGAAGCCCTCGCCGCGCTCGGCCGCTGGAAGCGTGCGGACGTGCGGGCCCACGAGGCGGCGCTGCGGGCCGGCCTCGCCCTCGCCGAGGGGCGCGCGGACGAGGCCGCCGCGGGGTTCGCCGCCGCCGCCGCCCGGTACGCCTCGCTCGGGATGGAGCTGCTCGCGCGGTGCGCCGAGCGGCGGGCGGCGGCGCTGGCGGGCGCGGACACCGCTGCCTGCGACGCGGCGATCCGCGAGCTCGGCGGCCACGATCCCGCGCGCCTCGCCACCGTGCTCGCGCCGGGCGCGCCGCCGGGCGCCGTCGTGTCCCGGGCGAGCGCCTGATCGCCTACGGCAGCAGGCGGAAGCGTGGGTGGTACAGCATGTAGGCCTTCGCCCGCACCCGCCCGTCCGCGCCGACGACGAGCTTGTAGTCGAAGCCGCGCAGCAGCGTGGCGGGCCAGCCGAGCGCGGGGTGATCGACGCGATCGCAGCCCACCCACCGGTGCAGCCCGCGCACCTTCTCCTCCGACGCGCCGGCGCGGGAGAGGGCGACCGCGAAGACGGCGCGCCAGGCCTCCGGCGAGCCCGGGGCGCCGACGGAGGGCTCGAGGCTCAGGACAGGCTCGATCTCCCCGCCGGTGATGGTCCAGACGACGGCGAACGCGGCCCGGTCCCCCGCGGGAAAGGCCTCGACCAGCGCGCGCACGGGGGCCGGATCGCCCGGCCACCCGACGGCGGCGAGGGTGGGGAAGAGGTCCTCGGCCCGGACGGCGAGCTCGCAGCGTACCGTGTCCGTGCCCCGCGACGCGGGCGCGTTCACGTACATCAGCACCGCCGTGTCCGGCGCCGCCTCGCACACGGCGCGCAGCGTCCGCAGGCTCTCCGCCGAGACGCGGCTCGCTGCGGTCGCGGCCACGCCGGCCTCGATCAGCGGCCAGGCCTCGCGCGGCGAGCGCGGGGTCCGCATCGCGGCGACGTCGGGAGCGTAGGGGGCCACGCGGACGTGCGCGAACGCGGGCCGGGCGACGCCGTCGGGGTGGTCGATCTCCACCCAGAGCTGCGGCATCTCGTCGTGGACGACGTGCCCGGGGGTGACCCACGCGCGCGCGATCGCCGCGACGGCGTCGACCGCGCCGAGTTCCTCGGCGGCGATGGCCTCGGCGAGGGTCTCGCGGTTGTGGTCGAACGTGGTCGCGCACAGGAGGAGGTCGACCTGGTCGTCGTCGTCGAGGCGCACCTCGACGCACCCGTACCCGAAGCCGCGGGGCACCCGCGCGGCGGTCTCCCGGATGCGGTCCCATGCCTCAGCGCGCACGAGCCCCTCGGGCACGAACGGCCGGGCGAGGTCGAGGGCGAGGGCGTTGGGGAGGGGGAGGCGTCCGAAGGGCGCGGTCACCGGCCCTTGTACCAGGGCCACGGCCACGGCCACGGCCACGGCGACATCGCGTGGACGTCCGCCGCGAGCGCCCGGAGCGTCTCGATCTCGTCGGCGCTGAGGCGGCGGCGGATGGCCCCCTCGTCGCCGCTCTTCAGCGCGGCGACGTC
>JBMOQZ010000019.1:0-38204 GCA_049322475.1 Myxococcota bacterium | reverse complement strand
GCGCCGGCGTGATCGCCGCGGAGCGCGCGGCCGGCGGGCGTGAGCGCGCGCGCGCTCCGCGCGACCGCCGCCGGCGCGTGCCCCACCAGGGTGAAGAACACGGTGGCGGCGAGCGCGTAGACGTCCTGGTGCCGGGCGGGACGCGCGGGGACCGGGAGCGTCAGCTCCGGGGCGGCGAAGCCCTCGCTGAACACGGCGGTGGTGGTCGTCGTCGCGCCCGGCCGTGCGGCGCGGGCCGCGCCGAAGTCCGCGAGCCGTACGTCGCCGTCCGGGCCGAGGAGCACGTTCGAAGGCTTGACGTCGCGATGGCACAGGCCCGGGCGCGCGTCGTGAAGGGCGTCGACGGCTTGGGCGACGACGCGGGCCATCGCGAGGCGGTCCGCCACCGGCGGGTCGCGGGTCACCCAGGTCGCGAGCGTGTCCGGGTACCAGTCGAGGGCCACGAACGGGCGATCGCCCCAGTGCCCGCGACCGCGCACGCGCGCCACGTGGGGGGCGGTGCGCGGATCCTCGCCCAGCTCGCGCAGGAGCTCGTACTCCTCGTGGAGCCAGCGGCCCGCGGGGAGCGGGAGGAGCGCGAGCTTCACGGCCCACCGCTCGCCCGAGGGTCCTCGCGCCTCGTACACGCGCGACTCGCCGCCCACGCGGGGCTCACCCTCGAGGCGGAGGCGGTGGCCTTCTTCCGTCAGCAGCTCGGTCACGGCACCGTCGCGCGGACGATACCCTGGCCGCGGGCGATCCGATCCGGGTCCGAACCGTCGCGCGGGGGCGGCGGCCGAACCAGAACAGCGACTCCCCGTCGATGGGCGGCGTGGTCTTACCTGCCCGGGCGACCCGCGTCCCGGCGGACCCGCCCGTCGCGGGCATCCGCGTGACGGGGCCGAACTCGGCTGCCTCGGCGCTCGTGAGGTACCCGTCGGGGAATCGCGGTCAGGCGCGCCGGCGACGCGCGGTCAGCGCCGCGAGGACCACCCCCGCGAGGCCCGCGCCCGGGAGGCCCGGGGTCGCGCACCCACAGGGCTTTTCCGGGCAATCGGCGTCGCCGCCGGGCGCGGGCGAGCCGGTGTCGTCGCCCGCGCCCGGCGTGTCGGCGCCGCTGCAGTCCTGATCCACGCCGTCGCCGGCGACGTCGTTGGCGCCGGGGTGCACGTCGGCCGCCGCGTCGTCGCAGTCGGTCGCGTCGGCGACCTGCCCGGCGGACTCGCCGCAGCCCTCCACGGGAGAGGCCGCGTCGCCGAACCCGTCGCCGTCCGCGTCGGCGTACAGCGTGACCGTGAGCCGCTCGTCGACCATCCCGTCGCAGTCGTCGTCGACGCCGTTGCACGACTCCACGCCGGCGGGTCCCACCGCGGCGTCCGTGTCGTCGCAGTCGTCCGCGAGCACCGCGCCGTCGCCGTCCCGGTCGTCGTCGGCGCCGTCGCAGTCCTGGTCCACGCCGTCGTACCAGACCTCCGTGGCGCCCGGGTTGGCGTCCGGGTCCCCGTCGTCGCAGTCGGTGCCGTCGGTCACCCAGCCCGTCGCGGCCTCGCAGAGCGTGTCGGCCGTGGCCGCGTCGCCGTAGCCGTCGCCGTCGTCGTCCGCGTACATCCGCGTGCCCGCGCCCACCGTGGCGTCGCCGTCGTCGCAGTCCACGTCCGCGCCGTAGCCGTCGCCGTCGTCGTCCTGGGCGTAGCCATGGTAGACCCAGGCGCGGTCGTAGTAGTCGTCGCCGACGATCAGGTCGTCGAAGCCATCGGCGTCGACGTCGCCGGCCCCCGCGATCACGGCGGACATCCCGGCGTAGTAGGGCGGCGTGAACGTCGACGCCGCCGTCGTCTCGATCCCGGCGGCGGCGCCGTGGAAGACGTCGATCTGGTAGCCGTACGCGTCCACGATCACCACGTCCGCGTACCCGTCGCCGTTGACGTCCCCGGCGTCGGCGACGTAGCGCGTGACCGAGGCGCTGCCGGTGAGCGTCTCGTCCGGGATGGCCGCCGGGCCCGCCGCGCCGCCGTAGAACACGTAGACGTCGCTGTTGTAGCGGGTGACGCCGAGGTCGTCGTAGCCGTCCCCGTCGACGTCCCCGAGCCCCGCCACGCAGTACCCGTAGGGGCGGTCGTAGACGTAGCTCGCGGCTGGGGACCAGCCCGCCGCCGCGGAGAGCCCCGACGACGAGCCGTAGTGGAGGTAGGCGGCGCCGGTGTCGCCGGTGTCCCCCGGCGCGCCGATCAGGACGTCGTCGTAGCCGTCGCCGTTCACGTCGCCCGCCGCGGAGATCGTCCAGGCGAACAGCGCTCCGCTGGTGCCGGAGATCGCCCGCGAATGGCTGGCCTCGAGGCCGGCGGAGGACCCGTGGTAGACCCACACGCGGCCCGCGTCCCCGCCGCCCGTCGAGTCGCAGTAGTCGCCGACCAGCACGTCGTCGTAGCCGTCGCCGTCCACGTCGCCCGCCCCGGCGACGCGAGACCCGAAGTAGCAGGACGACGACGCCCCCGTCAGCGTGGTGTCGGCCGTGGCGGAGAGGCCGGCGGCCGAACCCCGGTGCAGGTACGCCTCGCCGGGCAGGTCGTAGTAGGCGACCGTCCCGACGACGACGTCGTCGTACCCGTCCGCGTCGACGTCGCCCGCGCCGGCGACGGAGGCGCCGACCTGATCGTAGGCGGCGGTGCCGTAGATCGCCGTGGTCGCGGTGGTCGCCACGCCCGTGGCGGACCCGGGGAACACCCACGCCGCGCCCGCGGAGGACGCGTAGGTGCTGTCGCTGGGCGCGCCCACCACGACGTCGTCGTAGCCGTCGCCGTCCACGTCGCCCGCGCCGGCGACCGCGTAGCCGAAGGCGGTCCAGGTGTCTCCCTCCAGCTCGACCGTGGGCGCCGTCAGCACCGGGTCGACCACGAGCGGCCACGTCGCGCCCGCGTCGTCCACCGTGATCACCACGCGGTCGCCCTCCACCGCCATCTCGACGGGGAGCTCCTCTCCGTCCGCGTCCCAGGCGCGGAGCCCGCCGTAGCGCCAGGCACGGCCGAGCTCGTCGTTCAGCAGGGCGTCGTCGCCCGCGTCCTCGACCTCCGCGCCCTCGACGGCGACCTCGATCCGCACGGGCCCCTCGCCCGCGGGCCGGTCGAGGAGATCCCACCCCTGCCAGAGCCCGTCGCTCCGCCCCGCGAACCACTCGGTCATCCCGTCGCGGGCGATCTCGAGGCGGCGGACGCAGTCGCCCGTGGGGGCGACCTCCGCGAGGCCCGCGCACTCGCCCAGCGCGGGCTCGCCCGCCCCGCCCGCGAGCGCCTCGCCGCGGCCCCAGCCCGCGAACCGCAGGGTCACCCCGGCCTCGCCGGCCTCCATTTGCGCGTAGGCCGCGGAGAATCGCGCGGTGCCGCCCGCGACGGTCGCGACGAAGCCCCCGTCGGTCGCGCGTACGGCGCGCTCGCCCGCGGCGAGGCGCGCGGAGACGACGGACCACCAGTCGGTGGCGGACGCGGACGGGACGACGAGCGCGAGCAGCATGGGGTCCTCCTCGAGCCCACGTAGGCGGCGGGCGGGGGGCGACGCCTCTGAGCGCCATCTGAGGCGCTCCTCCGAGGGCCGGCGGGGGTTCAGAACCGAACGCCCAACCGCGCCTGGCCGAGCGTCAAGAGGCCGAGCGAGTGGACCGCCACGTCGGCCGTCCACCGATCGCCCGCCCAGCTCCAGGCCAGCCCGGGCGCGAGGCTCCACATCCCGACGCGCACGGCGTGGCCGCGCCCGAGCATCCAGGCGAAGCCGACCTCGCTCGCGAGGAGCGACCCGGCCGTCACGCCCACGTCCCGTCCGTCGTAGGCCAGCGCCACCACCGGCACGGAGAGGTCGAAGCGGACGCGATCGCCGCCCACGTCCAGCGCGATGCCGCCCGTCCCCGCGTAGAGGTCCACGAACCCGGCGCCCATCCCCGCGATCCACGGCGCGACGCGCACGCGCGCTCCGTCGACGACCAGCGCCCGCACCGCGAGGGCGCCGCCGACGTAGCCCGCCGAGAAGTCGGGCGTCGCGACACCCGCCGCCGCCCCCTGTGCCGCCACGCGGTCCGTGAGCCCCACCCGGCCCGAGAGCACCGGACCGGCGAAGACGCCGAGGATCGGGCCGCTGCAGTCGTCGGGCCCGGAGCAGCTCCCCGCCGCGACGGCGCCGAGCGCGAACACGCCCACGTGCGCGTCGCCGGCGCCGGCGGCGACGGGGTCGGCCCCCGGGAGCAGGTTGGGGCCGGCGAAGGCGAGGGAGACGATCGCGAGCATGGCGACCTCCTGCGGGGACGCCTACCGGGCGCCGCGAGCGTGGCGCTTCTGAGCGGGGTCTGACGCCGCCGACCTCACCGGGAACGGGAGCCCGGCCTCCTCCGAGGCGCCGGCTCATCCACGCGCGAGCGCCGCGATCAGCCTCCGCACCGCCCGGTCCGCCTCCGGGATGGCCCCGTCCATCTGCACGTAGCCGTGCGCCAGCCTGGCCTCGTCGAGGTGGGTGACCGGCACGCCCGCGTCGCGCAGCTTCGCGACGAAGGCCTCGCCCTCGTCGCGAAGGGGGTCGAAGCCGGCGGTCGCGACGATCGCCGGCGGGAGGCCGCGCGCGTCGGGCACGAGCCCGGGCGAGGCGAGCGGGTCGAGCGCGTCGCCGTAGTCGTAGTGGCGCTGGAACCAGTCGATGTCGGCCGCGGTCAGCAACGGGCCGTCGGCGAAGAGGCGGTGGCTCTCCGCGAGCCGGCGCTGGTCGAGGCCCGGGTAGATCAGGATCTGCCGCGCCGGGACGCGCTCGCCCGCGTCGCGGAGCGCGACGCACGCGGCCGCCGCGAGGTTGCCGCCGGCGCTGTCGCCCGCGACCTCGGCCTCGCCGGCCCAGCGCAGCACGGCGAGCGCGTCGTGGAGCCCGGCGGGGAACGGGTGCTCCGGGGCGAGGCGATAGCCCACGGAGACGACGACGCGCCCGGCCTCCACGGCGAGACGCCGGCAGAGGACGTCGTGGGTGTCGAGATCGCCGATGCACCACCCGCCGCCGTGCAGGTACACGAGCGTGGGCCCCCGCCCCCGGTAGATCCGCACCGGGACGCCGCCGGCGAGGGCGTCCTCGACCTCGCAGGCCAGCGGGCGCGCCGCGACGACGGCGATCCCGCGCCGGAAGGCGGCGCGTGCCTCCGCGGGCGTGCCCTTCTCGGTCCCGATCTGCAGCCGGCGCTCGAGCGCGTCCATCAGCCGGACGTCGGGGTCGAGCGTCACCCCGCGGTCGTTCACGAGGGGCCGGGGCCGCCACGGCGCGCGCAGCGCGAGGCGGAGGAGGCGGCGGAGGACGCGGGACATCGGGTTCGGGTATCGTGAGGGCCATGTGGATCGCGCTGCTGTTCGCCGGATGCTGCGATTGGTGCCGAACGTGTACGTCTCCTGGGAGGATGCGCTCCCGGAGTGGCGGGCGACGCTGGAGCTGGACGGCGAGGCGCTCACGGTCGAGTTCCCGGACGGCGTCGGGGAAACGGAGCAATACCGGTTCGACTTCGCGCACGAGCGGGGCTTCGAGATCTCCGGGATGCCCGCCCGCGTCGTGCTCGAGGTGACCTCCGACGGCAGCATCGTGGGCGCCGCCGAGATCGGACCCGAGTTCGGGAGGGGCTGCAACTGCGGGCACGAGCTCGAGCTCTGAGGGTACAGAGGCCGCGACTGCAAGGAGATCGCCCGACAGACGGTCCGAGTGCAACATCCGGGCTCTTGGACGCGGGAGACCGCACGAAAAGCCGGCGTTCGCCCGTGCCGGCAGCCCGGCTTCTTGCACTCGCGGCGACTGTCGCGCCTCTCCGTTGCACCCGGCGGCTCTGTACCCTTCGGAGCCGCCTGTTCGACCACCCGCTCTCGGCCATCGCCCCCGGACGACTGACGACTGACGACTGACGACGGACGACGGACGACTGACGACTGACGACTGACGACGGACGACGGACGACGGACGACGGACGACGGACGACGGACGACGGACGACGGACGACGGACGACGGACGACGGACGACTACAACCCCTGCCCCGCCTGCTCCATCAGCGCGCCGAGGCGCTTGCTGAAGCCGGCGGTGTCGTCGACGTGGCCCTCGGCGATGCGCGCGTAATCCAGCAGCAGCACGGCGAGCGGCTCGGCGGCCTCGGCTTTGCCCTCCTTGTGCAGCTGGACGAGCTTGCGGACGAGCGCGTGCTCGGGGTTGACCTCGAGGATGCGCTGGGCCTTCGGACCCTGCTGGCGCGCGGCGCGCAGGATGCGCTCGAGGTTGGCGCTCACGCCGCTCTCGTCGTCGACGAGGACCGCGGGGCTGTCGGTGAGGCGCCGGCTGGGGCGGACCGTGGAGACCTCGCCCTTGAGCCGGCTCGCGAGCCAGTCGGTGAACGGCTCGGCCTGCTTGCGCGCCTCCTCCGCGATGGGGTCCTCCTCCTCGGGGAGCTCGCCGCGGGCGACGCTCTTGAGCGGCGTGCCGTCGAACGTCTCGAGGTTCATCACCACCCACTCGTCGACGGGGTCGTGCAGGAGGATCACCTCCCAGCCCTTCTTGCGGAAGCGCTCGAGCTGCGGCGACAGCCGCATGCGCTCCAGATCGAGGCCGGTGAGGTACCAGATCGCGTCCTGGCCCTCCTTCATCTCGGACTTGATCGTCTGGAGGTCGCGCCAGTCGTCGCCGGCGGTCGTGTGGAACCGCAGGAGCGGGACGATGGCGTCCTTGTTGTCGGTGTCCTCGGCGATGCCCTCCTTCAGCGTGGCGCCGAAGGACTCCCAGAACGTCCGGTACGTGTCGGCGTCGTCGCGGGCGACCTCCTTGAGGCGGCGGAGCACGCGCTTCACGAGCTGCTTGCGGATGGCGCCGATGATGGGCGTGTTCTGGAGGATCTCGCGGCTGACGTTGAGCTGCACCTCGGGCGCGTCGACCATGCCGCGCACGAAGCGCAGGTAGCGCGGGAGCAGCTGGTCGGCGTGCTCGAGCACCATCACGCGGCGCTGGTAGAGGCGGAGGCCGCGCTTCACGTCGGGATGATCGAGGTCGAACGGGCGATCGCGCGGGACGTACAGAATCGACTGGAACTCGAGCGGCGCCTCGCTGCGGAAGTGGGTCCAGCACAGCGGGTCGCGCCAGTCGGCGCAGACGTGCTTGTAGAAGCTCTTGTAGTCGTCGTCGGGGACCTCGCTCGGGTTGCGGGTCCAGAGCGCCTGGGGCTGGTTGGCCCGCACGCCGTCGACGTACACCGGGTACTGCACGAAGTCCGAGTGTCTCTCGACGATCTCGCGGAGGCGGTCCTTGTCGAGGAACTCGGTCGCGTCGGATCGCAGGTGGAGGATCACGTCCGTGCCGCGCGCCGTGCGCGAGCCGGCGTCCACGGCGAACGTGCCGCTGCCGTCGCTCTCCCAGCGGACGGGCTCGGCGTCCGGCTCGGCGGACAGCGACTGCACTTCCACGCGGTGCGCGACCATGAAGCTGGCGTAGAAGCCCACGCCGAACTGGCCGATGAGGCCGTCGACCGAGGTGCCCTTCTCCTTGAGCGCCCGCGCGAGCTCCTTCGTGCCGGACTTCGCGATGGTGCCGAGGTGCTCGACCGCCTGCTGGCGCGTGAGGCCGACGCCGTTGTCGGAGAGCGTGATCGTGCCGCGGTCCTTGTCGACGCGGACGTCGATGCGCGGCTCCTGCTCGCTCGCGCGCAGGTCGTTGCGCTGGAGCGCCGCGAAACGCGCGTGGTCCAGCGCGTCGGACGCGTTGGACACGAGCTCCCGGAGGAAGATCTCGCGGTCCGAGTAGAGCGAGTGCACCACGAGGTCGAGCAGCTGCCGGACCTCGGCCTGGAAGGGAAGCGTCTCTGCCATGCGTACGAGCTCCGCGCAGACGGATAGGGCCCGTTTCGCCAGCGTCAAGGGCAGGTCGCGCGAACGGGGACGGGTTAGGTGGGGCGGCTTCCCGAGGCCCCCCGGTGGACAAGATCGCGCGACAGCTCGTCCCCATCCAGATCGAAGAGGAGATGCGCTCTTCGTACCTGGACTACTCGATGTCCGTCATCGTGGGGCGCGCCCTCCCGGACGTCCGGGACGGCCTGAAGCCGGTCCACCGCCGCATCCTCTACGCCATGTTCCGCGAGGGCATGCTCTCCAACCGACGCTACAGCAAGTGCGCCGGCGTCGTCGGCGAGGTGCTCAAGAAGTACCACCCCCACGGCGACAGCGCCGTGTACGACGCGCTCGTGCGCATGGCCCAGCCCTGGAACATGCGGTACCTCCTCGTCGACGGGCAGGGGAACTTCGGCAGCGTCGACGGCGACAACGCCGCCGCCTACCGGTACACCGAGTGCCGGATGACGAAGCTCGCGGAGGAGCTGCTCGCCGACATCGACAAGGAGACCGTCGACTTCAGCCCCAACTTCGACGGCCAGACCGAGGAGCCCGACGTCCTCCCCGCCGCGTTCCCGAACCTGCTCGTGAACGGGTCGGAGGGCATCGCGGTCGGCATGGCGACGAAGATCCCGCCGCACAACCTCGGCGAGGTCATCGACGCGGTGCTCGCGCTCATCGACCAGCCCGACATCACGATCGACGAGCTGATGAAGCTCGTCCCGGGCCCCGACTTCCCGACCGCCGGCACGATCTACGGGCGCGACGGCGTGCGCGAGGCCTACACCACCGGGCGCGGCCGCGTGGTCGTGCGCGGCACCACCGAGTTCGAGGAGGTCGAGGGGCGCGAGGCGATCATCATCACCGAGCTCCCCTTCCAGGTGAACAAGGCGCGCCTGCAGGAGGAGATCGCCGACCTCGTCAAGGACAAGAAGATCGAGGGCATCCACGGCATCCGCGACGAGTCCGATCGCCACGGCATGCGCGTCGTCATCGAGCTCAAGCGCGACGCCGTGCGCGAGGTCGTGCTCAACCACCTCTACAAGCACACGCAGCTCCAGAGCACCTTCGGCGTCATCCTGCTCGCCATCGTCCAGCAGCGCCCGCGCGTGCTGACGCTCAAGGAGGTCCTCCAGCTCTACCTGGCGCACCGGCGCGAGGTCACGCTCCGGCGCACCCGCTACGAGCTGCGCAAGGCCCGCGAGCGCGCGCACCTGCTCGAAGGCCTCCGCATCGCGCTCGACCACATCGACGAGGTCATCGCGATCATCCGCGCGAGCCGCAACACGGAGGACGCCCGCACCGCGCTCATGGGGCGCTTCGGGTTCTCCGAGCTTCAGGCCCAGCACATCCTCGACATGCGGCTCTCCAAGCTCACGGGCCTCGCCCGCGAGGAGATCGAGGCCGAGTACGCCGAGCTGATGAAGCAGATCGCGTGGCTCGTCTCGGTGCTCGGAAGCGAGCAGGTGCTGCTCGGGGTCATCCGCACCGAGCTGACGGACATCCGCACGCGCTTCGCCGACCCGCGCCGCACGCAGATCGTGTCGGCGAGCGCGGAGCTGACGCTGCACGACCTGGTGGCCGAGGAGGACCAGGTCGTGACGGTCAGCCACCTCGGCTACATCAAGCGCACGCCCATGACCGAGTACCGCATGCAGCGGCGCGGAGGCGTGGGCAAGACGGCGATGCAGACGCGCGACGAGGACTTCGTCGAGGACGTGTTCGTCGCCAACACGCACAGCTACCTGCTCGCGTTCACCGACCGCGGGTACCTCTACTGGGTGCGCGTCTACGACGTGCCCGAAGCGGGCGCCGCCGCGCGCGGCAAGCCGCTGGTGAACCTGATCCAGCTCGAGGCGGGCGAGAAGATCGCCAGCGTCGTCAGCGTGAAGGACTTCGACGAGGAGGGGGTCGACCTCCTCTTCTGCAGCAGGCGCGGCCTCGTGAAGCGCACCGAGCTCAAGGCGTACGGGAACGTGCGCAACGCCGGCGTCACGGCCTGCGACGTGGTCGAGGGCGACCAGCTCCTCTCGGTCACGCTCGCGCGCATCGAGCAGGACGTGCTCATCACCACGAAGAAGGGCATGGCGATCCGCTTCCGCGGCGAGGAGGTCCGCCACCTCGGGCGCGTGTCCCGCGGCGTGCGCGGCATCGACCTCGCCGAGGAGGACGAGGTGGTCGACCTCGAGGTGCTCCCGCCCGACGAGGCGGGCCTCTCGCTCCTCACGGCTACCACCCTCGGGTTCGGCAAGCGCACGCCGCTCGACGAGTACCGCCGCGGCGAGTCCGTCCAGCACCGCGGCGGCAAGGGCCTCATCGACATCCGCACCGGCAACGGCGACGTCGCCGGCGCCGTCGTGGTCAGCGCGACCGACCAGGTCATGTTGATCACCGACACCGGGCGCGTGATCCGCTTCGCCGTGGCGGGCATCCGCGAGATCGGCCGCGGGACGAAGGGCGTGCGGCTCATGCGCCTCGAGGAGGGCGAGCGCATCGTGTCCCTCGCGCGCCTCCCCGAGGGCGAGTCCGAGGAGGCGGCCACGCCCCCGGAAGCGCTCCTCCCCGACGAAGAGCCCCAGGCCTGAGGTAGGATCGAAACGATGCAGATTCGCCGATATCTGCTGGGGGCGCTGGCGGTGCCGTCCGCGGGCGTGGCGCTGGTCGTCGCCGCGCTCGCCGGCCCGTGGTCGCCGCTGGCGCTCGACCGCGCGGACGCCCGCTACATCGCGGGCGACGTCGCCGGCGCGCGCGCCGCGTACCAGGCCGCCGCCGAGGGCTGGCACTTCCCGTCCACGCGCGCCGAGGCCGCGCGCCGCGCCGGGCTGCTCGCGCTCCGCGAGGGCGACGCCACCGCCGCCGTCGAGTGGCTCCGCCGCTCCGTCGAGCTGCAGCCCGCGACCGAGGCCCGCGGCGAGCTCCGCACGCAGCTCGCCACCGTCTACCTCGAGCTCTTCGCCGATCCCGTCCGCGCCGCCGAGCAGTTCGAGGCCGCGCGCGTGGAGCGGGGCAGCGCCGAGCCGGCGCTGGAGGCCGCCCGCGCCTGGGAGCGCGCGGGGCTGAACGATCGCGCCTACGAGGCCTACGCGGAGGCCCTGCGCGGCCTCCCCGAGGGTCCGGGGCGCGAGGAGGCGCGGACCGGGCTCGAGCGCGTCGCGAAGGCGCTGGACGGCGCGGCGGACGCGGGATGATCTGGCTCCTCGCGTGCGCGGGCGGCGATCCCGCCGACGCCGGCGACCCCGCCGCGGGCGACGACACCGGCGACGCCGACACCACCGACCCGCTCGCCGACGACGACGCCCGCGTGCGCGCGCTGACCGGGCTCCCCGAGGGCGACTCGCCCTGCGCCGAGCCGCGCCTCGTGCGCGTCGAGTACACGGTGGACGGCGACACCTTCGAGGCCAACCCCGACGACGGTGGCTACGACTTCCGCGTGCGCATCATCGGGGTCGACACGCCCGAGATCGAGCACGAGGATCCGGCGGAGTGCTACGGCGACGAGGCGTGGGCCTGGACGGCCGACCTGCTGGAGGGGAAGCTCGTGTGGCTGACCTTCGACGCGGAGTGCGAGGACGACTACGACCGCACGCTCGCCTACGTCTTCCGCGACGCGACGGACGAGGGCTTCGTCAACCGCGCGCTGGCCCGCAACGGGCTCGCCTACGAGATGACGATCCGCCCCAACGACACCTACGCCGACGAGATCGAGGCGGACATCGACGCGGCGCGGGACGAGTCGCTCGGGCTCTGGGGCGCCTGCCAGCGTTGACACGAAGAGACAGGGCCGTTAGGTCGCGCGGCCCTGACGGAGGCGCCCGGCCTCCGGCTCTTTGGACGCCCCGCCGACCGCCCCCGCGAGCCTCCGGATGATCGACCCGGACAGCCTGAGACGCGCGGGGTCGGCGATCGCCCTCGCCTCCGCGCTCCCGTTCTTCACGATCGCGGCCGGCGCCCTCGGAGCGGGCCTCGACCGGCTCCTCGGGACGGGCAGCACGTGCACCGTCCTCGGGGCCCTGATCGGGTTCGCGGCCGGCGTGTACCAGCTCTTCCGCGGGATGCAGCAGCAGACACCACCCGATGACCACCCCCACGATCCTCCTCCGTGACGCCTGCCTCGCCGGCCTCGTACTGGCCGGCGCGGGGACGTTGCGGTCGGCGGAGTTCGGAGGGCAGGTCGCGGCGGGGGCGCTCGGCGCCGTGCTGAACATGGCGCTGCTCGTCTGGACCGTGCGGGCGATGGGCTCGCCGTCGTTCCTCCTGCGCCTCCTGCTCGCCCACGTCGGGGGCGCGGCGATGCTGATCGCGCTCGTCGCCTCGCTCGACGTGGTCCCGGTCTTCGTCGGCTTCTGCGCCGCGCTCCTCGCCCTCGCGGTGCGTGGGTTCGCCGGCCTCCTCCCCGCCGCGTCGGAGCGCGCATGATCACGTCGCTCGTCGGTAAGCTCGCGCTCGGGATGTTCGGCGCGATGGTCGCCAACTTCTCGTGGTTCCAGCTCGTCCCCGGGTTCGAGCACGGCGAGTCCTTCGGGCTCACCACGGACGCGCACCACGCCTTCTTCATCCCGACCTCCTGGGCCGTCGTCGGGTTCGTGCTGTTGCTCGCCGGGCTCGCCCGCATGGGGCTCGAGCGCGCGAAGAGCCAGCAGGGCGCGGCGAAGTACGTCCCGGACGCCACGCTCACCGTCCGCAACGCGTTCGAGATCGTGATCGAGTGGCTCTGGGGGATGGTCGAGGGGATGCTCCACAAGGAAGCGAAGCCCTTCTTCCCGCTCGTCGCGACGCTGTTCCTCTACATCCTGATCGCGAACCTCTCGGGCTTCGTGCCGGGAATGCTGCCGCCGACCGAGAACATCTCCCACAACTTCGCGATGGCGCTCTGCGTCTTCGTCACGTTCGTATGGGCGGGCCTCTCGCGCGACGCCGTGGGCTTCCTCAAGCACCTCGCCGGCCCGGTCGTGTTGCTGATGCCGGTGTTCTTCGTGCTGGAGTCGATCTCGGTGCTGATCCGCCCCGTGTCGCTCTCGGTGCGTCTCACGGTCAACATCTTCGTCGACCACCTGCTCAGCTCGATCGCCCGCGAGCTCGGCGCCGGCTTCGTCGGCGCGATCGGGGCCATCGTCCTGCCCGTGCCGCTCTACTTCCTCGGCCTGCTCGTGTGCGTCGTGCAGGCGTTCGTCTTCGCGCTCCTGACCACCATCTACATCAGCCTGTCCGTGCCGCACGGGGACGGGCATTCCGCTCACCACTGATTCCGCTCCTGGAGGACACGATGAACCGTTCGCTGGCCACCGCGCTCCGCGTCGCCGCTCTCTTCACCCTCACCACCGGCGTGGCTTTCGCGCAGGACCACGGTGGCGGTGGCAACTGGGGCCTCGGCGTCGGCGCCGGCCTCGCCATCGGCCTCGCCGCGCTCGGCGGCGGCATGGGGCAGGGCCGCACCGCGTCGGCCGCTCTCGAGGGCATGGCCCGCAACCCGCAGGTCCTCGGTCAGCTGCAGACCCCGATGCTCATCGCGCTGGTCTTCACCGAGACGCTCACGCTCTTCAGCTTCGCGGTCGCGTACCTGATCCTGCAGAGCTAGCCGCTCGCTCGTCGCGCATCCCCCCGCGGGGCCGGAATGGCCCTCGGGGGGCTGCTGTTTTTGGCGTGGGGCCGCCGTCGGTTACTTGGCGCCCCGGAGGCGTCATGCTCCCCCTGCTCGCGCTCGTCGTCACCGCCGAAGCCAAGAAGCCCGCCGCGCCCCCTCCGCCTCCCGTGGGCTGGTGGCGAGAGGCCGGCACGAAGAAGACCCCGGGCTGGAAGGGCGACTGCTACTTCCCGCCCAACTGGGACAAGCTCGGCGAGGGCGACCGCAAGCTCGAGCGCCAGAAGGCGCTCGAGGCGATGAAGAGCCAGTGGCTCGGCCAGCGGGACGACGGGGTCACCATCGACGCCGGCGCCGTCGACGAGCTGGAGACCGTGCTGCTCGGCCGGCCGCAGCTCATCGAGGCGGTGGTGGGCCAGAACCGGGATCAGTGCGTCGCCTTCATGAAGGGCGGCGACCTCGGCGCGTGGCAGTCCTGGCACGCGAGCATGGCGCCGAAGCTCTCGAAGGGCGAGTGCGTCCAGCCGCTCACCTACACGGTCTTCGACTACCTCGACATCGGGAAGTCCTGGCAGCGGCCGATCCAGGTGTGCAAGGGCGACAAGGTCCACATCTGGGCGACCACGAAGGACCGCTACCGCATCAGCGACGACGGCGACTGGATCAACGTCGAGGGCATCCCCGGCACCAAGCCCACCGAGTCCGACTGGCCCTGCAACATCGAGGGCTGCCAGATCGGCATGCTCGTCGGCAAGTTCGAGCCCGAGGAGGGCGCGACGGTCATCTTCCCCATCGGCGGCGACCACGTGTTCGTCGCCCCGGAGAACGGCACCGTCAGCTACTCGATCAACGACAACGCCTGGTACGACAACAAGTGGTTCAAGTCGGCCACGATCGAGGACCGGACGGCGGTCACCATCGAGCCCGGGAATTGAGCGAGCCCTTCAAGCGAGGGCTGTTCGTCCTCGTCCCCGTCGTCCTGCTGTTCGGCGGCGCCGAGGGCGCCCTGCGCGCCGCCGGCTGGCCGCCCGTCGAGGCCGGCCCCCAATTCGCCCACCAGAAGGTGTACTGGGTCGAGCCCGCGAGCCAGCACCTCGAGGTCTACCCCCACAAGGAGACCGGCGGCTCGTTCCGCGTCTCCACCGACGCCAACGGGCTCCGCGCGCCCCTGCACAGCGAGGAGAAGCCCGCCGACACGCTCCGCGTGATGACGCTCGGCTGCAGCACCACGTTCGGCTGGGGCGTGGACGACGAAGCGACCTACCCCTACCGCCTCGAGCAGATCCTCCAGCAGAGCGGCAAGAAGGTCGAGGTCATCAACGGCGGGCAGCCCGGCCACACCTCGTTCCAGGGCCTCTGGCTCTGGGACCGCACGCTCGCCAAGTACAAGCCCGACGTCGTGATCTGGGGCTACATCGTCCAGGACTCGCGCAAGGTCGCGTACACGGATCGCTCGCAGGCGCTGCTCTCCCAGGACGCCGACTTCCTCAAGCAGAACCTGCTCTACCGCTCGCACCTCTACCTCGGCGTGCGCCGGATGATCGACGGCCGGCGGGTCGCCGACAAGGAGCAGGGCGACACCCCGCGCGTGCCGAAGGAGGAGTACGTCGAGAACCTCCGCGCGTTCGAGGAGCGCACCGACGCCATCGGCGCGAAGCTCGTGCTCTTCGGCTTCCCGCTCGAGCGCGAGGGCTACACCGGCGACCACCGCGCGGTGCTCCACGCCGCGGCGGACGTGCTGGACGCCCCGCTGTGGGACCCCCAGCCCGAGTTCGAGCGCTACACCGCCAACGAGACACTCTTCTTCCCCCAGGACCGCGGCCACGCCAACGCCGCGGGGCTGGATCGGATCGCGCAGGGGATGGCGCAGTTCCTGATCGCGGAGAAGATAGTTCCTTGAAACAAGGCTTTAGGCTTTAGGCTTTGGGCTTTGGGTAGGGCTCAGAGGCTTCGGGAACGGGGGTGGAGGGTTCGCGGCGTCGTGCCTTCGTGGAGGTCGCGCGGCGGGGCTCGGCGCCGCGATACGGTCGGCGCCATGCTCCTCCTCCTCCTGCTCGCCTGCCCCGGCCACGCGGACTCGCCCGAGGACTGCGTCCCCACGTACGGCGACAACTGCGGCTGCGAGGAGCAGTGCATGACCGAAGCGCAGCTCGAGGCCATTCGCCTGCAATGCGACCTCGCCTGCGACAAAAACGACACCGGCGGCCCCGACTGGACCTGCGCCGTGGACAACGGGCGCTGCGTCGTCGCCGAGTAGCGCCGCGCCCGCCACGAAGCCCCGCCGTCCGCGCCCTCCACCACCCGCGTCGAAGGCACCGAGCCCGACCTAAAGCCTAAAGCCCAAAGCCTGAAGCCTCCTTCTTACGACTCCGTGTCCTCCACGATCACCTTCCCGTACCCCTCCTTGCTCACCCACCGCGCGACGCGGTCCGTGTCGCTGCCGAAGAAGAAGCGGGACATGAAGGGCTGGTCGGTGCGCGAGAGCAGGATCACGTCGTAGTGGCCCTCCTGGGCGGCCTTGCGGACCTCCTGCTCGTAGTTGCCCGTGACCTCCCGCTCGACCGTGGCGAAGCCCCGGTCCTCGACGGCGCGGCGGGCCTCCTCGATGCGGCGCGCGGCGACGCGCATGTGCTCCTGCAAGAGCAGGCTCGTGATCTCGGCCTGGGGCTTCGTGCCGAGGAACGCGCCGCCGCCCACGGAGCGGTAGACGCGATCGAGCTCGTCCTGCTCGATGATGTAGAGGACGTCGAGCTCCACGGTCTTGCCGGCGGCGTCGGCCGCGGCGGCCTCCTCGATCGCGTGCTCGACGAGGGCCTTGGTCCAGCGCGTCGTGCTCATCACGAGCAGGATCCGGTAGGTCGCCGACGTCATGGACCCTCCACTGCGACGATGCCGAAGAGCGGCCAGACGAACATGGCCACGGCGAGCAGCACGAGCGAGCCGATCAACGTGAGGATCAGCCCCGGGACCGCGGAGTCCTGCGGCCGGAGGTAGCCGGTGCCGAATACCATCGCCATCGCCGGCGTGCTCATCGGGAACGCGAACGCGAGCCCCGCCGCGCTCGACAGCAGGAACACCATGCTGCGCGAGCCGAGGCCCACCTCCGGCGCCACCGTCAGCGCGAGGGGCAGGAGCAGCGCGATGACGGCGGCGTTCGACACGAACTCGGTGAGGAAGGCGGCCGACGCGGCGAGGAAGAACACCAGCAGCCACGGCGACACGCCGTCCGGCAACACGGCGTGCACGAGGAACTCGACGGCGCGCGTCTTCTCGAGGCCGGTCGCCACGGCGATCGCGCCCCCGTAGAGGAACACGATGCCCCAGTTCACCGTCGTCTCCGCGTCCTCCCACGAGATGACCTGCAGCAGGAACAGGAGCGCGGCGAAGCAGAGGGCGACGGTGCCGATGCCGTAGGTGGGCCCGAACACCACGAGGGCGAGCACCATGACGGCGACCACCACCCCGCTCGTCGTCTCCGCCGGCGAGATCGGCCCGAGCGCCGCCGCCTTCTCCTCCAGCCGCCGCACCGCGGGCGTGAGGTCGAGGCCCTCGGGCCGGTGGTACGCGCGCAGGATCACGAACGAGCCGATCAGCGTGAGGAGCGCGATCGGCGCGGTGCCCGACGTGAACTCGAAGAAGCCGATGGGCGTGACGTCGACGCCGCGCCCGGCGTGCCAGCTCGAGTAGAGGCCCGTGGCGAGCGGCGCGCGGCCGCTCGACAACAGCGACAGGTTCGAGCCGCAGATGGTGCCCCACGCCATCGACAGGAGGAGCCGCCGCGCGAAGCGCGAGCCCGGGTGCAGCTCCATCGCGCGCACCGTCTCCACGATGATGGGCAACAGCAGCGCGGCGACCGCGTGGCTCACGACCACGCTGGTCATGCCCCCGGCGACGAGCAACACGGCCGCGCAGAGGTGGTCCTCGGAGCGGGCGAGCCGGCGCATGAGCCAGAGCGTGATGCGCGTGGAGAGGCCCGTTCGGATGAAGACCGCCGCGACGATAAACGCCGCGATGATGAAGAACACCGCCTGGTTGCCGAAGAGCGCGACCGCTTCGTTCTTGTCGAGCACGCCCAGCACCGGCAGGAGCGCCATCCCGAGCAGCGCCGTGACGGGCATCGCCACGGGCGTGGTGAGCCACCACGTCATGCAGAGCGCCATCACCGCGAGCGCGCGCTGCCCCTCGCCCGCGAGCCCCTCCGGCATCGGGGCGAGCGCGAGGAACAGGAACGCCAGTGGACCGAGGACGAGCCCGATTCGCTGCGTGACGTTCACGCCCGCCCGTGTACCCCATCCGGGCGGCGTAGAGTAAGGGGGGCAGCAAACATTCGAGAGTCCCGCATGCACCGGGCGCACAGCGACCGGCTCCAGTCCAACTTCGCCGACGTGCTCCGCCGACAGGCGCTCGAGGCGACCGAGCTCGCGCTGGAAGCCCAGCGCGATCCGGACGTCCGCGAGGCCCTCACGGAGATGCTCGCGCGCGTGCGCGACACGGCGAGGGCGCTGGCGCTCGAGTCGGTCGAACAGGCCGCGGCCACCGCCGCGCGCTCCGTCGAGGAGGGCAACCACGCCGTCGACGCGGTGGAGCGCCTGCTCGAGGAGTGCCGCGCGCTCGAGGGGATCGCCCCCGTCCTGCGCCCGGTCATCGTCGTCGCCGCCTCGCCGGACAACGACGCGCGCCTGCGCGCCCAGTCCGAGGGGCTCGCCGTCTCGGTCCAGGTCGTGCACACGGCGGAGGAGGCCCTCCGGCGCGCGCGTCGCGAGTCGCCCGCCGCGCTCGTCCTGCCCGACTCGCAGGTCGAGGCCGCGCGCCAGGCCGGCGGCGAGCTCCGCGGGCTGCCGATCTACGCCTACGGCGACAGCGACGACCTCGAGGCGCGCCTCCGCGCCGCGCGGGCCGGCGCCACCGGCTTCCTCCCGTTCCCGCTCGAGCTCCGCGACGCCATCCCCCGCATCCGCCACCGCCTCACGGGCGACTCGCCCGCGCCGTTCCGCGTGCTCCTCGTCGACCCCGACCACGACGGCTCCGCCGCGCTCTCCGCGGTGCTCGCCGACGACGACGTGCAGGTCGCCGCCCTCACCGACGGCGCGTGGCTCCTCGCCGCGCTCGACGAGGCGATCCCCGACCTCATCGTGTTGTCGCTCCAGCTCGCCTCGCCCGCCGCCGTCGACCTCGTGCAGGTGCTCCGCGGGCACCACCGCTTCGGGGATCTGCCCCGCCTCCTGCTCGCCGACAGTCCGCAGGACGAGCTGCGCGCGCTCTTCGTCGACGCCGACGCCGTGATCCGGCGGGACACCGACGTCGCCATCCTGCGCACGCGCATCCGCGCCATCCTCGAGCGCTCGCGCCGCGAGCGGCTCCTGCGCGCCGTCGACCTCTCGACCGGCGCCCTCACCCGCGCCGCTCTGCTCCGCGCCGCCGACCGCGAGATCGCGACGGTCCGGCGTACGAAGGCCACCCTCGCGGTGGCGCGGGTCGACATCGAGCACGCGCTCGAGCTCCGCGGCGAGTACGGCGCCGCCGCCGTCGACGCGGGGCTGCGCCACGTCGCCGCCGCGCTGCGGGGCGAGCTCCGCGAGACCGACCTCGTCGGCCACCTCGGCGCCAACGGATTCGCCGCGCTCCTGCCCGCGTGTCCCGCGGACAAGGCCCGCGAACGGCTCGCCGGCGTCCGCGAGCGCTACGCCGCGCGCGTCGCGGACGACCCCCGCCTCGCCGGGACCGCGCTCGTCACCGGCGTCGCCGACACGACCGACGGGGTGGAGGACGTGCTGCTGCGCGCCGACCGCGACCTGCTCCTGCAGCGGTCGAGGGGATGAAGGCCGACTCGGCGGTCCGCCGGGCGCTCCTCTGGTGGTTCCGCTGGCCCGGCAACCCGTACGTCACCATCAACTTCGCCGTCGACTTCACGAATGCCCGGGCCTTCCTCGCCGCGCTGCCGCCGCCGAAGGTGACGGTGAACCACCTCGTCGCCGGGGCGATCGCCCGCACGCTGGCGGAGTTCCCGCTGGCCAACGCGCGGATCGTGAACGACCGCATCGTCCCGAGCGAGCACGTCGGCATCGCGATGCCCGTCAACCTGCTCGGGCACGAGGCGGCCGAGACGCGCGAGGTCTCGATGGCGGTGCTCGAGCGCGCCGAGACCCTCACGTTGCGGCAGGTCGCCGAGGCCACCACCCGGGTCGTCCACGAGGAGCGGCGCGGCAAGGCCCAGAACCCGGTGATCGCCGCGATCATCCGGGGCGTCGAGGCCGCGCCGCGGCCCTTCGTGGACCGGGGGCTCGGGCTCCTCGACCGCATGATGCGCCGCCAGCTGCTCAACGAGCGCATCTTCGCGATGGTGCCGGTGACGACGGGCCTGTCCAACGCCGGCGCCGCCATCGACAAGCCGCCGGGCATGCTCTTTCGCGGGGCTGACATCGCGATCCCCCAGCGGCTCGTGCACATCGGCACGTTCTGGGGCACCTCCGCGTTGCAGGACGAGGTCATCGCGGTCGACGGCGTCCCGTCCGTGCGCCCGATGCTGCCCGTGCTCTTCCTGTTCGACCACCGGCTCGTCGACGGCGTCATGGCCGCGCGCGTCGCCACGCGCTTCGGGAGCATCCTGACCGACCCCGCCGGGGAGTTCGGCGCGGACGGGGGCTCCTGACCCGCGCTATCCTCGCCCGCATGGGCCGCGATCGCGCCGACGAGACCTTCGACCCCCGCAGCGCGCTCGACGTCGGCGACGCCGGTCGCTACCGCACGGTCGCCCGGCTCGGCGAGGGCGGCATGGGCGAGGTCCGGCGCGTCGAGGACCGCCACCTCGGGCGGGTGGTGGCGATGAAGGTGATGCACGTGGCGCTCGCGACGGAGGAGGCCAGCCGCCTGCGCTTCGCCCGCGAGGCCCGCCTCACCGCCCAGCTCCAGCACCCGAGCATCGTCCCCGTCCACGACTACGCCGAGGACGACACCGGCGCGTGGTTCACGATGAAGGAGGTCCGCGGGCGCACGCTCGAGAGCGTCATCGCGGATCTGCACGCCGCGTCGGCGCCCACCGAGTGGGGCGTCACGAAGAACGGCTGGACCTTCGACCGCGTCATGGACGCCTTCCTGCGCGTCTGCGAGGCGATCGCCTACGCGCACGCCCACGGCGTGGTGCACCGCGACCTCAAGCCGCAGAACGTGATGGTCGGCAAGTACGGCGAGACCATCGTGCTCGACTGGGGGCTGGCCCGCCGCCACGACGACGCGCCCGACCAGATCGACCCCCAAGCCGCCGCCGTCGGCAACGGCCCCGCGCTCACGCTCGCGGGCTACGCGTTCGGGACACCCGGGTACATGAGCCCGGAGCAGGCCGACGGGAAGCTCGAGCGCGTCGACGCCGTCAGCGACGTCTACAGCCTCGGCGCCATGCTCTACGAGATCCTCGTCGGGCACACGCCGTACGAGGGCGAGCCCCTCGAGATCCTCGAGCAGGTGAAGGCCGGCAGGCCCTTCCCGCCGCCCCACAAGCTCTCCGAGCGCGTGCCCCCCGAGCTCTCCGCCGTGGCGATGCGCGCGCTCGCCCGGCGCCGCGCCGACCGTTACCTCGGCGCCGACGAGCTCGCCGAGGAGGTGCGCGCCTGGCAGGCCGGCCGCCGCGTCTCGGCCCATGCGTACACGCTGCGCGACCTGTGGCGCCTCTACTGGTCCCGCAACAAGACGACGATCGGCGTCGGCGCGGCCGGGACGCTCGCCGTGGCCGGCGTCGTCGCGGTGAGCGCCGTGGCGCTCGCCGGCGTGGGCGTGTGGTCCTACGCGAGCGTCGCCGAGGAGCGCGACAAGGCGCAGGAGGGCGAGGCGCGGGCGCGCGCGGGCGAGGCGCTGGCGCTCGGCCACCTCGCGGACTCGCTCTCGGGCCGCGCCGTCGCGTCGCTCGACGACGGCGTGATCTCGGACGCGATGTTGTACGCGGCGGCCGCGCTCGCCGAGGCCGAGCGTCCCGACGCCCGCGGCGTCATCCTCGCCGCGACGGGGGCGTGGGCCCCCGAGCTGGCGTGGCAGGCCTCGGTGAAGACGCCCTGCGCCGCGCTGGCGATGTCCGGCGACGGCGGCAAGGTGGCGTGCGCCGCGATGGACGGCGTGCGCGTGTTCACGAACGGCCGCGACCGCGACGTCACGCAGGACGGCGCCTGGGGCGTCGACGTGAGCCCCGACGGATCGCTCGTCGCCGTCGCGCTCGCGGGCGGCGAGGTCGAGGTCTGGACGTCCGCCGGCGACAAGCGCGTCGCCAAGGTGATGGCCCACGCGGGCGGCGCCAACGCCGTGCGCTTCGCCGACGACACCTCCGTCGTGAGCACCGGCACGGACGGTGCCCTGCGCTGGTGGAGCGGCACGGGCGAGCCGCTGGGCCAGTGGCCGGCGCCGGCCAGCCCGGGGCTCGGCGTGGGGCCCGGCGGCCGGGTGGGGATGGCCGACGGCGGGCGCGTCTGGCTCGCGCAGCTCGGCGGCGGCGACGCCGGCGCGTGGAGCGTGCCGGGGCGGGTGGTCGCGTTCGCGAACAGCGGGGTCGCCGCGGTGGTGGGGGGCGACGGCGACGCGAACGTCCACGTGGTCGCCGGCGAGGGCTTCGACCTGCGCGGGCACATCGGCGTGGTGCGCGACGCCGCCTTCGCCCGCGACGACGTGCTGGTCACGGTCTCGGACGACGGGACCGCCGCCGTGTGGCCGGTCGTCCCGGGCGCGTCGCCCACGCGGGTGCGCGCGCACGAGGGGCGCGCGATGGCGGTCGAGGCGCACGGCCCCCACCTCGTGACCGCGGGGCGCGACGGGCTCCTGCGCGGCTGGAAGCTCGGGCGAGCCGCGCTGCGCGAGTGGGGCGCCCACCCCTCGCCGGTGACCTCGCTCGCCTACGGCGACGGCAACGTGCTCGTGAGCGCGGGGCGCGACGGCTACGCCTTCCGCTGGAACGGCGGCGCGGAGGAGGGTCGGCTCGCCGCGGGCGCCCCGATCGTCGCCGCGGCGGCGACCGGCGCGGGCCTCTTCGCCATCGGCGCCGACGGGGGCGTCCACGCCGGCGGGCAGCGGTTCGCCGCCGGCGGCGCCGTGCGAGCCGCGGAGTTCGCGCCGGACGGCGCCCGCGCCGCGGTGGTCGCCGGCGACGTGCTCAAGGTCGTGGACCTCGCCACCGGCGCCACGCAGGCGATCGACTCGCCGCAGGCGCCGCTGTCGGTCGCGTTCTCCAGCGACGGCGCCCACGTGGCCTACGCGACCGGCGGCCCACACGTGTGGTGGGCCGACGCCGCGACAGGCCAGGTGCTGCAGAAGGTGACGGCCGAGGGCGCGCGGCTGCGGACGGTGCGCTTCGCCGTCGACGGGAAGAAGCTCTTCGCGGGCGCGGTGGACGGGCGGGTGCTGGTCGTCGACGTCGCCGCGGCCTCCGTCGTGGGCGAGCTCGTCGGGCACGACGCCGCGCCCACCACCCTCGCGGTCTCGCGCGACGGCCGGTGGCTCGCGTCGGGCGGCGGCGACTACACGCTGCGCGTCTGGGAGATCGCGACGGAGGCCGAGCGCGCGCGTGTGTTCCTGCGCGGCCACGACCTCGACGCGTTGTCGTTCTCGCCGGACGGCGCCCGCCTCGCGAGCGGGCACGCCGACGGGAAGATCCGCCTCTGGGACCTCGCCGCGCTCGAAGGCGAAGGGGCCGCGCTGCTCGCCGACCTGCGCCAGAGGTACGGGTCGAAGGTGGACGGCGGCCGGGTGGTCGTGGACAGGGAGTGGGAGCCCCCGAAGTAGCTACACCAGCTCGTACGCCTTCACCTTCACGCTGCCCTTCACCACCTCGGCGCGGCAGGCGAGGCGCTGGGTGGCGGGGTGGCCGGCGTCCTTGAGCGTGGCCCGCTCGCGCGCGCTCTGCTCGACGAGGTTCTCCTCGCCCTCGAGCACGTCCACGTGGCAGGTTCCGCAGGTGGAGTCCGCGCAGCCGCTCGCGATGGGGCGGCGCAGGGCGCCGGAAGCCGAGAGGATGCTGGCGCCGGCCCAGGTCGTCGCGGTGTTCTCGGAGCCGTCGGGCCCCACCACCGTCACGCTGATCTTCTCGCGCTCCGGCTCGGCGGGCGCGGCGGGCTTCTCGAGGCCGAACAGACGCTTGAGGCGGCGGCGGATTCCGAAGGGGCTGGGCATGTTTCCCTCACGACAGGCGCCGACGGATAACATGCACCCCGCGTGATCGATCCCGTCGAGCTGTGCCGCACCTTACACGGACACGTGGGCCTGCTCGCGGCGGTGGCCCTCGCCCACCCGGCGCTCACCCTTCGCGACACCCCCGGCCTGCGCCGCGGCACGCGCTGGAGCGTCGCGCTCGCCACCGCGCTCGTCACCGTCACGGTGGTCGCCGGGTGGGCGCTCTACGGCGGCTACCGGCGTCACGACAAGCCCGCGATCCTGCAGGAGGCGCCGGCCGTCGCCGCGCTCTTCGAGACGAAGGAGCACCTCGCCTGGTACGCGCTCGCGCTGTCGTGGGCCGGGCTCGGGCTCGTGTTCTGGGCGCGCCGCCCGAGGCCCGCGCGCCTCTGCTTCGCGATGGCCGCCGCGCTCGCGCTCGCGGTGGGGATCCTCGGGAGCGTCGTGGGGAGCTTCACGGCGTCGCCAGGCTGACCATCAGCGCCCCGGCGCTTCCGCACAAGAGCGCCATCGCGCCGATCAGGAGCGCCTTCCCCCAGCGGCCCTCGCCGCGGTCGGTGATTCGGTCGCCGAGCACGAGCCCCTGCGCCGCGCCGGCGAGCAGCCCGCCGACGTGCGCGTACTGGTCGATGAACGGCAGCACCGCGCCGATGAACAGGTTGAGCAAAATCCAGGGCCAGAGCTGGCGCACGAACACGTCTCGCAGCCCCGGCGGCATGCGCCGGCGACGCCGGAGCCCGAACGCCACGAGCGCGCCCATCATCCCGAAGATGCCGCCGCTCGCGCCGACCGAGAGATCGCCGCCGCCGGCCTGCGAGGCGATCGCCCCGCCGAGCACGCAGCTCGTGAAGAGCCAGACGAGCCGCTCCGGCCCGAACACCGCCTCGCAGAGCCGCCCCAGCCCGTAGAAGGCCATCCCGTTGAAGAACAGGTGGGCGAGGTCACCGTGGAGGAAGCCGCAGGTGACGAGCCGCCAGACCTCGCCCGCGCGGACGAGCGCGCGGTCGCGCCCGCCGAAGAGGACGAGCACCTCCTCGCTGCGGGCGCCGAACACGGCGAGCCAGACGCCCACCCGGCCGGCGAGGTAGTCGCCGGCGCCGGTCACCGCGTGCATCACCCCGAACGAGGCGGCGAGGAGCGGCGTCGCCACGAGCGGCCGCTCGGTCCAGTGGGTGAAGCGCCGGACCGCGCGCTGCCAGCTCGCGAACAGGTCGGCGCGGGCGCGCCGGACGTGGAGGAGGTCGTCCATCAGCGCGCCTTGAAGAGCGTGGCGGCCTCCACGGGCCCCTCCACCCACCCGAACGGCAAGGGCCCCATCGTCTCGGCGTAGAGCCCCACGCCGCGGTCGACGTGCACGACGCGCAGCGGGAAGTGGTCCTCGCTCTCCACGCGTTGCATGGGCTCGAGCCGCGTGGTGTCGACGTCGCCGGGGCTCGCGTTCGCGGCGACCGCCACCCAGGTGCCGGGCGGAAGCGCCTCGCCCGGGCGCAGGCGCGTCCACCCGGCGCGCTCCATGCCGTCGCGGAAGCTCCACTCGCCCGCGAAGCGCCCCCCCTCGGGCGCCGCGGCGACGACCTTCGCGGCGACCTCCGCGCCCGCGGCGGCGAACCTCCAGTCGGCGACGGCCAGCGCGATCGCCAGCGCGCCGGAGAGCCCCACGGCCACGCGCTGGATGGCCTTGCCCCAGAGCACCTCCTCGGCGCTGCGGGCGAGCAGAATCGCGATCGGCGCGGTCACCGGGAGCAGGTACCGCGCCGCGGCGTAATTGTGGAGCGCGGCCACGCCGAGCACGCCGGCGAGCACCCAGCCGCCGAGCAGGAGCCCGTCGTCGCGATCGCCCTTCCGCCGGCGATATGGCTGGCTCGCCGCCGCCCAGACGGCCCGGGCGACCATCGCGCCGCCGAGCCCCGCGCTCACCACGAGGAGCCACGTCCCCGACGTCACCGGGCGGGCGAGCGCGAGGAGCAGGAGGCCCCCGAGCGCCCCCGCCGTCGCGACCGCGGGCTTCGACCTAAAGAGCACGAGGGGGAGCGGCGCGAGCGCGAGGCGCACGAGCACGCCGACCGCGCGCCCCAGCGGCTCGCCGGACGCGATCTCGCCGCGCCGCGACCAGACCTCCCACAGGTGCGGTCGCCCGTACGCGACGGCGAGCCAGCCCTCGACCGCGCCGAAGATCCCGAGCGCCGGCACCCACACGCGCCACCGCACGCCGCGCCGCGCCATGTGCGCGAGCAACACGGCGCAGAACAGCAGCGCCGGGTACTTCGTCACGCACGCGAGCCCCATCGCGACGCCCGCGGGCAGCTCCCAGCGCGGGTCGTCGATCGCCTCGCGCCACGCGGCGAGCGAGAACGTGACGAGGGCCGCGTAGGGCAGGTCGATCATCCAGGTGTCGTGCAGGCCGAGGAGCGTCACGGTGCTCGCCAGCCAGGTGGCGGCGGCGAGCGACGGGTGGTGCGTGAGGCGGTGGGCGAGCCGCACGACCGCGAACGCGAACAGCGCGATCCAGGGTGCGCCGGCGACCGCGCGGGAGATCGCCGGAAGGCCGTCGAGCCCTCGGAGCGCCGCCATCCACCAGAGGTGCAGCGGCGGGTGGGCGAACACGAAGCCGTCGGCGTCCCAGGGGGGCCAGCTCCGCGCCCAGTCGTAGGGTCGCAGCACGTCGAGCACGCGCCCGAGGTGCAGGTACGTCTCCTCGTCGATCGCGGGCGCCTTGCCGAGCGCCGGCAGGGTGACGAGCAGCGCGGCGGGCACGAGCCAGAGCGGCGCCCGGGGGGGCGGTCCCTCGATCGACGAGCGGCCGTGGGGGCTCATCCCGCGGTCAGGAACCTGCGGAACTGGGCGTAGCTCTCCTCGAGGAGCGCGAGGCTCGCCCACTCCCCGGCCTGGTGCGCCTGCGCGGCGAGCCCCGGGCCGAGGTTCACGGCGTCGACCCCGGCCTGCCCGAGGCGCGCGACGTCGGTCCACGCCTGCTTGGCGGCGACGGCGTTGCCGTTGAGCGCGAGGAAGCGCTGCAGGAGCGCGTTCCGCCCGACGACGCGGCCCGCGGGAGCCCGCTCGACGAAGTCGACCTCCGGCCCCTCGCCGACGAGCGCGCGCAGCTCGGCCTCCGCCTCCTCCAGCGAGCGGCCCGGCGCGAAGCGGTAGTTGAGGTTGAGCTCGAAGCGGTCGGGGATGACGTTGCGGGCGGTGCCGCCCTGCGCCTGCGTGGCGCTCACGACCTCCCGGAAGACGTGGCCGTCGCGCTCGACGTCGACCGGCGCGCGCGCGGCGAGGCGCGCGAGCAGCGGCGCGGCGGCGTGGATGGCGTTCTCGCCCTGCCAGGGGCGCGCCGAGTGCGCGGACCTCCCGACGAACCGCACGCGCGCGTGCATCGAGCCCATGCAGCCCACCTGCACGACGTTGTCGGAGGGCTCGAGGCAGAAGGCGAGCGCCGCCTCCTTCAGCCAGGGCACGTGGTCGAGCACGGGACCGAGCCCGCTGTCGGCCCAGGGCCCCTCCTCGCGGTCGTAGAACACGAAGCCGACGTCGTACGCGAGCGCGGCGGGATCGAGGTCCTCGGCGAGCGCGACCATGACGGCGAGCCCGCCCTTCATGTCGCTGGCGCCGAGGCCGAAGAGCCGGTCGCCGACGACGCGCACGGGGCCGTCGCCCGGCTTGCCGGGGACGGTGTCGGTGTGGCCCACCAGCAGCACGAGCGGGCGGCCCGTGCGCGGCGAGCGGGCGAGCACGCTCTCGTCCACGCGCGTGACTTCGTACCGGGTGGCGCGCAGCCGGCGCTCGATCGCGTCGGCGCAGGCGCGCTCGTCGCCGGTCACGCTGGGGATCGCGCAGAGCTCCCGCGCGAGCGCCTCACACCGCGACACCGAAGTCCCGCAGCGCCGCGTTGAGCGAGGTCTTCTTGTCGGTCGACGCCGTGCGCCGGCCGATGATCAGCGCGCAGGGGAGCCCGTACTCGCCCGCCGGGAAGCGCTTCTGGCGCACGCCGGGCACCACCACGGAGCGCGCCGGCACGCGGCCCTTGTGGACCACCTCCTCGGGCCCGGTCACGTCGAGGATCGGCGTGGACGCGGTGAGGACCACGTTCGCGCCGAGCACGGCCTCCTCCTCGACGAGGACGCCCTCCACCACCACGCAGCGGCTCCCGACGAACACGCCGTCCTCGACGATCACGGGCTGCGCCTGCAGGGGCTCGAGCACGCCGCCGATGCCCACGCCCCCGGAGAGGTGCACGTTGCGGCCGATCTGCGCGCAGCTCCCCACGGTGGCCCAGGTGTCGACCATCGTGCCCGCGCCCACCCACGCGCCGATGTTCACGTAGCCGGGCATCACGATGGCGCCGGGCTCGACGTGCGCGCCGCGGCGGACCACGCCGGGGGGCACGACGCGGAACGTCGACAGGTCGGACTTCACCGGGATCTTGTCGTGGAAGTGCAGCGCCCCGGCCTCCATCGGCACGATCTTCGCGAAGCGGAAGTACAGCAGGATGGCCTGCTTCACCCACGCGTGGACGACCCAGGCGCCGTCGACCTTCTCGGCGACGCGGAGCTCGCCGCGATCGAGCTTCTCGATCGCCTCCTCGACCGCGGCGGGGTCCTCCGCGTCGATGCGCGCGCGCAGCTCGTCCGTGTTCATGGGCGCGAGTCTATCCGGCACGGGCGGCGGGGCCGTCGTGGCATTTCGCATCGCCGGGTAGGCTGACGGCGTGGCTCGCCGTCCCGCCCGCCGTGACCTCGCCGCCGTGCTCGCCGGTGTTCGCGCCCTCGCGCGCGAGCCCGACGAGCGCGTCGCCGTCGAGGGCCTGCGCGCCGCGCTGGAAGACCCGGCCGAGCTCGTCGTGGCGAAGGCGGCGGAGATCGCCGGGGAGCGGCTCCTCCTCGGGCTCCGGGCCCCGCTCCTCGCCGCGTGGGACCGCTTCTACGACGTGGAGGACCTCAACTGCGCCGCGAAGCTCGCGTGCGCCACCGCGCTCGACCACCTCGAGCACGGCGACCCCGCGCCCTTCGTCCGCGGGATCCGCCACGTGCAGCTGCAGGCGGCCTACGGCAAGCCGGAGGACGTCGCCGCCGGTCTGCGCGCCCGCTGCGCCTTCGCGATCGCGCGGATCGGCGGGACCGACGCGCTGCTGCCGCTCGCCGAGGCGCTCGCGGACCCGCTCCCCAACGTACGCGCCGCCGCCGCGCAGGCGCTCGCCGCGACGGGCGAGCCCGCGGCCGCCGCGCTCGCGCTCTTCAAGCTCCGCGCCGGCGACCCTGATCCCGCCGTCGTCTCGGACGCGCTCGGGTCGCTCCTCGCGTTGAATCCGGGCGAGGGCCTCCGGGTGGCGCGTGAGCGCCTCGACGACCCCGACGTGGTCCTCGCGCTGGGGCAGTCGAGGCTGCCGGAGGCGCTTCCGCTCCTGACCGAGCGGCTCGCCGACACCGTGCTCGCCCGCGACCGCGAGGTCGTGATCGTCGCGGTGGGGCTCTTGCGCTCGGACGGCGCCCGCGCGGTGCTCCTCGAGCTCGTGCGCGCGGCCTCCCGCGCCGACGCGACCGCGGCGATCCGCGCGCTGGCGACGCACTCGCAGGCGCCGGCGATGCGTGCGGCGGTGGAGGAGGCGGCGGAGGGGCGAGGATTGCAAGCGAACATCGAGGAGGCGTTCGGGTAGATGCATCCCGTGGGGCGGGCGAGACGCCAGCCCCCACGAAGCCGGGCCCGCGGTGACAGAGCCCGCGAGTGCAAGACGTCCCCGCGACAGATGGGTCGAATGCAACATCGGCGCTCGCCTGCCGGCCGCGCGAACGGAAAAACGCCGACATTCCCGCATCCCGTGCGGGCGGCGGGTCCTCCCGATTGCAGTCACCCGATCTGTCGCCGCGAACCCGTGCACTCGGGCCGTCTGTAGGCCGGATTCCCCCACGAGCGACCGGAACCCCCCGTCGACGCGAATCGTCGTGGGTGCGAGCGTCCTCGCCCGCCCCGTCCCGCTACAGGATCGCCCGCCACGCCTCCACCGCGTTGCGGCAGGTGTCGACGTCCGGGACGAGCGCGAGGCGCACGTAGTCGTGGCCGGCGTCGGTCACGGCGAACGCGCTGCCCGGGTAGGCGAGGATGCCGGCGCCGAGGAGCTTCTCGGCGTAGGCCTGGCCGCTCGCCCCGCCCGGCGCGCGCACCCAGAGGTAGAAGCTCGCCTCGCTGGCGACCACCTCGAGCCCGGCCTCGGCGAGGAACTCGAGGAGCACCTTGCGCTTGGCGGCGAAGACGTGCCGGCGCGCCTCGGCGTGGTCGTCGTCGCCCCACGCGGCGGCGGCGGCGGCGTTCACGAAGTCCTGCGGCGCGAGCCCGGGGTTCGCCCGGAACGCGCGCAGCTCCTTCATCACGGCGGCGTCGCCCGCGACGATGCCGGAGCGGTACCCGGTCATGCCGCTGCGCTTCGACAGGCTGAAGATGGCGAGCACGCCCTCGGTCGCGACCTGCAGGATGCTGGGCGGGGCGGTGTCGAACCAGGTGTCGGCGTAGCACTCGTCGCTGACCAGCAGGATGTCGTGCTCGCGGCAGACCTCCCAGGTGCGGCGGAGGTCCGCCTCCGACATGACCGCGCCGCAGGGGTTGTGCGGCGTGTTGATCCAGGCGAGGCGCGTCTTGCGGAGCAGCTCCTCCGGGAGCTCCCAGATGCGCTGCACGAAGTCGCCCGAGAGCTTCTGCGGGACGGGCTCGCCGCCGGCGAGCACGGTGCCCCGGTAGTAGACCGAGTAGCCGGGATCGGGGAACACGACGGTGCGGTCGGGCGCGTCGGGGTCGATGACCAGCACGGGGAGGTGGAAGACCGCCTCCTTGCTGCCGGACGTGGGCAAAATCTGCGAGGCGGGGTCGAGGGCGACGCCGAAGCGCCGGCGGGCGTAGCCGGCGAAGGCCTCGCGGATGACGGGCTCGCCCGCGACCGTCGGGTAGCGGCAGTTCTCGGCGACGCTGACCTTCATGCGCTCGCGGATGAAGGCGGGGGTGGGCTCGATGGGGTCGCCGGTGCCGAAGTCGTAGACGGTCCGGCCCTCGGCGAGCATCCGGTCGCGGACACGATCGAGCGCGACGGTCGGGTAGGTCGGGAGCCGCGCGAGACGGGGGTTGGTGCGCACGGCCGCACCTTAGCAGGGGTCCGCCGCGCGGGCCGGTGGGAGGGGTCACCGGAAGCGCGCCGGCGCCGGGCGCGCCCGGTTATCCCTCCGAGTGACCTTCTCCGAGGCGTTCTCCCCGGCGCGCGCCATCGCGCACGGGATCGAGGGGCTCAAGCGGCAGCCGCTCGGCATCCTGCTCGGCGGCTTCCTCATGGGCATCACGCAGGGCGGGAGCTCGGGGGGCGGGCCGTCGGACTTCGGCGGCGAGAACGGCGACGTCGAGATGTCGCCCGAGGCCGCGCTGGCGCTCCTCGCCGCGTTCGCCGTGGTGATCGGCGTCGTGGTGGTGTTCGGGGTGATCGGGTTCCTCGTGCGCAGCTGGATCCACACCGGCTGGATCCGCCTGCATCGCGACCTCGTGGTCGACGGGCAGGCCGAGGTGGTCACGCTCTTCCGGGGGTTCGACGCCTTCGGGCGCATGGCCGGCTGGAAGGTGCTCTCCACGCTCGTGGCGCTCGGCACCTTCGTGGCCTCGCTCCTCCCCGGCGGGGTCCTCGCCGCGGTCGCCTGGTCCGCCGACCAGCGCGACCTCGCGATCGGCGGCGGGCTCCTCCTCGGCGCGCTCGTGGCGCTCCCGGCATCGATCTACGTCGCGCTCGGCCTCGCGCTGGGCGCCCACGCGGTCGCGCTCGAGGGGAAGGGCCCGGTCGCCGCGCTGGAGCGCTCGTGGGAGCTCGCCGACGGAAACCGCCTGACGCTGCTCGTCTACTACTTCGTCACGGGCCTCTTCACGCTGCTCGGCATCCTGCTCTGCTGCATCGGCGTGTGGTGGACGAAGGCGATCGTGGACGTGGGCACGACCGAGGCGTTCCTCCTCGCCACGCGCGACGACGCCGACACGTTCGCGTTCTCGAAGCTCGGCGCCTAGGGTCGGGCGTACTCGCGACGCCCCTCGGTCGGGGCCCCCGCCTTCAGCAGCTCCGCGATCCCGTCGGCTGGGACGGGCCGCGAGATCAGGTAGCCCTGCAGCGCGTCGGCGCCCTCCTCCCGCAAGAGCGCGAGCTGCTCCGCGGTCTCGACTCCCTCGGCGACCACCTCGAACCCGAGCGCGTGCGCGAGGCGCACGACCGCGGAGACGAGCGGCGCGGCGGTCGGGCCGTCGGCGAGGAACGCGCGATCGAGCTTCACGCGGTCGAAGGGGTAGAGACGCAGGTTGGCGAGCGAGGAGTACCCGGCGCCGAAGTCGTCCAGCGCGACGGTCAGGCCCTCCCCCTTCAGCAGCTCGAGCGCCCGCCGCGCGAGCTCGGGCTCGCGCATCGCGAGGCTCTCGGTGATCTCGAGCTCGAGCCGCGACGCGGGGAGGCCGGTGGCGGCGAGCGCCTCGCGCACTTGCCCCACGATCGCCTCGTCGCGGAACTGGCGGGTGGAGACGTTCACGGCGACCCGGATCGGCGGCAGCCCGGCCGCGGACCACGCCATCGCGTCGGCGCAGGCCCGCCGGAGGATCCACGCCCCGATCGGCGCGATCAGGCCCGTCTGCTCGGCCACCGGGACGAACTCGCCGGGGAGGATCACCCGCTCGGGGGTGTGCCACCGCACCAGCGCCTCGACGGCCACGATCCGCCCGGTCGTGGCGTCGACCTGCGGCTGGTATTCGAGGCGGAGCTCGCCCGCGGCGAGCGCCCCGGCGAGGCGGCCCCGCAGGTGGAGCGTCCGCCCCGCGCGCGCGTCGAGCGACGGGTCGAAGCGGATCCAGCCCCCCCGCCCGGCCTCCTTCGCCTCGTACATCGCCAGGTCCGCGTGTTTCACCAGCGTGGCGGCGTCCGCGCCGTCTTCGGGCGAGACGGCGATCCCCACGCTGGCGGACAGGTGGAGCTCGCGCTCGTCGAGGACGAAGGGCGCGGCGAGCGCGCCGATGAGGCGCTCGGCGAGGGCGCGGACGCCGTCGGGCGTGTGGACGCCGGGCGCCAGCACGAGGAACTCGTCGCCGCCGTGGCGCGCGACGAAATCGTTTCCGCGGACGCCGCCCTCCAGTCGCGACGCGACGCTCACGAGAAGGCGGTCGGCCACGTCGTGCCCGTACGTGTCGTTGACGTCCTTGAAGCCGTCGAGGTCGAGGAAGGCAACGGCGACCCCCGGTCGCCCGTCACGCTCGGCCGCGAGCATCCCGGCGAGCCGCTCGCTGAAGAGCGCGCGGTTCGGGAGCCCGGTCAGCGGGTCGCGGAAGGCGCGCCGCCGCACCTGGTCCTCGGCGCGCGTCCACAGCCCCGAGACGAGCACGTAGACCACCGAGAACGTGATCGCCGCGGCCACGCCCACGACGCCGTACGCCCAGCGGACGGTCCGCACGCCCTGCGCGTAGACCGCGCGCGGCGACGCGAGCTGGAGCACCGCCACGGGCTCGCCGCGGACGTCGAGGAGCGGCGTGAACGCCTCGACCCGGTCGGCGTCGACCTCGCGGACCACCGGGACACGCGCGCGCAGCGCCGCCACCGCGTCGTCGCCGGCGCCCGCGGCGTCGCGGACGCGGATGTCGAGATGGACGGTCTCGGCCACGCGGGCGACCTCGCCGGCGTCGAGCTTCCGCAGGAACACCAGCGTGCCGCGCACGGGCCCGCTCTCGTCGCTGGGGAGGATCGGCGAGGCCCCGATCACGACGAGGCCTGCCGGCGTGCCGAGGAGGCCGGCGACGTGGTGCCCGGGGTCGTCGTGCCGGAAGAGCTCCGGCAGCGCCATCAGGGACTCGATCAGCACGGGATCGACGGGAACGGCGTGGTCCGCGGCGAGGTCGAACTGCTTGGCGAACACGACGCGGGGCGCCGTGTCGACGAACACCATCAGGTTCAGCCCGAGCGACCGGAACGGCGAGTCCTGGACGTTCACCTCGATGAACTCGGGGTTGCGGTCCTGCACGAACCGGTAGGGGTCGTCCCACACCGCCCAGTCCCGCGTCGAGGACCGGAGGGCGGCCACGCGGGCGCCGAGGGCGTCCTCCGCGCGCCCGAGGTCGGCGAGCACGTCCTCCCGCTCCAGCCGCCGGTAGTCGGCGAGGAAGGAGCCCGACAGCAGCGCCCACATGCCCCACATCGTGACCGCCCACGCGCACACCAGCACGAGCACGAACAGGCGCCGCGGGTTCGCGAACGAGCGGCGCAGCCGGTCCCACATGTCGCCCTCCCATCGGCGCCGGAGGCCCGCACTATAGTGGAAAAGCGTCACTTCGCGCGGGTGTCGAACACTCGAGCGCTGGGAACGGCCCGTCGCGACGCGTCGTTCGCCCCTGCCGGGGCTCGCGGTTAGCCCCGGCGGCATGCGCGTCTTCGTCGCGGGCGCCACCGGCGCCACCGGCCAGGTCTTCCTCCAGCACGCCGACGGGCTCGACCTCGTGCTGCACGTCCGACCGAAGACGGCGGCCACGCACGCCCTCGGGAAGGACCCCCGCGCGCGCGTCTTCGACCTCACCGACGCCGCCGCGCTGGACGCGGCGCTCCGGGGCTGCGACGCCGTGCTCTGCCTCGTCGGCACGATGCGCAAACGCTTCGACACCGGCGACACCTACGAGACGAGCGACGTCGGCCCCACCCGGCTGCTCGTGGAGGCCTGCCGGCGCGTGGGCGTGCCCCGCTTCGTGTTGATGTCGAGCTTCGGTGCCGGCGGGATGGGCGCCTACATGCAGGCGAAGGGAGCGCAGGAGCGCATCGTGCGCGACAGCGGGCTCGCCTTCGCCATCTTCCGGCCCTCGGCGCTCGCGTCGCCGGGGGGCGCGCCCGCCGGGCACCACGGCGCGCGCGACGTCCCCGGCTTCGTGCTGGCGGCGGGGGCGGGCCTCGCGAAGCTGCCGGGCGTCGGCCCGCTCGTCGACGACTGGCGCGCGATGCCGCTCGACGTGCTCGCCCGCGCGTTCCGCCACGCCCTCGCCGGCGAGCTCGACGGGAAGATCCTCTCCGGCCGCGACATCTGGAAGTACGCATGATCCTGTTGCTGACCGCCTGCGACCTCGGCGCGCCGCCCCAGCCCGGGGCCACCGAGGAGGTGATGTTCGAGGTCCCCGCCGGCGCCACGGCGCGGGGGCTCGCCGACGAGCTCGCCGCCGAGGGCCTGATCGCCGAGGAGTGGCGCTGGGAGTGGCACCTGCGGCTCGGCGCGGACGGCGCCTGCATCAAGGCGGGGCGGCACCGCGTCACGCGCGGCATGACCGCGGACGAGCTGCTCGCCGCGCTCTGCGGCGTGCCGGTGCCGAAGGACGAGCCGTTCACCGTGGTCGAGGGCTGGCGCATCCGCGAGATCGACGCCGCGCTCGCGGAGAAGGGGTGGATCCAGCCGGGCGCCTACGAGGCCGTCGCGAAGGACGTGACGCTCTACCGGGCACCGTTCCCGCTGCCGCAGGGCACGCTCGAGGGCTACCTCTACCCGGAGACCTACCGGGTCGAGCCCGACCGCTTCGACCCGAAGGACTTCGTCCAGCGCCAGCTCGACACCTTCGCCGCGCGCTTCTGGGACCGTCGCAAGGGCGACGTCGGCGCGCGCTCGCTCGAGCAGATCGTCGTCATGGCGAGCCTGCTGGAGCGCGAGGAGCCCACGCCGGCGAACCGTCCGCTCGTCGCGGGCATCCTGTGGAAGCGCCTCGACAGCGGCTGGAACCTCGGGGTCGACGCGACGAGCCGCTACACGCTCGCCGACTGGAACGACCGCGAGGCCTTCCTGAAGAAGCTCCGCGACCCGCAGGACCCGTGGAACACCCGCCTGCGCGGCGGCCTCCCGCCCACGCCCATCGGCAACCCCGGCGTGGTCGCGCTCGACGCGGCGCTCGACCCCGTGCCGAGCGAGTACTGGTTCTACCTGCACGACGCGCAGCGCGTGCTGCACCCGTCGCGGAACGAGGCGGAGCACGAGGCGTACCGCCGCAAGTACGACGTGTACTGACCGGGACGCCCCCCCTACGGCGCGGTCTGCACCGCCCGCGGGAACAGGACGTTGTTCTCGAGGTGGATGTGCCGCTGCAGGTCGGCCTCCAGCGCCTCGAGCCCCGCCCACAGCGCCTTCCTCGCGTCGCTCGCGTCGTCCGGGAGCGTGTACTCGTCGGTGACCTCGCGCAGCTCGGTCAGCGCGCGGCTGACGTGCACGTGCTCGGAGCCCATGCCGTAGATCGCCTTCGGCGGGTCGGTGGCGCGATCGCCGAGGATCCACGGGAAGACGTGCGCCTCCTCCTCGCGCAGGTGAGGCAGCAGATCGGACACGAGCCGGCTCCAGAGGTCGCGCAGCGCGTCCATGCCCTCGGGGTCGCGTGGGCGGTCCGCGGTCGTCACCTCCTCCACCAGCGCGGTGAGCCGGGGCAGCTCGGCGTCGAGCGGACGATGGTGCGTGCTCACGATGTGCGCGATCAGCTCCGGGAGCGGCGCGAGGTCCCAGCGGTCGTCGACGCCGCTGGCGCGGGCCTCCTCGCGCTCCACTTCGTCGAGGACCGCGCGGGGGTCGACGCCCTGGTTCAGGCAGGCCTCGGCGAGCGGGAGCGCGCCGCCGCAGCAGAAGTCGATACCGAGCCGCTGGAGCACCTTCACGGAAGAAGGACGGGTGACGGCGAGCTCGCCGACGGTCAGCATGGGACCACCTCCGAGACCCAACCTACCGCCCACGTAAACCGGACCCAATCGTCCGTTGTGCGGAGCATCAGGGGTGGAGGATTTTTCTAATCATCGTGGTGGTGAAGTCGTGCCCCTCGAAGAAGCAGAGGCGCACCTCGTCGTCGCCGCCGCCGATCTCGACCACGGACACGTCCTCCACCGGCACGCCGTCGGCGACCGCGCGGGCGCGACGGACACGCGGATCCAGCACCTCGATCCGCACCTGCGACGTGAACGGCAACACGATGGGCGCGAGCCGCGGCGTGTGCGGGCAGATGGCGGTGACGTGCAGCGCGCGGAGGCACGGGTGCGCCGCCGGGCCCCCGGCCGAGAACGAATACGCCGTCGAGCCCAGCGCGCTCGCGACCACGAGCCCGTCGCACACCATGCTCCCCACCACCTCGACCCCGTCGACCGTCACGCGCAGGTGGCAGGTCTGCCCCACCTGGCGCTCGACGTAGACGTCGTTGAGCGCGCGCGCCTCCGCGAGCCCGTGGGCGCCCTCCGCGCGCATGCCGAGCCGCGGGAACGAGGGCGAGATGAACCGCCCGCCGCCGATCACGTCCACGACGCGCCGGGCGACGTCCTCGTCCTCGCCCGGGAGCTCGTTCATCAGGAACCCGAGGTGCCCGCAGTTGATCCCGAGGTAGCGGTACGCCGGCCCGTGACGCTGGATGGCCCGCAGCATCGTGCCGTCGCCGCCGAGCACGAGGCACACGTCCTCGGCGAAGCCCGCCGCGAGCCCCAGCGCGTCGACCGCCGCGCCGAGCGTGGCGGCGCGCGCGCTGTTGTTCGTGAACCGGATCACCCGCCACCCCTATCCCCGAGATAGCGGGCGGGCGATGCGCCTGTTTCGGAGTCACGGGCTGGGGAACGACTACCTCGTGCTGGAGGACGGCCCGCCCGTCACCCCGGACCTGGCCCGCGCCCTCTGCGACCGCCGCACCGGCGTCGGCGGCGACGGCGTGCTCGAGCCGGTCGACGGCGGGCTGCGCATCTGGAACCCGGACGGCAGCGAGGCGGAGAAGAGCGGCAACGGCATCCGCATCTTCGCGCACTGGCTCGTCCGGCGGCGCGGCGCCGCCTCGCCGCTCACGTTGTGGACGAAGGGCGGCGTCGTGCGCGCGTGGGTCGCCGGCGACGACGTGCGCGTGGAGATGGGCGTCGCGCGGGTCGGCGAGCCCCGCTCGGTCGAAGGCGTGACCGCGCTCCCGGTCGACGTCGGCAATCCCCACCACGTCGTGTTCGCCGTGCCGGACGACTGGCGCTCGCTCGGGGCGCGGATCGAGCGCTCCGTGCCGGCGCGGACGAACGTGCAGTTCGTGGCCGTCGAGGGCCCGCGCGCCGTACGCGTGAAGGTGTGGGAGCGCGGCGCGGGCGAGACGCGGTCCAGCGGGTCCAGCGCGTGCGCCGTCGCCGCCGCGACGGTCGCGACGGGCCGCGCGTCCTCGCCGGTGGAGGTGCGGATGGACGGCGGCACGCTCCGCGTCGAGGTCGGCGAGGGCGGCGCCGTCACGCTGGAGGGCCCCGTCGAGGCGGTCGGCGCCGTCGAGCTGGACGCGGGCTGGGTGGCCCGTCGGACGTAGGCGTCCCGCCTGCGAAAGCGTGGCGATCGCGCGCGGGATCGTGTAAGCAGCGCGCTCCGCGGCCCGTACAGGGTCGCCACCGAGGAAGTCATGGAAGACGGTACGAAGAAGGCGGTCGGGATCGCCGCGGGGCTCGTGGGTGTGCTCGTGGTCGGCGGGGTGCTCGTGTGCACGGGCGCCGTCGGCGCCGTCGCGTACGGGATCTACGCGGCCCGGAGCGGCGTCGAGGACGCGATGGTGCAGGCCGAGGAGGAGATGAAGAAGGCGGAGGCCGAGGTCGCCGCCGCCGAGGCCGCCGCGAAGGAGGCCGAGGCGAAGGCCGCCGAGGTCGCGAAGG
>JBMOQZ010000018.1:0-4208 GCA_049322475.1 Myxococcota bacterium | reverse complement strand
GCGGGGCGCCGCCGCTGTCGACGGTGGGGTCGCCCGTGTCGATGCGGTCCGGCGGCGGGTCGCGATCGGAGCGCGGCGGCCGACCTTCGTCGTCGCCGGGGTGGTCGACGGGCTGGGTGAGCTCGTAGTCGCTGCACGCGAGGAGGAGGGCGAGCATGCTCCGGGGAAGAGCAAGCGCCGTGCCGTACGCAAGTGCGGTCTTTCCGTCGCAGCCTGGGGCGCCCGTGTCGGGATCGCGGGGCGCCGGCGCCCCGTACGGAGGCCCCGCCCCGGCGCCCCCAGCCTGTAGCCGGGACCCGCGGCGCGTTAGCGCCGCTCCATGAAGTCCCTCCACCGCCCGGACCTCTACTCCTGGTCGACCTTCGACGAGGCGCGCAACGTCGACTTCCACGGCCTCTGCTGGGTCCGCCCCGACGGCAACGTGCTCGTCGATCCCCTCCCGCTCTCGCCGCACGACCGGGCGCACCTCGCGGAGCTCGGCGGCGCCGCGTGGATCGTGGTGACGAACTCCGACCACACCCGCGCCGCCGCCGACATCGCGGCGTGGACCGGCGCGAAGGTGTGCGGGCCCCGCGCGGAGGAGGGTGTGTTCCCGGCCGACCGCTGGCTCGGCGACGGCGAGGAGGTCGTCCCCGGGCTCGTCGCCATCGAGCTGCACGGGAGCAAGACCCCCGGCGAGCTCGCGCTCCTGCTCGACGGCGCCACGCTGATCACCGGCGACCTCGTCCGCGCCCACCGCGCCGGCCGCCTGATGATGCTCCCGGACGCCAAGCTCGTGGACAAGGCCGCCGCCGTCGCGTCGGTCCGCCGGCTCGCCGCGCTCCCCGGCGTCGAGGCCGTGCTCGTCGGCGACGGGTGGCAGGTGTTCCGCGGGGGCGGGGACCTGTTGCGACAGATCGTGTAGCGCCGTCAGGGATCGATGCGGACGCGCGTCCCCGGGCCGACGGTCACGAAGAGCCAGTCCATCACGTCGTTCGAGACGGCGATGCAGCCGTCCGTCCACCAGCGCGGGAGCGGGCCGCCGCCGTGGATGTAGATGTCGCCGCCGAGGCGCGTCGTGCGCACCGGCATCTGGCGGGCGCGGTCCGCCGCGACGACGCGATCGCGCGTGGCCGCGTCGATGATGCCCAGCTCGTGGCCCTTCTCGGCGTGCGCCGCGTCCGGGTAGTTGAGCCCCAGCGAGAGGTGGAACGCCGACCTCGGGTTGCGGTGCGTGACGCGGAACGTGCCCTCGGGCGTGCGCTCGTCGCCCTGCCTCACCTTGTCGCCGACGGGATCCGCGCCCAACGCGACGGGGAAACACGCCGGCGAGCCGTCCGGCCCTTCGATCAGCTTCCCGTCGCGGTACACGCCGAGCACGAAGTCGGACTTGTCCACCACGACGACGAGGCCCTGCTCCGGTACGAGGTCCACGCACATGTCCGACTCGACAACGCCCCCGACGCGCGGTTCCCGACCGGCTGTAGCCTGTAGCCCTACTCGGGCAGCCTCGGCGGCCTCGACAACCCGAACGGCCGCTTCAGCGTGTTCACGAGGTACAGCATCATCGACGGCGGCCGCTTCCAGCCCGTGATCTCGCGGATCGCGGCCTCGCGCTCGTCCAGCGGCACCCACTCGTTCACGGGCTCCGTGCGCACCTCCGGCACGCCGCGGGCGAGCCGCGCGCCGACGAAGCGGTAGTCCATCGGGGCGGAGAGGCACGTGACGCCCTCCGTCCACGCGTTCACCATCGCGCAGCCGCCGTCGGCCTGGATGGGGTCGCTCGCGACGGCGACGACGGCGTGCCCCTCGAGCAGCCGCAGCGCGTACGCGATGTTCTCGTCGGTGTGGAGCGCGCGCGGCTCGAGGGTGACGCGATCCGCGGGCACCCCCAGCGCGGCGAGCCCGGCGGCGAGCGCCTCGGCCTCGACGTAGCGGTTGTAGACGGCGTTCCCCGACGTGACGAAGCCGCCGACGAGCCCGCTCGCCCAGAGGTGGTGGGCCCACACGACGCGGCGCCACTGGCACGCCGAGAGGGTGCCGTCCTCCTCGCTCGGGCAGCCGGGCACGATCGCCACCGGCGCGACGGGCGTCGCGTCCGCGACCATCACGAGCTGATGCGGACGAGCGCATGCGAACAGGGCGAAGAACAGGACCATCGCAGTGTTAACAGGCACCCCCGAGAGGAAGGACGTGGACGATCTACGCACGCGTATCAAGGAGATGATCGTCCGGGTGCTCATGCTGGAGGGCGTGACCCCGGCGGACATCGTGGACGGCGACCGCCTCTTCGGCGGCGGCCTCGGGCTCGACTCCGTCGACGCCCTCGAGCTGGCCATCCACGTCGAGCAGGAGTTCGGCGTGAAGATGCCCGACGACGACCGCGCGCGCGAGGCCTTCGCCAGCGTGGACGCGCTCGCCCGCTTCATCGAGGAGCGACGCTCCGCCGCATGACCCCGGACTTCCTGATCGTCGGCGCCGGCCCCACCGGCTGCGCGCTCGGCGTCTACCTGCGCAGGCGCGGCGCCACCGTGCGGCTCGTCGAGGCGGTCGAGCGTCCCGAGAGCGTGGTGGGCGAGTCGATGTTGCCCTGCTCCGCCGAGGTGTTCGAGGACTGCGGGCTCGATCTGTCCGGCTTCGCCGTCAAGCACGGCGCGGTCTTCTGCGAGGGCGGCCGGTCCGTCCGCTTCGACTTCTCCGAGGCCGAGGACCCGAAGTACACGTTCGCCTGGCAGGTCCAGCGCGAGGTGTTCGACTTGCGCTGGCGCGCCGTCGCCGAGGCCGCCGGCTGCGAGATCGTCTACGCGAAGGCCACCGACGTGGCGCTGCCCGGCACGCTGCACACCACCGCCGGCCCACTGCGCGCCGGCCGCATCGTCGACGCGGCGGGGCGCGACATGTGGCTCGCCGGCAAGCTCGGGTTGCGCGTCGGCGATGCCCGGCTCCGCAACGCGGCGATCGGCTCGCGCTTTTGCGGCGTGAAGCAGCGCTCGCCCGACGAGCCCGGCGACATCACCATCTGCTGCATCCCCGGCGGGTGGATCTGGATCATCCCGTTCGGCGGCGGCGTCGCCAGCGTGGGCGTGGTCATGTCGCCGGCCTGTCCCCTCTCCGGCACGCCGGAGGAGCGCTTCGCCGGCGCCCTGGCCGCGTCGCCGGACGCCGCCGCGCGCCTCGTCGACGCGGAACGCATCCTCCCGTGGCGGGGGCTGAAGGACTTCACACAGTCCGCCACCACCTTCTCGGGCGAGGGCTTCGCCCTCTGCGGCGACGCCGCCACCTTCATCGACCCGGTGTTCAGCTCCGGGGTCCTGCTCGGGCTCAAGGGCGCGAAGATGCTCGCGGACGCGCTCACGGGCGGCGACCTCGCCGAGTACGAGGGGAAGTATCGCGACGGCGCCGGGGTCTTCCGCAAGGTGATCGACCACTGGTACGCGGGCGACTTCATGACGCTCGCGCTCGCCCCGCGCGAGCTGCAGAAGCCCTACTTCCGGCGCGGCATCGTCACGCTGCTCGCCGGCGACGTCTACCGCACCGGCCCCACCGCGGCGCGCACGATGGCCGACCGCATGCCCGGGCTCGCGCAGAAGGTCCGCGAGCACGCGGGAGCGCCGCCGGCGTGAGGAAGTGGCTGCTGGAGCTGCGCGCGCGCATCCACCAGATGCTCCGCGCGCACCTGACCCCCGCCTCCATCGGCAAGGCGGTCGCCGTCGGCGTGTTCGTCGGGGGCCTGCCGATCTACGGGCTGCACATCTTCGTGTGTGTCGCCGTCGCGAAGTGGCTGAAGCTCAACCAGGCGCTGGTCTACGCCGCGGCGAACGTCTCGTTTCCGCTGCTCGCCCCGTTCCTCATCGCCAGCCAGATCGCGGTCGGCGAGTGGATCCGCCACGGCACGTTCACCGCGGGCATGACGCTGCCGGAGGGCGGCGTCTGGGAGATGGCGACGAAGGGCGGGGACCTGTTCCTGAGCTGCTTCCTCGGCTCCGTCGTGATCGGGGTGCTGCTCGGACCGCTGCTCGGCTGGATGGCCGCGGCGGCGGCGAGGCGGTGGGGCCACCGGCTCGCGCGGGACGCGGACGAGCGGCAGGCCGCGGAGGCCTGATGGCCCGCTTCGCCGGCGTCGTGGGCGGGATCGCCGCCACGGGGGTCGCCGGCGGGGCCCTCGGGATGCTCGGCGTTCTTCCGCGCGAGCGCCGCCGCGGCCTCGGAGACGTCGGTCGCGACCACCT
>JBMOQZ010000017.1:0-4211 GCA_049322475.1 Myxococcota bacterium | reverse complement strand
CGGGGCGACGTCCTGTCGCCCCGCCGCTCCCAGTGGTCGCGGCCGGCCCCTCCGCGACGCCTGGCAGGCCCGCGGAGCCCCAACGCGTCGCTTGCGACGCGAAGGGCGCGGGCCGCGTCCCCTCTCTCCCTGCGGGGGAGAGGGGCATTCTACGGGCGTTTGCCGTTGATGGGCGGCGCCCACCACACCACCCCCAACACCCCCGGCCCGCCGATCGCGGTGTCCATCAGCGACCAATTCAGGTCGAGGTCGACGGACAGGTGGGGCGCGATCTCCTCGACGAGGAGGCCCACGCGGGGCTGCTTCTGGAGCCAGCCCCACTCGCGCTCGGCCTCGACGGTCAATTCGGCGTACACCCACCAGACGCGCTCGTCCTGTCGCGACACGGCGTACATGAGCGCGAGGTCGTTGCGCACGGAGAGCTCGTCGCCGAGCTCCGCCGCCTTGTAGGGATCCCACTCCCGCATCCGGCGGTCCCGGGTGGTGCCGACGACCTTCTCGTAGAGCCACCACTTGTCGTTGCGCAGGTTCATCACGAGGCCCGCGCGGCCGATGAGGTGGGGCGACCACGTGCGCTCGCCGGTCGGGTCGCTCGCGGGGATGAACCAGCCGGGCTCCCAGCCCACCTGCACCCACGGAATCAGAAAGCCGCCGAGGATTTGTTTTCGCAGCTTGACGTCCAGCTCGTACCAGTAGAAGTACACGTCCGCGGTGGGGCCCACCTCCACGACGCCGGTGTCGGCGAGGATCTCGGAAAGGATGGCCCCGCCGGCGGGGTTGGACTGCGCCGCGAAGGTGAAGAGCGGCGCGAGGTTCACGGCCCGCGGCCCTCCTGCTTCGACAGCGACCAGTCGTAGGGGATGAACTGGACCTTCGCGTCGGTCGGGAGGTTGGCGCCGTACTGGTTCAGCCACGCCACGGGGCCGCCGGCCGCCTCGAAGTCGCCGCCGTACCACTCGAGGATCTGCGAGACGTGGACGACCCCGTCCTGCACGTAGGCCTTCTTCGGGTTGGTCGCGAACTCCTTCGCGGCGGCGTCGAGATCCTCGTTCAGGGTCTTCGGCTCGAACGCCTTCTGGGGCAGGCGCGGGCAGCCGTAGCTCTGGCAGTTGAGCGCGACGTGGATGCGCGGGTCGCCGAACTCCTTGCGGACGACCTTGTTCTCGAGCTTGTAGAGGTTGATCTTCTTCTTGCCCACCACGTAGGTCGTGCCGTAGAAGAAGTCGAACAGGTTGTCCTGCACGCTGCCCAGGCCCGGGCGGTCAATCACGCCGGTGATCGCCAGCGCGTTGTACGCGTTGATGTAGTAGGCGAGCGCGTCCTCGCGGGTGGGGAAGAGCTTCGGGTCCGACTTGGGTGACACCTCCGCGACCAGCTTCACGTACGCGTCGAGCCCCGCGCGGTCGGCGGCGATCCCCTTGTAGTCGACGAGCCCGCCGGCATCGACGTACTTCGCGAGCACCTCGGTGAGCTGGTGGTGCGGGAACTCGCCGGGGGCGAAGTCGGCGGCGTGGGCGGCGGCGAGGGCGAAGAAGAACATCAGGTCTCCAGGCGAGGGTTCGAGGACGAATACCGACGGGCGAGGACGATCGGATCGGCGCCCATGCGATAGCGGAGGCGCAAGGCCCACATCTTCAGGATGGTCCGGTTGACGCCGTTCTCGGCCCAGCGGCGGGCGGACGTCCCGATCGGCGGGGCGAGCACCTCCCACGCCGCCCGCGCGCGGGCGCGGTCCGAGAAGTCGAGGTCCTCGAAGGCGGGCAGCCGCGCGAAGCCGCCGAGCGCGTCGTACAGGGCGCGGTCGCACCAGAGCCCCATGTCTCCGGTGCACGAGCCCGTCCAGCGCGCGCGCGCCGTCATCCAGCGGCCGCAGAAGCGCAGCCGGAGATCCTCGCTGTCCACGCGCGTCGCGAAGCAGCCCCACGACTCGGTCGCGGCGCGCAGGGCGGCGCCCGTCCCGGGCTCGACGCGGGTGTCGGCGTGGACGAACCAGAGGCGGTCGCCCGTCGCGGCGGCGGCGCCCGCGTGGAGCTGGCGGCCTCGCCCGCGCGGCGCCAGCACGACGACCACGCCGGCCGCCTCCGCGAGCGCGACGGTGTCGTCCTCGCTGCCGCCGTCGGCGACCACCACCTCGTCGACCTCGCGGGCGAGCGCGCCGACGAGCGCGCGCACGACGCGGGCCTCGTTCAGGGTCGGTACGACGGCCGATAGGCGCACCCGCGCAGCCTATCAGACCGCGCGCAGCCGCCTCCGGACCGCGAGGATCGCGGCCCCGATCCCGCCGAGGATCCAGGTGGCGGGCTCGGGCACGGCCGAGATCGAGCCCGGCGCGGCCAGCGTCTCGGCGTCGTCCTCGACCTCGCGGTCGAAGCGGTCGCTCCGCTTCTCCGCGTCGGCGAGCGCCTCGCGTTGCCAGGCCTCGGGCAACACGATCATCGACGTGAACGGGGTCACGACGTGCGCCGCGGTCGCGAGGGCGTGGACCGCGTCGAGCGTCGCGAGGTCGGGGTGGGGGGTGTCGAGGGCGCGGATGCGCTGGACGGCGGCGATCGGGGCGAACGCCGGGTCCGCCTCCACCGGGCCGTCCCCCACGGTGAAGCGGTACCCGTCCGCCTCCCACGTGTCGCCCGTGCGTCCGCTCGCGTGGAGCGCGGCCTCGTGCAGGCTCGTCGCCGCGCCGCCGCCCGACGCGCGGACGATCTCGGTGGTGGCGTCGTCGTAGCCGGGGCCCATCGCGCCGCCGAGGTGCACCATCCACAGGGGCGAGTCGACCTCCGGGGGCGCGCCGTCGCGGGGCCGCGCCGCGTCGTCGGTCAGGACGAAGACGGCGTCGTAGCAGTCCTCGCCCGCCAGCGACGCGAACTGGGCGACGAGCTCGTCGGGGGCGAGCGCGCCGTACCACACGACGGCGGCCGGGTCGAAGCCGGCGAGCCCGGCGCGCCGGACGGGCGCCTCGCCGCGCGAGGCCGACGACGTCAGGTAGAGGTCCACCGTCGAGCCCGGCTCGAGCGCCTCCCGCGCCCAGTCGAAGGCCTCGGCCACCTCCGCGCGGCGGCGCTCCATGCTGCGGGAGCGGTCGAGCACCATCGCGTAGCGGCCGCCCTTCCAGGGGGTGCGCCCCACCTCCGCGATCGGCGTGGCGTCGACGCGTCGCCCGTCGGGCAGCGCGAAGGCGTGCGACCGGGGCTCGCCGGCGCGACCCACGTGGGTCGGGAGCCAGCCGTCGGTGGTGGCGGGCACCGCGTCGACGCGGCGCTCGGTGGCGTCGGTCCAGTACACGTTGCGGCGCTCGCCGAGGACGGGGAGCGGCACGCCGTGCTCGCCGGCGAGGGCGACGCCCTCGAGCCAGAGGTGCATGGGTTTCTCCGGCAGGATGGGGAACACGCGCAGCCGGTACTGCCGGGGCCCGATCTGCTCGAGCAGCGCGGGATCGACGCGGCGCCGCACGCTGCGCTGGTACACGGCCTGCGCGGCGCCGCGCGGGGAGAGCAGCGCGGGGATCCGCGCGGCGAGGTCGTCGCGGTCGCCGAGCCAGAGCCCGGTGAGCGCGGCGGTCTCGGGCAGGGAGAAGGTGTAGCGGATCTCCTGCTCCTCGCGGGTCTGGTTGTCGTAGACCTCGTGGATCGTGAAGCGGCCGACGTCGCCGTCGACCTCCACCGCCACCTCCTGTCGCGACAGCCACACGCGCTCGCGACCCACGTCCAGCGCGCCCGCCGCGCGGTCCTCGGCGCTCCACGTCGCCCGCACCGCGTGCAGGACGGCGTCCTGCTCGCAGCGCTGGATCTCGCAGTCGAAGAAGTCGGCGTAGGCGAGGCCGGCGAAGGCCTCGTCCCCGGCGCCGTCGCGCGGCTCGTACTGGAAGGGCGCGGCGAGCACGTCCCACACCCACTCCGCGGCATCGAGGCCGAAGCCGAGGTGCGCCTTCCACGTGTACCAGGCCACCTTCTCGTCGGCGCGCCCGACGTAGCGGAAGCGCCACAGGTACGCGTTCAGGAGGCCCGCGCGGAGGGTCTCGCTCCGCCCGAGCCGCTCGGCGCGCGCCGCGTCGGTGGCGGGCTCGCCGGAGAGGAGCGCGAAGGCCATGTGCTGCGGCTGGCGGGCGAGCCCCACGACGACGGCGATGCCCACCGCGAGGAGGCCGGCGGGGACTCCCACGGCGGCCGCGCTCCAGTGCGCCCGCGCGGCCCGGACGGCGCGCGCGAACGCCGCGA
>JBMOQZ010000016.1:0-4261 GCA_049322475.1 Myxococcota bacterium | reverse complement strand
GCCGAGCGCCGCGCCGGCGACGGTGGCGAGGACCCCGGCGAGCGGCGCGCGCGCGACGCCCCCGAAGTCGTCGGCGAGCACGCCGGAAAGCTCGGCGCGGTCGATCTGGACGCGGCGGACCCCGGCGCCGAGCACGAGGTCGCCGGGGCCCCAGCGGCCCGTGCAGCGCGTGAGGGGCTCGCCGTCGGCGGTCACCGTCAGGGTGCCGGCGCGGGCCTCGATCCCGAGGCGGACGCGCTCGCCCGGGGCGGCCGCGGGCGCGCAGGTCAGGTTCTTGCCGTACACCTCGTTCCGGGCGGAGCGGTCGACGATCAGCGTGATGCCGCGCTCCTCCGTGGGGGGAGGGCCCTGGACGGGCTGGCCGCCGGGGAGGCGCGGGGGCCCCGGCGGGGGCGTGCCGGGCGGGGGCTGCGCGGGGCCGGCGCCCCGGTTCGGCGCGACGGGGCCGGCGCGCGCGGCCTCGGCGCCGAAGCGGACGAAGAGCTGGGCCTCGTCGGGGACCACCACGTCGAGGGTGACCACCCCGTCCGCGAACGCGGGGACCTTCGGGGACGCCGCGCGGTAGGACCACAGGTCGAGCGCGGCGGGGTCGGCGCGCAGGGTGCCGGCGTTGGTCGCGACCTCGATGGGGACGGAGCTGCCGCGCAGCGTCCAGCGCGCGGGGTCGGCCTCGGGGAGGAGGTTCGCCCCCGTGGACCAGAGGGTGTGGGCGAGGGACGCGCCGCAGAGCGCCGAGAGCACGCGCCACCCGACGGCGGCGCTCGGGCGCACGGCGCGGGGGCCGGGCACGTCGGCGGCCGCCACGCTCAGAGCGCCTCCGCCACGGCCCGCGCGAGCGTGTCGTTGCCGGCCGGCGTGAGGTGGAGCGGGTCCTCGGCGAAGAAGGCGTCGCCGGCGAGCGGGACCTCGAGCGCGCCGCGGGCGCGGAGCACGGCGAGGTGCTCCTCCGGCGGCGTGCGCATGGGGAACGCGAGCAGGACGGCGCGCGCGCCCGTCGCGGCGACGCGGGCCACCAGCGCGTCGAGGTGCTCGCCGTAGCGCTCGGGAGGGACACGGAAGACGTCCGCCGCCGTGGGGGCGTGGCGGGGCGCGCGGACCTTGCGGAGCAGGCGGGCGAGCGCGAAGGGCGGCGTCGGGATCGCCACCCGCAGGTGGTCGGGCGCGATCGCGCGCTCGGCGTCGCGGACGAGGTAGGCGAGCACCACCACCTCGGGGCGCAGGGTCAGCGCGTGGTCGATCGTCGCGAGCCCCTGGAAGGTGCTGTACCCGGGGACGCCGCCGTTGACGACGTCGCGGCCGAGGTGGACGGCGAGCCGCGCGGGCCAGGCCTCGCCCTCCTCCACGCCCCACCCGAACGTGGTGGAGTCGCCGAGGCAGAGGACCGCGCGCTCGGCCGGAGGGCCGCCCCGGTAGCCGGCGGCGTTCGTGCGCACGGTGAAGGCGGTGCCGCGCTCCGGGAAGGGGACGGCGCGGGGCGGGAGGTCCGGCCGGAGCGTCCAGACCGGGTCATGGGGGTCGAGGTAGAGGCCGGGGTCCTCGACGGCGCGGGCGAGCCCCTCGAGGACGGCGAGCGCGAGCGCCGCGGCGAGGACGGAGAACAGGAGGTTGCGCGAGCGCCTCAGGGAGCCCCTCCTCCCCCTTGCGGCGGCGGCCCCGGCGGGCCGATCGGGGCCTCGCCCGGTCCCGGCGGCGGGCCTTGCGGCGGCGGGCCGGGGGGGCCGGGCTGGACGTAGCCGAGGGCCTCCAGCTGCTCCATCTGGCCGGGGGGTGGCGGTCCGCGGGGGGTGAGCGCGCGCGTGTGGGCCTTCATCGCGGCGACGAGCGCGTCGTAGTCGGCGTGGGTCTCCTCCGCGTGGATCGCGGTGGTCTCGCCCGGGTCGGCCGCGAGGTCGAAGGCGCGCGCGCCGCCGTCGCCGGTCCACACCACCTTCCGGGTGGGCGTCCGCATCGCGAGGAGCGGCCCGGGGTCGATGTAGCAGCGGCCGGCCATCCACGGGTCGGTGCGGGACCACACCACGTCGCGGCCGCCCCCCGCCAGCACGCTCTTCCCCTGGAACGGCGCGTCGCTCTCGAGGCCCGCGGCCTCGAGCACGGTGGGCAAGAGATCGATCAGGCCGACCTGCTCCGCGCGGCGGGCGGGCGCGACCCCCGGGACCCGCACGACGAGCGGCACGTGGAGGTTGCCGTCGGCGAGCGAGCCCCGGTGGTTGAAGAGGTAGCCGTGCTCGAAGGACTCGCCGTGGTCGGCGGTCACGACCACGACCTCGTCGCCCTTCAGCGTCGCGAGCAGCGGGGCCAGCGTGGCGTCGAGCTCGGTGAGCTCGGCGTCGTAGAGCTTCTTCACGTGCTCGAGGTCGCGCGGGTCGATGGCCTTGCCGTCGCGGTAGGGGCGCAGCGCGGCGTCGGAGCCGTCGAGGGTGCCGCCGTAGCCGGGGTCGTCGGCGCGGTCGGGCGTGTAGGGGAAGTGCGCGTCGAAGTAGTGGACGAACGCGAGGTACGGCGCCTCCTGCTCGGCGATCCACGCGGCGGCGAGGCGCGTGACCTCGTCGCCGTCGCGCTTCATGTCGCGCGGGTCGAACTGGAACGAGTCGTCGTAGCGGTCGAAGCCGCGCTGCAGCCCGGTGGACTGCGACTTCAGCGTCACCCCGCCGACGAACGCGGCGGTCGCGTAGCCGTTCGCCTTCGCGATCTCCGCGGCGGTGGGCCCGGTGTAGGCGCTGTCGCCTTTTTCGGGGACGTTGCCGTGCACCTCCGGCAACACCCCGGTCAGCATCGACCAGTGCGACAGCCCCGTCTCCGGGAAGTGGCTGTACGCCTGCTCGAACACCAGCGACTCGCCGGCGAGCTTCGCGAGCGTCGGTGTGGCCGCGGGGCCGCCGTAGACGGCGAGCCGGTCCGCGCGCACGGTGTCGAGCGAGATCCACACGATCGAGCGCGCGCCCTCGGGGGGACCGGCGCAGGCGAGGAGCGCGAGGAGCATCCCCGGGATCCTACCAGCGATACCCCGAACCGACTGCGACCCAGCCCGTGGTCACGCCCTGGACCGTGTCCCGGAAGCGGCCTTCGACGTGCCCGGTGCCGACGCCGGCCTCGAAGTGCGCGACGTAGCCGTACGGCATCCGGATCGAGACGCCGAGGGGCACACGCACGACCCCGGCCGTGCGCCAGCCGGCGGACGGCTGGGAGTAAAGCCAGACGCGGTCCGAGAGGCCCACCGCCACGGGGACGCCGAGCGCGGCCCAGATCCAGCCGCCGTCGAGCTGTGCCCCGAGCCGGAAGCGCCGTGTGTCGACTGGGCTCACCCTGACGAGCACGCCGCCGCCCGCGGCCTCCGCCATGCCCGCGTACACGAGCCCGCCGAGGTCGACGGGCCCGATCCGTCCCAGCGCGTACCCGTGCAGGCCGAGCCCCGAGCACGGCGCGCCGAAGTCGGTGCCGCAGGTGCTGAAGCGGGTGTCGTAGGCGCTCCCGGTGAGCGCGCCGCCCACCTCGAAGTGTTGCCCTTCGGCGAAGGGGGTGGGCGGCGGCATCATCGCGACGGGCGCGCAGGCGACCAGCAGGACGAGCATCCGGGGAGTGTCCGCCGGTCGCCCGCCCGACGCGATTACAGGACACACACGGCGCCCGCTACCGGGCGACGGCGCCCCTTCCCGCCCGCGTCTCCCACACGGCGTGGGTGCCGTCGACCCGGGGCTCGCCGAACCACGCCACGAGCTGGCGCTCGGTCTCGGCGACGCCCTGCGCGCCGCGCTCGAGCTCGCGGTGCACGACCACCCAGCGCACGCCCTTCTGGACGAGCGCGCCGAGGTCGACGTCGGCGAGCCCCGCAACTTGGGCGGCGACGCGCGCCCGGTGCTCGGGGCGGTGCATGCTCGGCAGCGCGAGCACCTGGAACGCGGGCACGCCGAGCAGCGAGCTGGTGCCGGCGCGGGCGTCGGGCCGGTAGGGGATCGGCCGGGCGCTTGCGGTCTGGTAGACGAGGTAGCGCGAGGTCGCCATCGTGTCGCCGACCTCCGCGGGGAGGTCCAGCACGGCGCCGGGGCCCGGGATCGCCCGGAGCGCCCGGTGCGCGGAGAGGTCGAGCGCGTCGGCGCGGGCGAGGGGCCAGGGGCTCGCGAGGAGCGCGTCGCCGGCGACCCCCACGAGCGCGATCGCGATCCCGCGGCGCCCGAAGCGGGAGGCGCCGACGGCGGCGAGCCCGGCGACCACCGCGAGCGCGGGCCAGGCGACGCGCTGGGCGTGGGTGGCGGCGGACTCGCCC
>JBMOQZ010000015.1:0-4269 GCA_049322475.1 Myxococcota bacterium | reverse complement strand
GCGCAGCGCGTGCACGCGCACGGCGGCGAGGACCACGGCCCCCCGGCGCCGCCGCCCGCCGCCGGCGGCGCGCTCACGATGCGCATGGAGAGCCAGTTTTTGCTCGAGGTCCGTACGTCGCCCGTCGTACGCGACGTCTTCACCGAGCAGGTCGAGGCCCTCGGGCGTTTCCTCGCGCGCCCCGGCGCCACGGCGACGCTGCGCGCGCCGGTCTCGGGGCTCCTGCGCGCGCCGGGCGGCGGTTTCCCCTCCCCCGGGCAGGACGTCCGCGCGGGCGAGGTGCTCGCGCTCGTCACGGAGACCGCGCCCGCCGGCGAGCGCGCGGCGCTCGCGCAGACGGAGGCCGACGTCCACGTGCGGCTCGCCGAGGCCCGCGGCGCGCTCGCCCTCGCCGAGCGCGACGCCGCCCGCGCCGCGGAGCTGGGCGACGCGATCAGCGAGCGGGAGCGCCTCGCCCGTCAGCAGGCGGTCGTCGCCGCGCGGGAGGGCGTCCGGCAGGCCGAGCTCGCCGCCGCGGTCTTCGGGTCCCGCGCGGAGGTGCGCGCGCCGCTGCACGGCCGGCTCGCCCACTCCGAGGCGCGCCCGGGCGACCACGTGGAGGCCGGCGACCCGCTCTTCCGCGTCGTCGGCGGCGAGGCGCTCTGGGTCGAGGTCGAGGTGCCCGAGTCGCGCGCGGTGGCCGTCCGGCCGGGCGCCGCGGCGAAGGTGGCGTCGCCCGCCCTCCCCGGCCGCCTCTACGACGCCGTCGTGCTGGACGCGGGCCAGGAGGTCGACCCGCTCACCGGGCACGTGACGCTGACGATGGCGGTGTCGACCGCGGACGCCGACCTCCGCCCGGGCATGTCCGCCACCGCCTTCGTCGACGCCGGCGCCACCCGCGACGCGGTCGTGGTCCCGGACGCCGCGGTGGTCGAGTCCGCGGGCGAGACGCTCGTGTTCGTGAAGACGGGCCCCGAGGCCTTCGCGATGCGCCCGGTCCGCCTCGGCGCGCGCGCGGGCGATCGCTGGGAGGTCGAGGGCGGGCTCTCCCCCGGCGAGCGCGTCGTGGTGGCGGGCACCTACGCGTTTCGCAGCCTGGCGGGGAGGTAGCGGGTGTTCGACGCGCTCATCGCGTTCTCGCTGCGCAACCGCCTGTTCGTCCTGCTCGTCGCGGCGCTCGTGCTCGCGTGGGGCGGCTGGACGCTGCGCACGCTCCCCATCGACGTCTTCCCCGACCTGAACCGGCCGACGGTCACGCTCCTGACGGAGTCCGGCGGGCTCTCGCCCGAGGAGGTCGAGGTCCTCGTGACCCGGCCGCTCGAGACGGCGATGAACGGCGCGCCCGGCGTCGAGCGCGTGCGCTCGCAGTCCGCGCCGGGCCTCTCCGTCCTGTGGGTGGAGTTCGCCTGGGACGTCGACATCTACCGGGCGCGCCAGCAGATCGCCGAGCGCACCGCGCAGGTCGCCGAGCAGCTCCCCGAGGGGATCGTGCCCGCGATGGGCCCCATCAGCTCGATCATGGGCGAGATCCTGCTCGTCGGCGTGAGCTCGCCGGACGGGTCGGTGGCGGGGCCGCAGCTCCGCACGCTGGCCGACTGGACGCTCCGGCCGCGCATCCTCTCCATCGGCGGCATCAGTCAGGTGATCAACATCGGCGGGGGCGTCGAGCAGGTGCAGGTGCTCGTCCAGCCCGACCAGCTGGCCGCGCGCGGGGTCACGCTCGACGAGGTGCGCGACGCGGTGGCGGGCACGCAGGCGAGCACCACCGGCGGCTTCCTGCAGCGGAAGAGCCAGGAGTACATGACCCGGATCCTCGCGCGGACGGGCGACCCCGAGGCGATCGGCCGCGCGCCCATCCGGCCCGACGAGGACGGCGGCGCCACGCTGCTCCGCGACGTCGCCCGCGTCGAGCGCGGCCCGGGTGTGATGCGCGGCGACGCGGGCGTGAACGGCCACCCGGCCGTGATCCTCTCGGTGCAGAAGCAGCCGGGGGCCGACACCATCGCGCTGACCGCGGAGGTCGAGCGCGCGCTGGGCTCGATCCGGGCGAGCCTGCCCCCGGGCGTCGAGGTCGTCACGCTGTTCCGGCAGGCCGACTTCGTCGACGCCTCGATCGCCAACGTGGAGGAGGCCCTCCGCGACGGCGCGATCCTCGTGACGATCATCCTGATCCTCTTCCTGCTGAACGTCCGCACGACGGTCATCACGCTGACCGCGATCCCGCTCTCGCTGCTCGTCGCGGCGCTGGTGCTCGACGCGTTCGGCCTCTCGGTCAACACGATGACGCTCGGCGGGCTCGCCGTCGCCATCGGCGAGCTCGTCGACGACGCGATCGTGGACGTGGAGAACGTGTTCCGGCGCCTGAAGGAGAACCGGCTCCGGCCCGACCCCGAGCCCGTCGGGCGCGTGATCCTCCACGCGAGCTCCGAGGTGCGGAACAGCATCGTGTTCTCCACGATCCTCGTCGTGCTGGTGTTCGTGCCGCTCTTCGCGATGTCGGGCATCGAGGGGCGCCTCTTCTCCCCGCTCGGCGTCGCGTACATCACGTCGATCCTCGCGTCGATGGTGGTCTCGCTGACGGTGACGCCGGCCCTGTGCAGCTACCTCTTGCCGAAGGTCGCGGTGGTGAGGGAGCACGCCGACGGCTGGCTCGTCCGGAAGCTCAAGGCGCTGGACCGGCGCGCGCTCGCCTGGGCGCTGCCCCGGCCCGGGCTCGTCGTCGGCGCCGTCGCCGCGGCGGTGCTCGTCGCCGGCGCGAGCGTGCCGTTGCTCGGGACCACCTTCCTCCCGCCGTTCAACGAGGGGACGGCCACCATCAACCTGCTCGCGACGCCGGGCACCTCGCTCGCCGAGTCGAACCGCCTCGGGACGCTCGCGGAGAGGCTCCTCCTCGCCGTGCCCGAGGTGAAGAGCGTGGGGCGTCGCACCGGGCGCGCCGAGATGGACGAGCACGCCGAGGGCGTGCACTACGGCGAGGTCGACGTCGACTTCCACGAGGAGGGGCGCCCCCGCGAGGTCGTGCTCGCCGACATCCGCGAGAAGCTGGCGCTCCTCCCCGGCGTGACGGTCAACATCGGCCAGCCGATCTCGCACCGGCTCGACCACCTGCTCTCGGGGGTGCGCGCCCAGATCGCGATCAAGGTCTTCGGCGAGGACCTCGCCCGCCTGCGCGAGCTCGGCGCCGCCGTGTTCGACCGCGTGAAGGGCGTCCCCGGCGTCGCCGATCTCCAGGTGGAGCGGCAGGTGCTCATCCCGCAGGTGCACGTGCGCATCGACCGCGAGGCGACTCAGCGCTTCGGCGTGCCGCCGGGCGCGCTCGCCGAGGACGTCGAGACCGCGCTCGCCGGCGCGACCGTGGGCCAGCTCATCGAGGGCATCCGCACCGTCGACCTCGTGGTCCGCTACGACGAGCCCTGGCGCGACGACCTCGACGCGCTCCGCGGCGCGCCCGTGGTCCTCGACGACGGGCGGTACCTCACGCTCGGGCAGCTCGCCGAGGTCGAGGCGGGCACGGGCCCGAACCAGGTGATGCACGAGGACGGGCAGCGCCGCATCGTCGTGAGCGCGAACACCCAGGACCGGGACGTGGGGAGCGTCGTCGCGGACATCGAGTCGGCGCTCCGCGGGCTCCCGCTCCCGCAGGGGTACTACCTCGACATCGGCGGCCAGTTCGAGAGCCAGCGCCAGGCCGCCCGCGCGATCGCGCTGTTGTCGATCCTCTCGTTCCTCGGCATGTACGCGGTGCTCTACGCGCACTTCCGGAGCCACGCCCTCACGCTGCAGGTGCTGCTCAACATCCCGCTCGCGCTCATCGGCTCGGTCGCCGCGCTGTGGATCAGCGGCTCGACGCTGTCGGTCGCGACGATGGTCGGGTTCGTCACGTTGTGCGGCATCGCGACGCGCAACACCATCCTGATGATCTCCCACTACATCCACCTCGTGGAGGTGGAGGGGGAGGTGTTCGGGCCCGGGATGGTCGTGCGCGGCTCGCTCGAGCGGCTGGTGCCCGTCGCGATGACGGCCCTGTGCGCCGGCATCGCGCTCATCCCCCTCGCGCTCGCCGGCGGCGAGCCGGGGAAGGAGATCCTCACGCCCGTCGCGCAGGTCATCCTCGGCGGGCTCGTCTCCTCCACGCTCCTCGACATGGTGGTCACCCCCACCGTCTTTTGCCGCTTCGGGGGGCCCGCGCTGGCGGCCCTCGTGGCGGCCCGCTCCCAACCGACCGACACCCCGGAGATCGCATGATCCTCGCCCTCCTGTTCGCCTGCGACGACGAGGCGCCCGCCCCCG
>JBMOQZ010000014.1:0-39200 GCA_049322475.1 Myxococcota bacterium | reverse complement strand
CCGCCGCGGCCGTCGCCGCGGGCGCGCGGTTCGCGGCGACGCCCTCGCCTCCGTTCGAGGGCGACGTCCTCGGCGGGCGCGAGGCCGCCATCCTCCGCGCGGTCGCCGAGGCCGTGTTGCCCGACGGCGCCGACCCCGCCCGCGTCGCCGCCAACGTCGACCGCTACCTCGTCGGTTTGCCGCCGTCGTCGCAGGTCGAGATCGCCGCCCTGCTGCTGGCCATCGAGCACGCCACGGGGCTCGCCCGCTTCGAGGCCCGCGAGAAGGCGGAGCGCGCCGCCGCGCTCGCGCGGCTCGACGCGGCGGGCGGGCTCTTCCGCGTGATGGCGCGCGGCGTCCGCGACCTCGTGTTGCTCGGCCACTGGCAGGAGGACACGACGTGGGCGGACATCGGGTACCCGGGCCCCATGGTCTCGCGCGAGCGCCGCGCGACCGCGTACGACGCGCTCGTCGCGCCGGCCGGCACCCGGCCTCGGAGCGCGTCGTGATCCACGCCGCCGACGGACCCCTCACGCTGCGCGCCGACCTCTGCGTGATCGGCTCCGGCGCGGGCGGATCGACGGCGGCGACGGTCGCGGCGGAGGCGGGGCTCTCGGTCGTGGTGCTCGAGCCGGGCGAGCTCCTGACGCCCGGCGACATGTGCCAGCGCGAGGAGGTGATGTTCCCGCGCCTGTTCTGGGACAACGGCGCGCGCACGAGCGCCGACCGGCTCGTGAAGATCCACCAGGGGCGCGGCGTGGGGGGCTCGACGCTGCACAACCTCAACCTCTGCAAGCGCATCCCCGATCCCATCCGGGCGCGCTGGGACCTGCCGATCGACTGGGACCCGCTCTACGCCGAGGTCGAGGCGATGCTGTCGGTGAGCGAGGTGTCGCCGGAGCAGGTCAACCGCCACAACGCGCTCTTGCGCGACGCCGTCGCCGCGCTCGGCTGGCGGGGCGGGCCGCTGCGCCACAACCGCACGGGCTGCGTCGGCTCCGGCTTCTGCGAGGTCGGCTGCGCGTTCGACGCGAAGAACAACGCCGCGAAGGTGCTCTTGCCCCGGCTCGTGCGCGCGGGCGGCGAGGTGATCGCGCGTTGCCAGGCCGTCCGCGTGACCCACGCCCGCGGGCGCGTCACCGGGGTCGACGCCGTCGCCCTCGACGCCGTCACCCGCCTCCCGGTCGGCGAGGTGCGCGTGGAGGCCGCGCGCGTGTGTGTGTCGGCCTCCGCGACCGGCACCGCCGCCGTCCTGCACCGCTCGGGCCTCGGCGAGGGCGTCGGCGACACGCTGCGCATCCACCCCGCGATCGTGGTCGCGGGCGACTTCGACGAGCCGGTGCGCGCGTGGCAGGGCGTCCCGCAGAGCTGGGAGTGCACCGAGCACCTGCGGCTGGAGGAGCCCGACGGCCCGCGCGTCTGGATCGTGCCCGCCTTCGCCCACCCCGTCGCCACCGCGCTGCTCGTGCCCGGCCTCGGCGACGACCACGCCCGCTGGATGCGGCGCTACGCCCACCTCGGCGCCCTCACCGCGATGATCCACGACCACACCGCCGGCCGCGTCCGCCCGCGCGGCGACCTCGGCCTCCGCATCGACTACGCCCTCGCCGACGCCGACCTGCGCGAGCTCGGGCGGGGCGCCGAGGCGAGCGCGAAGCTCCTGTTCGCGGCCGGCGCGCGCCGGGTGATGCTCCCCGACCGGCGCGTCGTGACGCGGCCCGAGGACGTCGGCGAGGTCGTCGTCCGCCCCGGCGAGGCCGACCTCACCGCCGTGCACCCGATGGGCACCGTCCCGATGGGCGGGCCCGTCGACGCGCGCGGCCGGCATGGCGAGGTCGACGGGCTCTGGGTCGCGGACGCGTCGTTGTTCCCGACGTCCATCGGCGGCCCGCCCCAGCTCACGACGTACGCGCTCGGCCTGCACGTCGGCCGCGCCCTCGCTTCGTAGATTCCGCCGGAGCGGGCGAGACGCCCCTCGATGATCGGCTTTGTCCCGCCTAAAGCCTAAAGCCTAAAGCCTAAAGCCTATGGGTGCGGCGCCCCCGCCGGCGCCGGCGCCGGCGGCTCGGGGATGCCGGGGGCGGGCGGCGTCGGGACACCCGGCGCGTGCTCGCCCGGGACGGCCACGGGCATGCCGGCGGCGCCCGGTTGCCCGCCGGCGCCGGGCGCGGGGGGCTCGGCGACGCCGGCCTTCGCGCGCAGCTCCTTCGCGGCGGCGATGGCCTCGGGCAACGCGGGCTCGAGCGCCACCATGTAGATCACGACCTCGCGCCGCACGTCCGGGAACGGCGCGCGCTCCTCGTCCGCGGCGGACCAGAGCCCGCCGACGTCGAGGTGGTCTTCGCCCGGGTCGAACGTGGGCTTCGACAACACCCCGTACTCGCCCGCGGTCCAGACCGTGCCGACGAGCGCCTGGAAGTCGCCCGGGTTCGCGTACGGGTCGAGCCGGTGGCGCAACAGGAACGTGGCGTCCGCGATCATCGCCTCCTGCTGCGGCGTGAGCGTGCGCAGGAGCGGCTGCTCGAGCTCGAAGACCGTGCGCACCGAGCGCGCGCGCAGCTCGAGCAGGTCGGCCTCGCGGAGGCGGACACCGTCGAGCTCGTTGCCGATCGCGACGAGGTCGGGATCGGGGGCGCCGGCGAGCATGGCCTCCCAGAGCCGGTCGTACACGGCGCCGACGGCGGGCTCGTGCTCGGCGACGAGCGCGGCCTGCGCCGCCGCGACCTCCTCGCGCTCGCGCGCGACCTTCGCGGCGAGCTCCTCGAGCAGGTCGAGCTGGTAGCGGTTGAAGCCGACGTAGCGGAGCCAGACGAGGAGCCGCACCCGCTGCTCGCGGTGCTGCACCTCGGGGAGGAACGCGTAGTCGTAGAGCTTGCGGTAGAGCGGCGGCTCGACGGCCCGCTCCACCGCCGCGGCGGCCTCGGCCGGCAGGGGCATCGGGTCGGGCGCGCAGGCGGGGCTCGCGACGCACGCCAGGAGCACGGACAGGCGGACGGCCGAGGATCGGAGCGAGCTCACCGCCGCAGCATATCGCTCTGTTAGGCTCCCGCCGGATGCGCATCGCCTGGCTCGTCACGGGTCTGCTCGCCGTCGCGGTGACGTGGCCGCTGGCCGCCGATCCGTTCGGCGCGCCGCTCGGCCACCCCGGCAACGACGTGTGGAACCACGTCTGGGGCTACTGGTGGGTGGCGCGCGAGATCGGGGAAGGACGCCTCCCGCTCCGCACCGACCTGATGCACTTCCCGGCGACGAGCCGCCTGTTCTTCATCGACACGTTCGGCGCGCTGGTGACCTTGCCCGTCCAGTGGCTCGCCGGCCCCGTCGCCGCCTACAACACCACGGTCCTGGGCTGCGCGTGGGCGGCGGGGATGGGCGCCTGGGCCCTGGCGCGCCACGTGCTCGCCCAGCTCGTCGGCCCGGGCGAGGACGCCGACCGCAACGCGCTCTTCGCCGCCGCCGCGCTCCAGGCCTCGCCGCACCTCTTGGCGCAGGCCTACAACGGCATCACCGAGACGTTGTTCGCCGCGGGCCTGCCGCTGGCCACGCTCGCGGTGGTGCGGCTCTACGAGCGCCCCGGGTGGGCGCGCGCGGGCGTCGCCGCGCTCGCGATGGCGACGTGTACGATCGCGAACTGGTATTACGGCCTCTTCGCCGCCATCGGGAGCGTCGTGCTGCTCGTGTCGTTCGCGCTGGCGAGGCGCGAGCGCATCGCCTGGGCGCGCCTGCCCGCCACGCTGGCGATGGCGGCCACGTGCGCGGCGGCGCTGGTCCTCCCGGTGCTCCTCGGCTTCACCTCGAGCCTCGACGGCGACGACGCCATCGTCCAGCGCGACCCGGCCTTCGTCTGGCGCTCGCTCGTGTCGCACAACATCACCGACGTCGTGAGCCTGTTCCGTCCGGGCAAGGTGTACAGCCCCGATCTGAAGGCGCTCCACGGCGAGGATCTCCTGATCGTGACCTACCTCGGGTGGACGCTGCTCGCGGCGGCGGGCCTCGGGCTCGCGCGCTTGAAGCGCTGGCGCGACCGCCTGCCCTGGCTCGCGTGGATCGGGGTCTTCGGCGTGCTGATGCTCGGGCCGTACCTCAACGTCGGCGGCGCCTACGTGACCGTGCTCGACCGGCGCATCCCGCTCCCGTTCCTCGCGCTCTACGACGCCCTGCCGTTCTTCCAGCGCATCTCGCACCCCTTCCGCTTCGTGGTCCCCGTCCAGCTCGGGCTCGCCGTGCTCGCCTGCGTGGGGCTCGCCGGCGTGCCCGTCCTCGCGCGGCTCGCCGCGGGGGCCGCGCTCCTCGCCGAGTGCCTCCTCGCGTCGCCCGCGCCGTGGCCGATGCCGCGCTCCGACGGCGCGATGCCCGCGTACGTCGCGACGCTCGCCGGCGACCCCGCCCCGGGCGCGGTGGTCGACCTGCCCATCGACGTGCCCAACCTCGAGCGCGCCGTGTACCTCTACTGGCAGACGGGGCACGGGCGGCCGAGCGTGTACTCGCTGAACGAGCCGCTCCCCGAGCTGCTCGCGCAGAACCACCTCGCGCGCGCGCTGCTGGTCGCCGAGTCCGCGCGCATGGACCGGCTGCCGCCGACGTTGCCCGAGCTCGACCTCGTCGCGTCGGGGCGCGCCCTCGCCGAGCTCGGCGTGCGCTACCTCGTCGTGCACGACCGGCTGTATCCGGCCGAGCGACTCGCGCAGACGCTCACCCTGCTGCGCGTCGCCCTCGGCCCCGAGACCACCGCCGGCGACGGCCGGCACATCTGGCGGATCGAATGAACCGGACCTCCCGCGAGGCCCTCGGCGTCCTCGGCGCGCTGGCGATCGCGATCGCCTCCGCCGTGGCGATCACCTGGCCCCTCGTCTTCCACGTCGACGAGATCATCCTCGGCGGCGGCGAGCTGGGCGGCTGGCTGTGGCGCTACGACTGGCACTTCCGCTCGCTCGACGGGCTGTTGGCCACCGAGCTCGGCGCCTTCGACACCTGGAAGGAGTTCGTGAGCCTCGGGCGCCACCCCGAGACCGGCAACGTCCTCGACGTGCTCGCGTTCAACTACCCGCTCGAGAAGTGGTTCGGGTTTCCCGCCAGCTACAACCTGAAGATCCTGCTGGTGCTCACGCTCAACGGCCTCTGCGCCTACGCGCTCGGCCGGTACTTCTCGGGGAGCATCGCCGGCGCGCTCGCCGCCGTGCCGCTCGCGATCGCCAACCCCATCTGCCTGCAGGAGATCCAGGCGAGCGGGCTGCGCCAGGCCCTGCTGTGGTGGGTGCTCCTGTACCCGCCGCTGCTCGACCGCGCGCTCCGCCGGCGCACGCTCGGCGCGGGGCTCGCCGCCGGCCTCTGCCTCGGGCTCGCCGGGGCGTACTACTGGTTCTACGGGCTCTTCACCGCGATGTTCACGCTCGCGTGGGTCGCGAAGCACCTCGTGGTGGAGAACAAGCGCGTCGACGCCGTGGGGATCGGCCGCGGGATCGCCGGCGTCGGCGTGGGCGTGGCGCTCGGCGCGGGGCCGTTCATCCTGCCGTACGCGCTCCCGGAGGGACAGGGCGCCGGCGGCGCGGCCCAGCTGCCGGAGATGACCTTCTTCCTGCCGTTCCCGACGTACGACACGATCAGCCACGCGCCGCTGCGCCCGCAGACCTACGCGGAGAACCTGCTCGCGTCCATCAACCGCACGATCGGGTCGAGCTGGAGCGCGTCGTACCCCTTCGACCCGACGCTCAACGAGTCGTTGCCGCTCGTGGTCCTGCTCGTCGGCATCCTGCCGGCGGTCCTGCGGCGCTCGCACTGGGGCTGGCTCTGGATCTGGCTGTTCTTCTACGTCGGCACGTTGGGGCCCTTCCTGCGGTGGGGCGCCGGCGACTCGCGCGACGTGGTCATGCTCTTCGACCGCTACGTGATCCGCCTGCCGTACACCTGGATGTTCCAGTTCGTGCCCGGCATGTCGCGCATGTTCGCGCCGTACCGGCTCGGGTCGTTCGTGGTGGTCGCCAGCGTGGCGCTCGTCGCGCTGGGCGTGGCGCGCACGAGGTGGCGGGCGTGGGTCGCGCCGCTGGTGATGCTCGCGACGGTGGCGCAGCCGCTCTACCACTGGGGCAAGGGCGCGGTGAACGAAGGCGGCGGCGACAGCCGCGTGTTCCGCTCGCCGATCAAGGCCAACCGCATCCGCGTGCCCGCGTACTACACGGAGCTCGCGAAGACCGAGCGCCTCTCCGGCATCGTGGAGCTGCCGCTCGACCAGCAGCAGGACCTCGTCTACTACTACCAGGTCGTGCACGGGCTGAAGGTGTACCGATCGTGGGCGTCGCCCGCGGCCGTGCCGCCCTCGCTCCGGCCGCTCACGGCGGGCGGGTACCTCGGCGAGCAGCTCCGCTACCAGGCGCGCGCCGACAACATCAACGGCTCCGTCCCGAAGGCGTTCGAGCGCATCTCGCGCGACCCGGAGACGGCCGACCTCGGCGCCGTCACGCTCGACGCCGTGCGCGAGTGGGGCGAGTCGAACAAGTACGAGCGCATCATCCTCCACGAGCGCGGCTACTACCTGGTCGACCCGCAGCGCGGGAACTCGCTCTACGAGGTCGCCGCGCGCCGCCTCGCCGAAGCGCTCGGCGTGCCCGGCGAGGAGTACGAGGAGCTGCGCAAGGGCGATCCCGCCAACCCCGAGTTCGGCGTCCCCATCACCGGCGACCTCGTCCCGTGGACGTCCCAGCCGATGAACCTGCCGCCCGAGCGCGCCCCGGCGGTGTACCGGATGACGGTGTTCACGCTCTCCGAGGCGCCCGCGACGCTTGACACCGCCGCGGGCGCCGTGGATTGATCGCACGTCCATGCTCAGGTCGCTCCTGTTCCTGCCCCTGTTGGGGTGCACCGCCGCGCGCGCGACGTACTTCATCTACGACGCCGAGCGGAAGTTCAACGAGGCCGTCGAGGCGGGCGCGCCGACGCGTGCCGTCTACGAGATCACCCTCGCGGAGCAGTTCCTCCAGAAGGCGAAGGAGGAGGACGGCTACTCCGACTTCGGCGCCACCGAGGCGCTCTGTCGCAAGTCGATGGAGTACTCGGCGGCCGCCTTCGCGAAGGCGAACGACGAGGGGAAGGACCTGCGCGAGAAGGTCGAGGGGGTCGAGAACTTCGTCCCCGAGGTGAAGCCCGAGGAGGAGAAGCCGCCGGAGGACGAACCCGAGCTCGACATCGATCTGGACGAGCTGTGATGCGCTCCACCCTCGTCGCCCTGGCGCTGCTCTCCGGCTGTGCGAGCCAGGCGCTCCTCGCCGCCGACTACCAGCAGCTCACCCAGCTCGTCGCCGACGCGCACAAGCGCACGAACTGCGCGCCGAAGGACCTCGCGATCGCCGACGCCAACTTCGAGTTCGCCAAGCTCGAGTTCGAGCAGGGCAACACGCGCCGCGCGTCGGAGCACATCGCCGTCGCGCGCGAGCACGCGAAGGTGGCCGTCGCGTGCGCCGCCGTCGAGGCGCCCAAGCCGCCCCCGAAGAAGGCCGACCCGCCCCCGCCGCCCAAGCCCTCCGACGCCGACGGCGACGGCGTGCTCGACGCCGACGACCGCTGCCCGAAGGACCCCGAGGACCTCGACGGCTTCAAGGACGCCGACGGCTGCCCCGACCTCGACGACGACATGGACGGCGTGAACGACGTGGCCGACCGCTGCCCGCGCGATCCCGAGGATCGCGACGGCTGGGAGGACATGGACGGCTGCGCCGACCCCGACAACGACCGCGACGGCCTCGTCGACGCGGGCGACGCCTGCCCCAACGAGCCCGGCGCGCCGCAGGACCGCGGCTGCCCCGTCTACGACCGCGACCGCGACGGCATCAACGACAACGCCGACCGCTGCCCGGACCAGGCCGAGACCGCGAACCAGTACCTCGACGAGGACGGCTGCCCCGACACCAAGCCCCAGCGCATCGAGATCACGGGCGACCAGATCGTGATCAAGCAGCGCATCAACTTCGCGACCGGCAAGGCGACCATCCTCCCCGACAGCTTCGTGGTCCTCGACGACGTCGCGCAGGTGCTGCGCGACTACCCGCAGATCCGCGTGGAGATCGGCGGCCACACCGACAACGTCGGCGACGACAACGCGAACCAGCGCCTCTCCAAGTCTCGCGCGGACTCCGTGTTCGAGTACCTGCTCGCGAAGGGCGTCTCGGCGCAGCGGATGGTGACGGTGGGCTACGGCGAGACCCGCCCCATCGACACGAACATGACCGACAGCGGCAAGCTCAACAACCGCCGCGTCGAGTTCATCATCATCCAGGAAGGGCTGAACAAGCCGCAGAACCCCTAGCATGTTCCCGACCACGCGCTGGACGCTGATCGCGGCGGCGCGCGGATCGGACGCCGAGCGACGGCGCGCGCTGGAGGAGCTGCTCGCCGCCTACTGGGAGCCCGTCTACGTCTACGTCCGCCGCCGGGGCCTCGGCCCCGAGGACGCCGCGGAGGCCGTGCAGGACCTGTTCGCGGAGCTGGTCGAGAAGGACTTCCCCGCGAAGCTCGACCCCGCGAAGGGGCGCCTCCGCGGCTGGCTGAAGGCGTGCGCCGACCACCGCCTCGCCCACCGGCGCGCGAAGGCCGGCGCGAAGAAGCGCGCCGCGGAGGTGGTGCCCTTCGACGCCGACGTGGCCGAGCGCGCGGTCGCCGCGTCCGGCGAGGACCCCGAGCGCGCCTTCCAGCGCGCGTGGGCCGGGCGCGTGATGGATCGGGCGATGGCCCGGCTGCGGGGCGAGTACGAGTCGGGCGAGCGCACCGGCGACTTCGCGATCGTCCTGCGCTTCTTCGGCGACGGCGAGGCCCCGTCGTACCGGGACGCCGCGGCGGAGGCGGGCATGTCGCTGCCGCAGCTCAAGGCGTTCCTGCACCGGGCGCGCGCGCGCTTCCGCGAGCTGGTGCTCGACGAGGTGCGCGACACGGTCGGGGATCCCGCCGAGGCCGAGCGCGAGCTCGCGGAGCTCCTGTGACGACGCCCACCTTCCGGGAGGAGGGCTGCCCCCGCTGCGGCGGCGGGCTCGCCGACGGCGCCTGCCCGCGCTGCCTGCTCGCCGGCGAGCCGCTGGAGCTCATCGAGGAGATCGGGCGCGGCGGCATGGGGGCGGTGTGGCGCGCGCGGCACCGGGGGCTCGATCGCGTCGTCGCGGTCAAGTTCCTCGCCGAGGACCTCGCCCACCGGCCGGGCTTCGCCGACCGGTTCTCGCGCGAGGCCCGGCTGATGGCGAAGCTCGCGCACCCGCGCATCGTCGCCGTGCACGACGTCACCGAGCTCGAGGGGCTCCCGTGCATCGTGATGGAGCACGTCGACGGGCCGCCGCTCGCGCAGCTGTTGCCGCTCCCGCCGGGGCGCGTGGTGGAGCTGGCGATGGAGGTGTGCGACGCGCTCGCGTGGGCGCACGCGCGCGGGGTGGTGCACCGCGACGTGAAGCCCGAGAACATCCTCGTCGACGCCGCCGGGCACGTGAAGGTGGCCGACTTCGGCATCGCGCGGGCGCTCGGCGAGCCCGGGACCGCGACGGTGGCGGGCACGCCCGCGTTCATGTCGCCCGAGGCCATCGCGGGCGCCTCGCCGGACCCGCGCATGGACGTGTTCTCGCTCGGGGCCGTGGTGTACCAGGCGGTGAGCGGGCGCCTGCCCGTCGGCGCGTTCGCCCCGCTCGACGGGCCGCTCGACCGCGTCGTGCGCCGCGCGCTCGCGCCCGCCGGCGAGCGCTACCCGAGCATCGACGCGATGCGCGCGGACCTCGCGCTCGCGAAGGCCGCGCTCGACGGCGACGACGACCTCGCCCCCGAGGAGCGCGTGCTCCAGCGCGTCGTCGCGCTCGTCCTCACCGTGGCGACCGCCGTGCCGCTGGCCGCGCTGCTCGTCAGCGTGACGCCGAAGGTGCTCCAGCCCGGCGAGGTGCGGCCGCTGGTGATGACCGCGCTGCAGACGCTCCCGGACGGGCGCGTGGTGTCGCGCGCGCGCTTCGAGGAGGCCCCGAGCCTCGCCGCGGTCGCGGCGATCGCCGTGGGCGCGACGGCCTGGGCGCTGCTGTTGGCGCGATGGCGGCGCCACGGGCTGTTGCGGACCGACCCGGGCGGCGAGGTCCCGCAGGGACGCCTGCTCTTGCGCATCGCGGGGACCGCGTTCGTGGTGGGGTTCGTCCGCGTGGCGTTCGACCTCGGGGTCGTGGAAGCGTTCGCGCCGCTGCTCGGCGGCGTGCTCGAGATCCTGTGCCTGACGCTGTTCTGGTCGGGGCTGCTGGAAGCGCGCCGGACGTCGCGGCCGCTGCGCCGGCAACATGCCCTCTTCGCGGGGATGGGCATCGCGCTCGTGCCGCCCACCGTGGAGCTGTGGAAGTTCCTCGAGAGCTGGGTGCCCTGAACTTTTTTCGAGCGCCCGCGCAACCACCGCCTCCGAAACCGGAATCAGGGGGTGGAGGCCGCGATGGACTACAAGAGCATCTACTACCTGAGCTACCTCGCCACGGCGCTGCCGCTGACGCTCGGCGTCGGGCGCACGCTCTACAAGAACGGGCGCGTGTTCCTCGTGGACGCGTTCGGGGGCAACGAGCCGCTCGCCGACTCGGTCAACCACCTCCTGGTCGTGGGGTTCTACCTCGTGAACTGCGGGTGGGCGGTCGAGAACATGGCGGTGCGGGCCGACATCCTCACCCAGGCGGAGGTGCTGGAGCACCTCTCCGACGGCGTCGGCACCGTGCTGCTCGTGCTCGGCGGCATGCACTTCTTCAACCTGTGGGTGCTCTCGCGCCTGCGCCGGAAGGGCCTCGCGCACCTCGAGCCGCCCCCGGTCCTGCCGAACGAGTTCCTCCCGCCGCGCCAGCGCGCCTCGGTGCCCGCGTGATCGCCAAGCTCACGGTGCTGTACGACGCGGAGTGCGGGTTCTGCTGCCGCTGCGCGAAGTGGCTGCTCACGCAGCGGCGGCACGTGCGGATCGAGTGCCTGCCGAACGGCTCGCCGTACGTGCAGGAGCTCTTCCCGGGGCTGCGGAAGCTCCCGAAGGCCGAGCTGACCGTCATCGACGACCAGGGCGGCGTCTACCTCGGCGCGAACGCGTGGCTCATGAGCCTGTGGGCGCTGACCGAGTACCGGACGTGGGCGAGGCGCCTCGCCTCCCCGACGCTCAAGCCGATGGCGCGCGAGGCGTTCGAGCTGGTGTCGAGCAACCGGCGGTCGCTCTCCACGCTGCTCTCGCTGCACACCGACGCGAGCGCCGCGCACGCGCTGAAGATGGCGGTGCCGGACGGCGGCCGGTGCGACGAGGGGACGTGTGGGCATCCCCAGCACGCGTAGCGCTGGGCACACCCCTCTCCCCGCAAGCGGGGAGAGGGGCCTTTGTTGCTCCTGAAGCCTGAAGCCCGAAGCCTGAAGCCTCAGTAGGCCGGCACCACGTACACCTTCCCCGCCCCGCTCGCGCCCGTGTCCTCGCCGGTCGCGGCGGCGGCGAGGTCGAGGGTGCCGTCCCCGTCGAGGTCGAGGAGGCCGCCGACGGCGGTGCCGAAGGCGTCGCCGCTCGTGGCGCCCGTCCAGCTCGCGGTCTCGTCGCCGGGGAGGGCCCAGGTGCCGGACGTGACGCCGCCCGGCACGACGTAGACGGTGCCCGCGCCGGTGCCGGGCGCGCCCACCAGCAGGTCGGTGGCGCCGTCGCCGTCGACGTCGCCGGGGATGGCGACCGCGGTGCCCAACGCGCCGGTGCCGGTGACCACGAGGTCGCCGTTGTGGAGCTTCGTCTCGCCGGACCACGAGCCGCCGAGCATCACCATGACCGCGCCGCCGCCCGAGTCGTAGCCGGGGGCGCCCATCGCGACGTCGTCGGTGCCGTCGCCGTCGAGGTCGCCGGCGGCGATGGCGAGCGGGTTGTCGCCGAGGTTGTCGTCGTCGTCCTCGCCGACGAACATGGCGCTGTCCACGTTGTCGACGTCGTCGCCGTCGGCGGCGAGCGCGTCGTCGCCGGTGACGAAGTAGCAGGCGCCCGCGTCGTCGTCGCCGCCGTCGTCGTAGTCGGGCGCGCAGATGACCACGTCGTCGGTGCCGTCGCCGTCGAAGTCGGCGGAGACGACGGCGCGGCCGAGGTGGTCGTCGTCCTCCTCGCCGCCGGTGCGCGAGTCGGCGTCGCCGCTGTCCATCGAGTCGCCCCACGTCCAGTCGAGGCTGTCGAAGAAGTAGACGCGGCCCTGCTCGTCGCTCACGCCGGGCGCGCCGACGATCAGGTCGTTCTCGCCGTCGTCGTCGAGGTCGCCGGCGGCGACGGCGTACCCGAACCAGCCGCTCGTGGAGGTGCCCTCGATGCGGGTGTCGCGCGCGGTGGAGATGCCGACGGTGCCGCTGCGGCCCTCGACGTCGAGCAGGTACACCACGCCGCCGTCGGTGGCGCTGCGGTTCGACAGGTACGCGCCGATGGCGACGTCCTCGTTGCCGTTGCCGTCGACGTCGCCGAGGGGGGCGAGCGACGAGCCGAAGGCGTCGCCCGAGGACTCGCCGGTGAGCTGGAGCCAGCCAGCCCCGAAGTCGACGTCCACGCCCTTCTGGCCGACGTCGTGCAGGGCGACGGCGCCCGCGCCGCTCGCGGCGGTGTCGTCGGCGGTGGCGGCGATGACGAGCTCGTCGTTGCCGTCGTCGTCGAGGTCGGAGAGCGTCCAGGCGCCGGTGCTGCCGATCGCGTCGGAGGAGGCGCCGCCGATGACCGTCCAGCCGGACTCGTCCTCGGCGAGCATGTCGTCGAGCCGACCGTCGCAGTCCTCGTCGACCCCGTTGTACGAGACCTCGGACGCGCCGGGGTGGATCGACCCGTCGGCGTCGTCGCAGTCGGTGTCGTCGGCGACGTAGCCGGAGGGGGCGTCGCAGTCCTCGAGGGTGGTGGCGGCGTCGCCGTAGGTGTCGCTGTCGGCGTCGCGGTACCAGGTCGGGGCGTCCACGGCGGCCTCGTCGACGGCGCCGTCGCAGTCGTCGTCGGCGTCGTTGCAGACCTCGTCGGCGACGGGGCTCACGTCCGCCGAGGTGTCGTCGCAGTCGTCGTTGTTGTCGACGTAGCCGGCCGGCGCGCCGCAGGAGACCATCCCGACGGCGGAGCTGCCGTAGCCGTCGTCGTCGGCGTCCTCGTAGTACGTCTGCTCCACGGCCACGCCGGCGTCGGTGTCGTCGCAGTCGTCGGCGAGCGCGAAGCCGTCGCCGTCCTGGTCGTCGTCGTTGCCGTCGCAGTCCTGGTCGACGCCGTCGTACCAGACCTCGGTCGCGCCCGGGCTCACCGTCGCGTCGGTGTCGTCGCAGTCGACGTCGAACCCGTAGCCGTCGCCGTCCTGGTCGTCGTCGTTGCCGTCGCAGTCCTGGTCGAGGCCGTCGTACCAGACCTCGCTGGCGCCGGGGTTGACCGAGGCGTCGGTGTCGTCGCAGTCCTCGGCGAAGCTGTAGCCGTCGCCGTCCTGGTCGTCATCGTTGCCGTCGCAGTCCTGGTCCACTCCGTCGTACCAGACCTCGGTGGCGCCGGGGTTGGTGCTCGCGACGGCGTCGTCGCAGTCGTCGCCGCCCCAGGTGTCGGCGTCGTAGCCGTCGGCGTCGGCGTCGTAGTCGTTCGCGCCGTCGCAGTTCTGGTCGAGCCCGTCGTACCAGGTCTCGACCGCGCCGGGGTTGACGGTGGCATCCTCGTCGTTGCAGTCGCCCTCGACCTCGCTGTAGCCGTCGCCGTCGACGTCGTCGGAGGACAGGGCCTCGTCGACCTCGCCGTCGCAGTCGTTGTCGATGCCGTCGGTCGCGTCTTCGAGCGTGCCGGGGCTCGCGAGGGGGTCCGTGTCGTCGCAGTCGGCCTCGACGGTGTAGCCGTCGCCGTCCTGGTCGTAGTCGCTGCGGCCGTCGCAGTCCTGGTCCGTGCCGTCGTACCAGACCTCCTCGGAGTCGGGGCTCACCTCGGCGTCGGTGTCGTCGCAGTCGTCGGCGACCGAGTGGCCGTCGCCGTCCTGGTCGTCGTCGTTGCCGTCGCAGTCCTGGTCGACGCCGTCGTACCAGACCTCGGTGGCGCCGGGGTTGATGGTCCCGTCGGCGTCGTCGCAGTCCTCGCCCTCGACGTAGCCGTCGCCGTCGACGTCGTCGCCGACGAGGGCCTCGAGCGCGACGACCACGGTGGGCTCGTCCGGGTCGTTCGAGGTGATCGTGACCTCGGCGGTGTAGCGGCCGACGCCCTCCGCCGCGAAGGTGACGTCGATGATGGTCTCGGCGCCCGGCGCGACGAGCAGCGGGTCGACCTGACCGAGGCCGAAGCCCGAGGCGTCCAGCGCGAGGTCGCCGGTGAGATCGGCGTCGCCGACGTTGCGGACGGTGAAGGCGCCCGTGAGCTCCTCGCCGGGCAGCGCCCCGCCGAGGTCGAGCGCCGTGACGTCGAGCTCGATGTCGGGCGTGCCCGTCTCGGTGTCGGTGTCGGTGTCGGTGTCGGTGTCGGCGTCGGTCTCGTCGATGTCGTCGCCGTCCTTGTCCGGGTCGTCGACGACGGCGGGCGTGCAGGCGGCGAAGATCAGCAAGGGCAGAACGCGCATGGGTGGCTCCTGTGGTGCGCCGTGCGGGCACGGCGGCGGATCGATCAGCGATTGTACGCTCCCCGCGTGAAATACAGAGCGGCGGAGGTCGCCATGCACACGCACATCCCGGCGCCGAAGGGTGTCATCAAGGCCTGGACGATCGGCGTCGCCGTCGAGGACGCGGCGGTGAAGCAGCTCCAGAACATCGCGGGGCTGCCGTTCATCCACAAGCACGTCGCGGTCATGCCGGACGTGCACCTCGGGCTCGGCGCCACCGTCGGCTCCGTCGTCCCCACCCACCGGGCGATCATCCCGGCCGCGGTCGGCGTCGACATCGGCTGCGGCATGATGGCGGCGCGCACGTCACTCGTGGCGTCGGACCTGCCGGACTCGCTCGCGAGTGTCCGTCGGGCGATCGAGATCGCCGTCCCCCACGGCCGCACGAACGACGGCAAGCGCGGCGACCGCGGCGCCTGGCACGATGTCCCGGCCGCGATCGGCGAGGCGTGGGCGGCCACGCTGGCGGAGGACTACGCGCGCATCACGGACAAGCACCCGCGGCTGGGCCGCGGCAACGACGTGAACCACCTCGGCACGCTCGGCACCGGCAACCACTTCATCGAGGTGTGCCTCGACGAGGCCGACCGTGTGTGGGTCATGCTCCACAGCGGCAGCCGCGGCGTCGGCAACCGCATCGGCACGTACTTCATCGAGCTGGCGAAGGACGACATGCGTCGGCACTTCATCGACCTGCCGGACAAGGACCTCGCGTACTTCACGGAGGGCACCTCGCACTTCGACGACTACGTCGAGGCGGTCGGCTGGGCCCAGCGGTACGCGCGCGAAAACCGCGAGCGGATGATGCAGGCGACGCTGCGCGCGATGGCGAAGGAGCTCTTGCCGTTCTCGGTGGGCGACCTCGCCGTGAACTGCCACCACAACTACGTGGAGAAGGAGCACCACTTCGGCGCCGACGTGTGGGTCACGCGGAAGGGCGCGGTGCGGGCGCGCAAGGGCGACCTCGGGATCATCCCGGGCTCGATGGGCACGCGCTCGTACATCGTCCGCGGCAAGGGCGACCCCGAGTCGTTCTGCAGCTGCAGCCACGGCGCGGGCCGCGTGATGTCGCGGGCGGAGGCGAAGCGGCGCTTCACGGTCGAGGACCAGGTCCGCGCGACCGCGGGCGTCGAGTGCCGCAAGGACAAGGACGTCATCGACGAGATCCCGATGGCCTACAAGCCCATCGACGCGGTCATGGAGGCGCAGTCCGACCTCGTCGAGGTCGTGCACACGCTTCGTCAGGTCGTGTGTGTGAAGGGATGATCGAGATCGACGGGTCCATCGGCGAGGGCGGAGGCCAGGTCCTCCGCACCTCGCTCTCGATCGCGGCGATCACCGGGCAGGCAGTGCGGCTGACGAACATCCGCGCGGGGCGCTCGCGACCGGGGCTCTTGCGCCAGCACCTCACCGGCGTGCCTCCTCTGCCCCCCGGCCTCACGTCCACCCGTCGCCGCAGGTGCATATATGGTAACGTAGGGCATGCACAAGACCACGGTCTACCTCCCCGACGAGCTCAAGGTCGCGCTCGCCCGCGCCGCGCGCGAGCGCGGAAGGAGTGAAGCCGACCTCATCCGCGAGGCGATCGCGGCGCTCACGCGGGGACCCGACGCGCCGGCTCCGCGCCTGCCCCTCTTCCGAGCCTCGGGGCCGCCGATCGCCGAGGACGTCGACACGGCCCTCGCGGAGGGGTTCGGGCGCGAATGATCGTCCTCGACACCGGCGCGCTCTACGCCGCGATGGACGCCAACGAGCCCCTCCACGGGGCGTGTGTCGCGGCGCTCGCCGGCTCGCGCCCGCCGCGGCTCCTGTCGCCCTTCGTGCTCGCCGAGCTGGATTACCTCGTGGGGCGGCGCATCGGACGTGCCGGGCAGGCCGCGGTCCTCGACGAGGTCGTCCGTGGAGCATATCGGCTCGAACCGTTCGGGGTCGACGACGTGCGCGAGGCGCAAGCCGTCCTCGCGCGGTGGTCCGACCTCGACCTCGGGATCGCCGACGCGTCGGTGCTCGTGCTCGCCAACCGCCATCGCACGCTCGACGTCCTCACCACGGACCTATGGCACTTTCGCGCGCTACGCGGGGCTGGCGATCGCCCGCTCCGGCTGCTCCCCGCCGACGCGCACGACTGAGGAGGGCTACGCCGCCGTCGGCCGGAACGAGCGCTCCATGAGCGCCTCGATCGCCGCGCGCCCGTTGTCGGAGAGGTAGCGCGTGCCGGTGCCGCAGAAGGTGGGCGCGTCCACGACGGGATCGCCGGCGACCCAGTCCTCGCCGTTCCAGCGGAACCAGCCGTCCTTCTCCTGGTCGAAGACCCAGAGGCGCTTGTTCCACATGCGGGCGAGCTCGACGCTCCAGCCGGTGCCGCCGGTGACGGTGCCGTCCTCCTGGATGGCGCCGATGACGAACACGATCTGGGCGCTGCGCACCTGGTGCCACAGCGACTGCAACACGCGGCGGATCATCGTGCCCTCGCCGTAGCCGCGGCGCAGGCGACGCGAGACGTACGCGAGCGAGACCTCGCCCGCCGCGAGCTCCTGCTCCGTGAGCGGGTGGGCGCCGCGCGTGCGCGCCTGCACGTGACCGGTGAACGTGAAGTTCACCTCCTTCACGCCCCAGCGCTCTGCGGCCTCGCCGAAGGCGGCCTCCGCCCCGTGGGCGCCGCCCGAGTAGAGCGTGCAGTCCTGCGCGCGGTGGGGCCCGGCGACGGACTCGGCCGTCTCCTCCTCGCGGGCGACGAAGCTCGCGCCCTCCAGCCGCACGGGCACGGGGATCGGGCCCTCGTCGCGCAGCTTGCGGACGTGGACCCACATCCCCGCGCGCTCGGGCACGAGCTCGAGCACCACGTCGGCGGAGTCGAAGGGGACGGGCTTCGTGGGCGTGTTGGCGACCCACACGGCGACGTCGCGCGCGGCCGCCAGCGACTTCAGCGCGGCGAGCTCCTCCGCGGGCGCCTCGAGCCCGTCGATGACCACGAGGCGGGGGGCGCTCTCGGTGACGTCGTGGAGGGCGCGCAGGAGGTCGTCGACGCGCGCGGCGCGGGGGATCGCCCCCCGCGTGGCGTGGATCACGCGGTGGCGCTCCACCTGGAGCAGCGCCTCCGCCCGCTCCAGCGGGCGCAGGCCGTGGTTCAGGCCGGTGAAGATGCTCTCGTAGGTGTCGCGGACGATCTCGATCGTGTCGCGACACGCCACGTGCAGGACGGGCTCGCCCCGGAGCAGGCGCTCCAGCGCGAAGCGCACGAGCACGCCGGTCTTGCCGACGCCCGCGCGCGCGTAGACCAGCCCCACCTCGCCCGGGCGCAGCCCGCCGCCCAGCGCGCCCTGCAGCGCGCGGAGCTGGCCGCGGTCTCCGGTGTCTCGGGGGGTCGCCAGCCTACTTCTCCTTCTTCTCCTGCTGGTACTTCTTCACGAGCTCGTCGGTGACGCTCTGCGGCGCGACGGAGTACTTCGCGAACTCCATCGTGAACTCGGCCTTGCCCTGCGTCGCGGAGCGCAGCGTGGTCGAGTAGCCGAACATCTCCGAGAGCGGCACCTCGGCCTCGAGCTGGGAGAAGCCCTCGGACTCGGTGCTGCCCACGATGATGCCACGGCGCTGCATGATCGTGCCGACCATCGCGCCGTGGAACTCCGCGGGCCCCTCGATGCCGACCTTCATGATCGGCTCGAGCACCACCGGCTTGGCCTTCGAGTAGCCTTCCTTGAAGCCGCCGATGGCGGCGAGCTGGAAGGCGATGTCGCTCGAGTCGACCGCGTGGAACTGGCCGTCGTTGACGGCGCAGCGCACGCCGACGATGGGGGCGCCGATGAGCTCGCCCTTCTCGAGGCACTTCTTGAAGCCCTTGTCGCAGCTCGGGATGAACTCGCGGGGGATCGCGCCGCCGACGATGTCGTCCACGAACTCGTAGTCGCCCTCGAAGGGCTCCATGTAGCCGGCGACGCGGCCGTACTGGCCGGAGCCGCCGGTCTGCTTCTTGTGCGTGTAGTTGAAGTCGGCGCGCTGGCTGATGGTCTCGCGGTAGGCGACGCGCGGCGGCGAGGTGAGGACCTCGCAGTTGTACTCGCGGCGCATGCGCTCGATGTACACGTCGAGGTGGAGCTCGCCCATGCCCGAGATGATGGTCTCGCCGCTCTCGGGGTCGCTGCCCACGCGGAACGTCGGGTCCTCCTTCGAGAAGCGCCGGAGCGCCTTCGACATGTTGGCCTGATCCTTCTGCGTCTTCGGCTTGATCGTGAGGTCGATGACCGCCGCCGGCACGTGGATGGACGTCATCGCGACGTCGAGCGAGCCGTCGTGGAACGTGTCGCCCGAGAAGCAGTCGACGCCGAACAGCGCGACGATGTCGCCCGCGCAGCAGTCCTCGATGTCCTCCATCTCGTTCGCGTGCATGCGGACGAGGCGGCCGACCTTCACCTTGTTGCCGCTGCGGGCGTTCTCGATGGCGTCGCCCTTCTTCAGCGAGCCCTGGTAGACGCGCAGGTAGGTGAGCTGGCCGTAGCGGCCGTCCTCGAGCTTGAACGCCAGCGCGAGGAAGGGGCCCTTCGGATCCGACGGGATCACGATCTTCTTCTCGGACTTGTCCTTGAGATCGATCGCCTCGTTCGTGACCTCGGGCGGGCTCGGCAGGTAGTCGATGACGCCGTCGAGCAGCTTCTGCACGCCCTTGTTCTTGTAGGCGGAGCCCACGAACACGGGGACGAGCTTGAGCGCGATCGTCGCCTTGCGGATGGCGTCCTTCAGCGTGGCGGTCTGGACGTTCTCCTCGAGGATCTGCTCGGTGAGCTCGTCGCTGAACATCGACACGTTGTCGAGGAGCTCCTCGCGGTAGCGGTGCGCCTCGTCCACCATCTCGGCGGGGATGTCGGCGATGGTGATGTCCTCGCCGTTCTCGCCCTTGTAGTAGTAGGCCTTCATCTCGACGAGGTCGACGTGGCCCGCGTGCTTCTCCTCCAGCCCGATGGGGAGCTGGAGCATGACCGCGTTGTGGCCGAGCTTCTCCTTGAGCTGCTGGCGCACGCGGTAGGGGTTCGCGCCCTGGCGGTCGCACTTGTTGACGAACGCGAGGCGCGGGACGTTGTAGCGCCGCATCTGCCGATCGACGGTCAGCGACTGCGACTGCACGCCGGCGACGGCGCAGAGGACGAGGATCGCGCCGTCGAGCACGCGCAGCGCGCGCTCGACCTCGATCGTGAAGTCCACGTGGCCCGGCGTGTCGATGATGTTGATGAAGTGCTCGGTGCGGGTCCGGTCGAACCCGCTCCAGAAGCAGTGCGTCGCGGCGGACTGGATGGTGATGCCACGCTCGCGCTCGAGGTCCATGGAGTCCATCGTCGCGCCGACGCCGTCCTTGCCCTTCACCTCGTGGATCGCGTGGATCCGCCCCGTGTAGAACAGGATGCGCTCGGTGAGCGTCGTCTTGCCAGAGTCGATGTGTGCGCTGATGCCGATGTTCCGGATCAGGTCCAGGTTCGTGATCACGGCTTGCTCCGAAGCTCCAATGGTGCGCGAGGGCTCTTCCTTCCCTGCGGGCCGCGGCGCTTAGCGCGACGAGGCGCCGTCGGCAAGGCGCAGGATGGGCGCGGCCCCGATGCGGGCCTTGCCGCGAGGTTGCGGCTCTGGTAACGTCCGCCCCCGTTTGCTCGAGAACTCGTAGTAGAGAGGTAACATGCGGTCGTCCTCGCTGGCCCTGTTCGGACTGTCCCTCGCCTTCGCCCTCGCCTGCGGCGGTGGCGACAAACCCGCCGAGACCACCACCACCCCGCCGCCCCCGCCCCCGCCCACCACGCCGGCCAACGGCACGGCGACGGCGACGCCGACGGGCATCGGCGTCACGGAGTGCGACGACTACGCGAAGAAGGTCGACGAGTGCGCCGCGAAGCTCGACGCGACGCAGAAGGCGGCGCTCGAGACCTCCTCGAAGACCCTCGTCGACTCCTGGAAGACCGCCGCGGCCACGCCCGAGGGCAAGGCCACGCTGGCGACCACCTGCAAGACCGCGCTCGACTCGTTCGACTGCCCCTACGTCGAGCCCAAGAAGGAGCACGAGCCCCTCAACCCGCGCCGCCCCGGCGGCGACGTCGAGGGCGGGCGCTCGCGCCCCGGCGGCAACGACCGGAACGACCGCGACGGCGGCTCCGGCGGCGGCGCCGGCGGCGGGCGCTCGCGGCCGAACTAGCGCCCCGAGGGCGTGGGGAGGGCTCGCGGAGGCGCGGGCCCTCTTCGTTTTTCAGCGGGCCATGTACTTGTCGAGCTGCCGCCTCGCGGTGGCCCCCACCTTCCGGCGCAGCACCGGCGTCCAGCCGAGCGCCCACCCCGTCGCGCCGAGCGCCTGCTTCGACCACGCCCAGAAGTCGAACGTGTCGACGTGCTCGGCGATCAGCCCGTCGCGGAAGGCGAAGCGCGCGTCGATCACGTTGTGGACGAGGCGACCGGTGGTCGAGAACGTGTAGCGGGCCTCCCAGTGCGCGGTGTCCTCCGTGGCGGAGAACTCGATGCGCAGGTCCTTGCCGCGCTCGCACAACATGGTCCACATCGCGCCAATCTCGGCGCCGCGCAGGCCCTCGAACACCGGGTCGGAGAAGGTGGCCTCCGGGTGGTAGCAGGCGGCCATCGCGGCGCCGTCCTTGCGCTGGAAGGCGGTGTAGAGGGTCTCGATCCGCTCCTTCACAGCGCCTCCAGCCCGCGGCGCGTCAGCACCGCCGCCATCTGCCGCCGCCACGCCACGTCGCCGTGGACGCTCCCCTGCGGCCGCGTCTGCTTGTGCACCAGATCGGCGATCGCCGCGACGTCGAGCGGCCTGCCGGCGAACGCCTCGAGCCCGCGGATGGGCTTGGGCTGGGGGCTCGCCGCGCCGATCACGATGTCGAGCGAGCTCTCCGTCGCGGCGATCGCGACGCCCAGCTGCGGGAAGTCGATGCTGTCGCGCGTGCGGAGCTTCTGGTAGCTGCCGCGCCACGCGCGGCGGGGGACCACGACCTCGGCGAGCAGCTCGCCCTTCTCGATCTGCAGGTGGTCCATGCCGTTGTAGCGGTAGAGCTCGCGGATCTTCATCGCGCGCTCGCCCGCGGCGCTCACGAACCGGAGCGACGCGTCCATCGCGAGCAGGACGGGCACGGTGTCGCTCGACTGGCTCGCCACACACGTCTTCGGCCCGCCGACGACGTGGCACCACGTCCCCTCGGCCTTCAGGCAGTAGCCGAGGCTCTTCCGCCAGAACTCGGTCTGGTTGTAGTAGAGGCAGCGCGTGTCCAGCATCACGTTGCCGCCGAGCGTGCCCATGTTGCGGATCTGCGGCCCGGCGACGAGCGAAGCGGCCTGCGACAGGAGCGGGATGCCCGCCTCGGCGAGCTCGCAGAGGCGGGTGCCGGCCCCGATCACCCAGGCGCCGCCGTCTTCGCGGACGTACCCGGGCACGTCGAGCCCGATGAGCCGCTTCGGCCTCACGATGCGGTGCTTCAGGTTCGGGAGCAGGTCCGTGCCGCCGGCGACGTACATCGCGTCGGGGCCCCACGCCGCCGCCGCCGCCGCGTAGGAGGTGGCGCGGGTGTAGGTGAAGCCGTCCATCCTCAGCATGCGCGGCTCCGGATGGCGTCCAACACCCGCTCCGGCGTGAACGGAATCCGCCGCAGCCGCACGCCGACGGCGTCGTGGATGGCGTTGGCGATCGCCGGGATGACCGGGTGGAGGGGGCCCTCGCCGGCCTCCTTCGCGCCGTAGGGCCCGCCCGGGTCGATCGTCTCGACGATCTTCGCGACGAGCTCCGGCGTCTCCTTCGACGTCGGGATGCGGTAGTCGAGCAGGTTCGGACCGCGATGGAGGCCGCGCTCGTCGAAGGTGTGGGCCTCCATGAGCGCCTCGGCCCAGCCCATGTAGACGCTGCCCTCGATCTGGCCCTCGACCAGCTGCGGGTTGAGGGCTCGCCCGCAGTCGTGGGCCGCCCACACCTTCTCGACGCGGACGATGCCCGTCTCCGGGTCGACCGAGACCTCGCAGACGTGCGCGGTGGTGGAGTACGCGGGCGACGCGCCGATCGTGCCGCCCCGGTAGTCGCCGCCGAGCTTGCGCGTGCGGTACCCGCCCGACTCGGCGAGCGGCACGCCCGCGGCGCTCTCGGCGAGCACGAGGGCCTCGCGGGCCGTCACGTAGCGCCCCGGATCGTCGAGATCGTAGTAGCTGCCGAGCGCGACGCCGATGCGGTCGGTGCCGAGCTTCTGCGCGACGGCGGCGATCATCTTCGCGCGCAGCTTCCGGCCCGCCTCCTGGGCCGCGATGCCGCACATGTAGGTCACGCGCGAGCTGTAGGCGCCGAGGTCGACGGGCACGAGGTCGGTGTCGGCGCTCACGACGAGGATGTCGTCGGGCGGCACCCCCGTCTCCTCGGCGACGATGTAGGCGAGCATGCCGTCGCTGCCCTGCCCGATGTCGTTCGCGCCGCAGAACACCGTGATCTTTCCGCTGCGATCGCCGCGGAGCACGACGCCCGACTGCGGCATCTCGTTCGGGTACACCGGGTAGGCCGTGCCCGAGATGTACATCGAGCTCGCGACGCCGAGCCCGCGCCCGTAGCCGAGCTTGCCGCGCCGCTCGCGCCAGCCGGACGCCGTCGCGACCGCGTCGAGGCAGGCGGCGAGCCCCGTGGACGGCACGAGCTGGCCGTTGACCGTGCGCTCGCCCGGCTCCATCGCGTTCCGCCGGCGGATCTCGATCGGATCGATCCCGAGCTTCTCCGCGACCTCGTCGAGCGCGCACTCGAAGGCGAACCGCGGCTGCACGCTGCCGTGGCCGCGCTTGGGGCCGCAGCAGGGCTTGTTCGTGTACACGCGTCGCGAGCGGAAGCGGTAGCTCCCGAAGCGCGTCGGCCCCGCGAGCAACTGCCCCGCGTAGTAGGCGGTGACGAGCCCGAAGCTGTGGTACGCGCCGCCGTCGAGCACGATGTCGCTCTCGACGGCGGTGATCTTCCCGTCGGCGTCGCAGCCGACCTTGAAGCGCATGTCCGCGGGATGGCGCCCGCGGTGGGCGTAGAAGACCTCCTCGCGCGTGTAGAGGATCTTCACCGGCCGCCCGGCCTTCTTCGCGAGCGCGGCGACGCAGAACTCCAGATCGAAGGGCTCGCTCTTGCCGCCGAACGCGCCGCCGAGCGCGGGCTGAATCACCCGGATCTTCTCGCCGGGGACGTCCAGCACCTTCGCGAGCTCGCGGTGCAGGTAGTGGGTGACCTGCGACGCGGACCAGACGGTGAGCTGCCCGTCGGGCGACCAGGTGGCGACCGCGCAGTGCGGCTCGATGGGCGCGTGGGTGGAGCCCTCGTAGAACCAGCGGTCCTCCACCACCGCCGCCGCCTTGCCGAAGTCCACCTCGCCGAACGTGAGGTCGACCTCCTTGCAGACGTTCGACTCCCACGGGCGGCCCTTCCAGTCGACGTCGTGGACGAGCGGCGCGCCCTCGGCGAGCGCCTGCTCCGGCTCGATCACCGCCGGCAGGACCTCGTAGTCGACGACGATCGCGTCGCACGCGCGGATCGCCGTCTCCTCGTCCACCGCCGCGACGGCCGCGACGCCCTCGCCCACGTACCGGACCTTGCCGACGGCGAGCGCCGTCTCGTCCGGCGTCCACGGGATGACGCAGTAGGGCGTGGGCAGCTCGCTCCCGACGATCACCGCGAACACGCCGGGCATCGCCTCGGCCGCGGAGGTGTCGATGCGCAGGATGCGAGCGTGGGCGTGCGGCGAGCGCAGGATCTTGCCGTGCGCCATGCGCGGCAGCGCGATGTCGTCGGCGTAGACGGCCTCGCCCGTGGCCTTGCGGATGGAGTCCGCCTTGCGACCCCGCGCGCCCAGCACGAGGAAGCCCTCGGCCGGCTCGCCGTAGCGCACGGGGACGTGGCGCTCGACGCCCTTCGCCGCGAGCTTCACGGCCTCGAAGATCTTCGTGTAGCCGGTGCAGCGGCAGAGGTTGCCGGAGAGCGCCTCGCGGATCTCCGCGTCGGTGGGGTCCGGGGAGCGCGTGAGCAGCGCCTTCGCGGACAGGATCATGCCCGGCTGGCAGAAGCCGCACTGCAGGGCGCCGGTGACGTCGAACGCGCGCTGGACGGGGTCCGGGCCCTCGGGCGAGGCGAGGCCCTCGATGGTGGTGACCTCGCCCCTGACGGAGTGGGCGAGCACACAGCAGGACAGGACGGGCTTGCCGTCGACGAGCACCGTACACGCGCCGCAGTCGCCCTTGTCGCAGCCCTGCTTCGTGCCGGTGAGCCGCAGCTCGTACCGGAGCGCCTCGAGCAGCGTCCAGGTCTCGGGGACGGCGAGCTCGACGTCCTCGCCGTTCACGCGGAGGCGCAGGAGCGACTTCATGGCGCGAGGCTAACCCGGTATCCTCGCGCGCCGGAGAGACCGCCGTGCGCCCCCTCCTCGCCCTCCTCCTCCCGCTGCTCCTCGCCGCCACCCCCCGCGCGGCGAGCGGCTCGTTGCAGCTCGTCGAGAGCTGGCCCGTCGAGACCACCCTCGACCACCCGTCGATCCCGGACGCCGCGAACGTCTGGGTGAAGCTCTTCGACGGCGCGAAGGCGAGCATCGACCTCGGCGAGTTCTACGTCGTGACCGAGCCGGACAGCCGTATGGAGCCCGTGCTCGCCGCCCTGACCCGCGCCGCCGACCGCGGCGTGACGGTGCGGCTCCTCGCCGACGCGAAGTTCGCGAAGACCTACCCGGACAAGCTCGAGGAGCTCGACGGCCACGCGAAGATCGAGGTCCGCAAGCTGGATCTGAGGCCCGTCACCGACGGGGTGTTGCACGCGAAGTACTTCGTCGTGGACGGCCGGATCGCGTACGTCGGCAGCCAGAACTTCGACTGGCGCTCGCTCACGCACATCCAGGAGCTCGGCTTCACGGTCGAGGAGCCGCGGATCGCCGCCTTCTACGGCCGCGTGTTCGCCATCGACTGGGCGATCGCCGGGGGCGACTCCGTCGACGCGGCGATTGCGGCCGCGCCGCTGGTGGACCCGCTCGTGGACGGCGTGACCGTCGCGACGGCGGGCGGCACCACGCGCGTCATCCCCGTCGCGAGCCCCACCGGGCTCCTCGGCGACGAGCGCACGTGGGACCTGCCGCGGATCCTCGACGCGATCGGCAAGGCGAAGACCCGCATCCGCATGCAGGCGCTCTCCTACGAGCGCGTCGGCTACGACAAGACCGAGTGGCGCGAGCTCGACGACGCGCTGCGCGAGGCCGCGGCGCGCGGGGTGGAGGTCGAGATGATCGTGGCCGACTGGGCGAAGTCGGGCGACAAGCTCGCGAGCGTGCAGTCGCTCGCGCGCGTGCCCGGCATCACCGTGAAGTTCGCGAGCATCCCCGAGGCGTCGACGGGGTTCGTGTCCTTCGCCCGCGTGGTCCACAGCAAGCTGATCGTCGTGGACGACGGCTGGACGTGGATCGGCACCTCCAACTTCGGCCGCGACTACTTCCACGCGAGCCGGAACGTCGGGATCGTGGGCGTCGGCACCCCGCTCGCGAAGCAGGTGAACGCGTTCTTCGAGACGCTGTGGACCTCGCCGTACGTCGAGGTCGTGGACCCGTCGCGTACGGACTACGAGGCGCCCAGGAGGAAGTAGGGGCCGCCTTCCGCCCCCCGACCGACGCCCTCCCCTCCGCCGGCCCGTAGAGTCCGCGAATGCTGCCCCTCGCCCTCGGGTGCGCGGGCGAGCCGCCCGACCCCGGCCCCACCTTCTCGACGCTCGCCGACAGCATCGAAGAGGGGCCGCTGTACGCCGCCTGGTCCGACGGTGACGTGCTCCTCGCGGTGGGCGGGCGCGGCGAGGTCGGGACCCTCGCGCGCTGGGACGGCGAGGGGTTGTGCGTCGACGTCGTCGCCGACCGCGCGCTCTGGTGGATCCACGGCCCGCGCGAGGGCGAGTGGCTCGCCGTCGGCGAGCGCGGCGCCGTGCTCCACGAGATCGACGGCGAGCGCGTCCGCGAGGACGTCCCCACCGACGCGACGTTGTTCGGCACGTGGGTCGACGGCGACGTCGCCTGGGCCGTCGGCGGCGCTTTTTCGGCGGACGGCTCCACCGGCGAGGTGTGGGTCCGCCGCGACGGCGCCTGGAGCGCCCTCGCCACCGACCTGCCCGCGGCGGCGTTCAAGGTCTGGGACGGCTGGATCGTCGGCGACGGCGCCGCGTGGCGGCTCGACGGCGACACGCTCGTGCCCGTCGACGCCGGCGGCGGCCGCCTCCTGACCGTGCGCGGGCGCGCCGACGACGACGTCTGGGCCGTCGGCGGCGGGACGAGCGCGACCGTCCGCCGCTGGGACGGCGAGGCCTGGTCCGACGTCGACGCCACCGCGCTCGGACAGCCCCTCGCCGGCGTGTGGACCGGGCCCGGCGAGGACGTGTGGGTCGCCGGCAACTTCGGCACCGCCGCCGTCCTGCGCGACGACGGCTGGGAGATCGCGCCGCCGGCCGACCCGCACTGGCACGCCGCGTGGCGCCACGGCGACGAGACCTTCTGGGTGGGCGGCGACCTCTTCGGCACCCGCGACGGCGCCGGCGCGATCCTCCGCTACGGCGACGGCGAGGTCGCCGCGGGCGCGTGCCCGTGATCGGGGCCGTCTCCCCGGGATAGGCGTCCGGGATGCACCTCGTCCTCGGCGCGGACAGCGCCTTCGGCCTCGCGACGGTCCGCGCGCTCCTGGCGGCCGGCCAGCGCGTGCGCGGCGTCGTCGCGGGCGAGGCCGCCCTGCCGGAGGGCGTCGAGGTCGTCCGGGGCGACGCCCAGGAGCTCGCGCCGCTCGTGGAGGCGGCGAAGGGCTGCGAGAGCATCGTGCACGCGCTGGAGGTCCCCTTCCACCGCTGGGACACCGACTATCTGCGCGCCACCGACCACGTCGCCGAGGCGGCGGGGCTCACCGGGGCCGCGGTCGTGTTCCCCGGCCGCCTGTGGAGCCTCAAGCCCGTGTACGAGGTCCCGCTCCCGCCCGACGGCCCCGCGCTCGACGTCAACGACCGCCCCAGCCTCAAGGGCCGCCTCCTCGCGGGGCTCGAGGACCAGCTCCGCCAGAACACGGAGATGCGCAACGTCCGCACGCTGATCGTCCGCTCGCCCGAGATGTTCGGGCCCGGCGTGGACGACCCGGTGGTCGCCCCGATGCTCCGCGCCGCGCTCGCCGGCCGGCCCGTCCCCTGGCTCGGTCGCGCCGACGTCCCGCGCGCGTACGCCTTCACCGAGGACGTCGCCGCCGTCGCCGTCGCGCTGCTCTTGCGCAAGGACCGGCCCGCCTTCGAGGTCGCGGGGGTCGCCGGGCACGTCCTCCCCCACGCGCGCGCCTGGGCCGAGGCCTTCGCGAAGGCCGCCGGCACCGCGCCCGCCGGCGTCCGCGCGCGCCCGGGCTGGCAGCTCCGACTGGCCGGGCTCGTCGACCGCGCGACCCGCCACCTCGCCGAGCTCGCGCCCCACTGGGAGGGGCCGCTCTACGTCGACGACACCGACACGAACAAGGCGTTGCCCGACTGGAAGCCCGTCCGCCTCGACGACGCGCTCCACCGCACGATGCAGGCCCTCCGTGGCTGACTGGGAGGCCCGGCTCGCCCGGGTGAAGGCGGAGCTCGCGCCCGCGCTCGCGCTCGCGGGCGAGTGGGTGGGCGAGGGGCAAGCCCACGGCGATCCCATCGTGGCCCAGCTGCGCGTGCGGCCCATCCTCGACGGCACGATGCTCGAGGTGTGGGAGCGCGTCGGCGAACACGAGGACCTCTCGATCTACCGCTTCGACGTCGACACCGGGCAGCTCCGCGTGCTGCACCTCATGGCGGGCGCGGTCGTGGCCGAGCACCCGGTCGAGGTGGTGCCGGGCGCGCTCGTGTGGGTCACGCCCCCGAAGGAGCCCGCCGTGGAGTGGACGGTCGAGGGCGACACGCTCCGCTGCGAGGTCATCTGGCCCGGGCAGCGGATCGCGGAGGTGAGCGTCCGTTACCGTCGCGCGTAGGGGCCTTCCCCACGTCGAACAGGAGCGCGACGCCGTACTGCGACACGAGCCCGCCGGGCCCGATCGCCGTGCCGCCGCCCTCGCCGGTGAGCGAGGTCTCGCCGGCGGCCCACACCGGCATCACCCACGCGCCCTCCGGCACGACGCGCACGCGCGGCGCCACGCGGAACGCGACGCCGACGCTCGTCCCGACGCTCAGCACGTGCCCGGACGCGTCCACGCCGGCGAGGCTGCCGAACGCGGCCCAGTCGTGGACCTTCGGCCCGATCACGAGCTGGTGCTCGCCGATCCACACGCCGGCGATCGGCCCCGCCTGCGAGACGAGGAAGCTCACCTCCTGCTCGCCGATCCCGAAGCCGTAGCCGCCCACCGACCCCGCGAGCGCGAGCGAGAACGGCGGCCCGCGGACGATCTGCCCCTTCGCGAGCAGCTCGGTGCCGGAGGTGCCGATCCGTACGCCGAGATCGAAGCCCGGGGACAGGCCGTACCGCGCGGCGAGCCCCGCGGACGGCAACGTCACGCCGAGCCCCTCGTAGCCGACCGACCACAACGACGGCTCGACGGCGACCTGCGCCCGTCCGAGCCCCACCGTGTCCGCCGTCTGGAGCGTGCCCACCGTCGCGCACGCGAGGATCCACCACATCGCGGACGAAGGTGCGGACGGATCCTCCGCGCCGCAACCGTGCTAGGAGCCGGCCATGCCGGGCAACACCTTCGGCGCGGCCTTCCGCGTCACGACGTTCGGCGAGAGCCACGGTCCCGCGCTCGGCGTGGTGATCGACGGCCTGCCGGCGGGGCTGGCGCTCGACCTCGACGCGGTGAGGGCGCAGCTCGCGCGCCGCCGGCCGGGCGGGCCGCTCGCGTCGCAGCGGCAGGAGGCCGACGAGCCCGAGGTGTTGTCGGGGCTCTTCGAGGGCCGCACGATCGGCACGCCGCTGACGATGATCTTCCGCAACACGGACGCCCGGCCCGACGCGTACGACCCCGGCGTGTTCCGCCCGTCCCACGCCGACTGGACGTGGGCGGCGAAACACGGTCACCGGGACTGGCGCGGCGGCGGGCGGGCGAGCGCGCGGGAGACGGTCGCCCGCGTCGCCGCCGGGGCCGTCGCCCGCCAATTGCTCGCCGGCGTCGAGATCGTCGCGTGGGTGCACCGCGTCGGCGACGTCGCGTGCCCCGACGACGTCGATCCCGTCGACGTCGACGCGTCGCCGGTGCGCTGCCCGCACCCGGAGACGGCCGCGAAGATGGAGGCGCTCGTCCGCGAGGTCCGCGCCGCCGGCGACACCATCGGCGGCGTGGTGCGCTGCGTCTGCCGCGGCGTGCCGCCGGGCCTCGGCGAGCCGGTCTTCGACAAGCTCGAGGCCGACCTCGCGAAGGCGATGTTGTCGATCCCCGCCGCGAAGGGCTTCGAGTCCGGGAGCGGCTACGCGGGCGCGTCGATGCGCGGGTCCGAGCACAACGACGCGTTCGTGCCGGCCGGCGGCTCCGTGCGCCCCGGCGTTCCCGCGGTCACGACGCGCACGAACCGGTCGGGGGGGATCCAGGGCGGCATCAGCAACGGGATGCCCGTCACCTTCAGCGTCGCGTTCAAGCCGGTGGCCACGATCTTCCGCGAGCAGGACACCGTCGACGTCGCCGGCGAGGCCGTGCGCTGGCGGGCCCGCGGGCGGCACGACCCGTGTGTGCTCCCGCGCGCGGTGCCGGTGGTGGAGGCGATGACGGCGATCGTGCTCGCCGATCACTGGCAACGCGTCAGCGGCAGCAGCCCGGATCGCAGCTGATCACGGCCCCGCTGTACGCGTTCTGCGAGCCCCAGTTGCTCTGCGAGTACCAGTTGCACTCGGTGCCGTCCCACACGCACCCGTCGCACTGGCTGCCCTTCGCGGAGCCGCCGCTCGCCTGCCCGCCCTGATCGGCGCCCCCCGACAACATCGCGACGACGGTGAGGGCCGTCTGGCAGTCCTGCTGCTGGAACCACCCGAGAAACTCCGGGTCGTGGCCCGCCATGCGGCACTCGGCGACGCACTCCGCCTGCAGCTCCGGCTGGCCCGCGCAACGCAAGAGGTGCTTGCACGACGCGCCGCAGTCGCCGCCCGCCGGCGCGGTCGCGACGTCGGCGTCGGCGGCCTCGTCGGCGACCGGCGCCGCGGCCTTTTTGACCTTGCCCTTGTTCTTGCCCGCGAGCTTCACGGGCTCCGCGACGGGCGTCGGCTCCGCCTTCTGGCACGCGGGCGCGCCGGCGCACTCGGTGTCCTTGCAGTCGAACGCGCCGTCGCGGTCGTTGTCGGCGCCGTCCTCGCACTCGCCGGGCTCGTCGCCCTCGGCGACCGGCTTCTGGGCGAGCCCGCCGCACCCGAGCGCGACGGCGAGGAGGGTCAGGGCGACGAGCGGGCGCATCGCGCCACTATCGGAGCCCGCCTCCGCCCGGTCAAGTCAGTCGCAGTCCGGGCACGGGTCGAGGACCACGGTCCCCTCGGCCTCCTCGACCGAGCACGCCGCGTCGTCCCGGACGATCTCGTCCTCCACGGGCAGGCTCACGACGTCGCCCGCGGAGGCGTACAGGAAGACGGTGCCGTCCGTCGCGATGCCGGTCCAGTCCACGCAGGCGCCGTCGTCGCAGGAGGCCTCGTACACGTTGCCGGCGGGGTCCTCGGCCCAGGCGCGGTCGGCGGTCGCCGGGGCGCCGTCGACGTCGACCACGTGCACGTGGAAGCGCGGCGGCGGGTACGCCTCGCAGGCGGCGTTGCCGGTGTCGCCGGAGTCGTCGCCCTTGCCGGCGGTCGGGCAGGCGGCGAGGAGCAGGATCAGCATCGGGGCCTCCGCCAACCCGGGAAGCACGCCGCGTGCCAAAAGCCGGCGCGCGCGATCGGAGGGGCGGGCGCTCCCCGACCGCGATCCGCGCGGTAGTCTCCCGCCATGTGGTGGGCCCTCCCCGCGATCGCCGCCCCGGTCACCGAGGCCACGCTCGTGGAGATGCTCGAGCAGGTGGGGCCGAAGGTGGAGGCCGTCGCCGGCCGGGCGCTGCTCGCGCGCCCGCCGATGATCATCGACGACCGCGCGCACGTGCACGCCGCGCTCGTGGCGCCGCCGCCCTGGGCCACCGACGACACGCCGGCGCTCGCGGAGGCCCGTCGCGCCGAGGCGGACGCCCTGCTCTCCCACGCGCTCGCGGTGTACGACCCGAGCTCGATGCGCATCTACGTCGTCTCCGACACGATGCGGCGGCTGTTGTCGGAGACGCAGGCGTCCGACGCGATGGTGCGGCCCTTCGTGGAGTGCGTGCTCGCCCACGAGCTGACCCACGCGCTGCAGCAGCAGTGGGTCGCCGTGGACGGGGCGCCGTCGCCCGGGCAGAAGGCGCTGCTCGAGGGCCACGCCAGCTGGGTCGCGCACCGCGTCTGCACCGGCGGCGCCGAGGCCTACGCGCGCGCCGTCGAGGGCTTCGACCTCGCGTCGAGCGCCGATCCCGCCGACCCCGACGTGTTCGCCTACGTGTGGGGCGAGCGCTGGGTGGACGCGTGGATCGCCCGCCACGGCCGCGACGCCTTCTGGTGGCGGCTCGCCCAGCCGCCGCCCGCGCGCGCCGACCTCGCCGCCGTCGTGGAGCCCCAGCTCGCGCCGGGCTGGCGGGACGGCGAGGCCCTCGCCGACGCCGTCGCCGGGCCGCTCGCCGTCGAGGGCTGGGCGCGCGAGGTCTACCCCGCCTCGCCGTTCGCGCTGCTCGCCGGCATCCTCGGCGCGGAGATGGGGCTCGGGAACGCGGTGGGCGCGAGCGGCGGGCTCGTCGCGCAGTTCTCTCGCGGCGGGCAGAGCGCCATCGCGATGGCGTTTTTGCTCGACGACGCGGCGGCCGCGCGCCGGTGGGTGGAGACGCGGGACGGCGACCTCCTCGGCTACGACGTGCGGCTCCTGTCCACCCGGCCGCTGACCTTCCTGCGCGTCCGCAAGCACGGCGTCGTCCCGGAGAAGCGGCGTCCGCCGGGCGCCGAGCGCACGCTCGAGCACCACGTCGACCTCGTCGACGGCGAGCGCTACCACGAGCTCTGGGCCACGCGCGGCCCCGTCGTCTACGGCGTCGCCCGCGCCGGCGAGCCCCACGAGAAGGGCGTCGGCGAGGCCCTCGCCGCGCTGATGGAGGTCCCGCTGGCGACCGCCGCGCCGGGCGTGGCGTCCTCGCCGGCCGCCGAGGCCCTGCTCGCCGGCGACGCGCCTCCCGCCGAGCTGGGCCCCGCCCGGCCGAGCGCGCTCTGGTACGCGACGCGCGCGGCCTCCGCGCCCGACCCGGCCGCCTGCCTCGCCGAGGCCGAGGGCGCGATCCCGAAGGTGGCGCCCGCGCGCCTCGAGACGCTCGTGGGTGTGGCCGTGGACTGCGCGCGCAAGGCGAAGGACGTCGACGCCGCCGCGCGCCTCGCCGCCCACGCCGCGTCGGGCGCCGCCTGGGACACCGCGAACCTCGTGATCGCGGAGGTGCTGATCGACGGGGGCCGGGCCGCCGACGCGCTCGCCCGGCTCGACGCCGTCGCGGAGGAGCGGGCGATCCGCGGGGGCCTGCGCCTGCGCGCGCTCGTCGCGCTGCGCCGGTGGCGGGAGATCGCGCCCCTGCTCGCCGACGAGTCCGTCGCCCCCGAGCCGCGCGCGTGGGCGGCGACGCACCTGTACAACGCGGGACGGAAGGACGAGGCGCTCCGGGCGCTGGGGGCGTTGTGCCCGCGGCTGTCCGACCCGGCCGAGCGCGACCAGTGCCTCGCCGAGGTCCGGAGGTTGAAGTGACGGAGCCCGGTCAGCTCGGCCCGGTCGCGCGGGTCGCGGCCTTCTTCCTCGCCGCCACGGGGTTCGCCACGGTGGTGGCCGCCGGGCAGGTCGCCGCCATGGTGATCTTCCCGAACGCGCTCGTCGGCGCGCTGCCGTTCGTGCACGTCGCGTTCGGCGTCGCGAGCCTCGTCGTCGCGCTGAAGCTCGCGCACCCGCGCGCCTGGGCCCGGGTCGCGGCGCTCTTCGTGCTCCTCGCGCTCACGTGCGGCGGCGGCCCGTGGGCGCTCTGGCTCATGTGGAACGGGCTCTTCACCGCGCTCTCGGTGATGGCGCCCGCGTTCGCGCTCTTCACGCTCGTGCTCGTCGCGGTGAGCTGGGGCGACGTCGGGCGGGTCGCGCGGGTGCGGGCCGAGGCCGAGGCCGAGACCGCGCGGCTGATGCGCGAGGCCGGCGTCGCCACCGCGTCGTCGGGGCGCGGGTGGATGGCCGTCTACGCGCTAATGGCGGTGCCGGTGGGGCTCTTCGGCGTGTTGATCTTCGCGCCGGAGACGTGGGCGTGGGCCGAGGTCCGCGTCCGCGGGCTCGCCGCGGGGCGGAACCCGTTCGGCTCGGCGTGGGTGGAGCGGGCGACGGCCTATCCCTACGGCGGGAGCCCGCTCCAGTGGTACCTCGAGTACGAGGCGAAGTGGGTGCCGCTGCCGGTGGAGTCGGTCATGGCCGTCGCCGACGGGATCGCCGACGACGTCGCCTGGCGGCTCGCCGCGGAGACGGGCGCGCGCGATCCCGTCGAGGCCGAGCGGGCCCTGTGGGCGGCGGGCCGCCAGAAGGAGCTGCCGCTCTGGATCGCGGCGGCGCTGCGGGACCGGAACGCGTACTACAGCGTCGAGTCGTTGTTCTCGCGGAGCTTCGACCCCGAGGTCCACGTCGTCCCCGACACCGTCCACCTCGACTGCGACCAGCTCGTCTACGTGTTCCTGCACGTCGCGTGGCGCCTCGACCTCGCGATGCAGGCGGTGCCGTCGCCGATGCACGTGTACCTGCGCTACGGCGGGCCGGACGGGGGCGAGCCCCTGTGGGTGGAGACCACGCAGTTCCGGCACGTCGACATCCGCGGCGACCGCGTGGACTTCATGGGCGACGGCATCGGGAAGGAGTTCTTCATCGACGCCGACCACTACCCGTCGGGACGCGGCGGCACGTGGGCGGCCGCGAGCGTGGTGGACGCGGCGGGGCTCTACCAGCCCTGGACCGAGCGCGACATCCGCGACTCGATCGTCGCGAACGTGATGGTGGGCGTGAAGCGCGCCGGCCTCGACGTGCCCTACGTCGCCGAGCTGGAGGCCCACGCCGCGGGCTCGCGCGAGCTCACCCTCGTGAACAACCTCTACGTCGCGCACCTCGAGGCGATGCGCGCGGCGCTCGACGCCGGCGACGCCGCGGGCGCGCAGGCGGCGGCCGAGGATGCGCGCGCGGTGCGGGCGGACGCGAAGGGGCTGATCATCTACAACGACGCGGAGGAGGAGCAGGTGTTGGCGGGGTTGTAGGGGGCCCGCGCGACGCGGACGCGCGTGCGGGTGCGCGACCCTCGAACCGGCGACGCGCACTCGCACGCGCACGCCCTCCGCCCCCGTGAACCCGAACGTGAACGCGCGGGTCGCGTCGCACCCGGCCGCCGCGGACCCAAGTCGGGTGGGTGCCGGCTCACCCCCCCGACCTCGGTCCGCAGCGCAGCCTCCGACGCGCTCGCCGTCGCGCCGCCTCCCCACGGAGAACACGTCCCCACGCGGATCGCCGGCCCGGGGGATCCCGTCCGGGTGCGGGTGGCTGCCCGGGATGGCGTCTCCGCGCGGACCCAAGTCGGGGGGGGGTGCCGGCTCACCCCCCCGACCTCGGTCCGCGGCGTTCCCTCCGTACGCCAGCGCCCCCCCCCCTGCGAGCGCGGTCCACGATCGCGGCCGCATCCTCGTTCGCGGTGCCCGGGCCCGTCCGGGCGCGCGTGCGGGCGCGCGTCCCTCGAACCGCGCACGCGCACTCGCACGCGCACGCCCTCCGCCCCCGTGAACCCGAACGACAACCCGAACGTGAACCCGAACGCGAACCCGAACGTGAACGCGCAGGTCACGTCGCACCCGGCCGGACGAAACGCTTCCCGCGCCCTTGACTCCCGCCCACCCGTGCGCACCCTCCGCCGCCATGTCCGCCCTCGGCTTCCACGTCACGATCCGGACGGTCGACGACTCCCCGATCGCGCCCTCGGACCGCGATCGCCGCGCCGTCGCGCGCGTCGCGCTCGCCGTCGGGCGGGCGCACGGGCTGTTCGTGTTCGGCGTCCCGGACTGGCACTTCCACGGCGGGCTGGTCGCGACGCGGGACAGCGCCGGCCGCTTCGCCCAGCGTCTCGAGCTCGCGCTGAAGGCGGCCGTGCCCACGCTGGCCCCGCTCGAGCCCGCGCGCATCCGGCCCTTCCGGGACGGGCGCCACCGCGCGAACACCGTCCGCTACTGCCTCACTCAGGCCGAGCACCACGGCGTCACCACCGACCCGTACCGCGAGTGCTCCAACCTCCCCGACCTGCTCGGCCTCCGCCTCCTCGGCGCCTACACCCTCCCGAGGGTGCGCGAGGTCGCTCCGCGCCTCCAGCCGAGGGACGTACGGCGCTTCCTCGGGCTCCCGATGCCCGAGCCCGGCTCGCCCGCGCCCGACGCGCTGGTCGAGGCCGCCCTCGCCGCCACGGCTCTCCCGTCGCTCGCCGGTCGCCACCCCGAGGTCAACGAGGCGCGCCTCGCCGCGGTCCACGCCGCCCCGGAGCTCGACGCCGCCGTGCTCGCCGACGCGCTGGGCCTCACCGCGCGCGCCGTCCGCCGCCTCCGCGCGCGGACGCCGCGGGAGGCGCTGGTCCGCGCCGTCCGCCTCCAGGCCTCTCTGCGCGACGCCCACCCCGCGCCCGACTGCTTCGCGGACGCCCCCCCGCCCCCCTACGCCACGTCGATCACCACCTTCCCCACCACCCGCCCGCTCTTCGAGCGCGCCCACGCCTCGCCCACCCGGGCGAGCGGGTAGCGGCTGTCGATCACGACGCGCAGGCCCATCGCGTCGAGCGCGCGCAGGTCCGCGGCGTTGGCCTTCAGCATCACCGCGCGCACCTGCTGCGAGCACAAGGGGTTGCGCGCGGCCCACGCGAACACCGACGGCCGCGGCATACACGACGCGAAGGTGCCCGCCGCCGACACCATCGGCAGGAAGTCGCCGGGCGCGCTCCCCACGCAGTCGTACACGAGGTCGAAGGGCGCCTGCCCGCGGTACGGGTCGGGCTGCGTGTAGTCGAGGACCTCGTGCGCGCCGAGCTCGCCGACGAGCGCCGCGTTGCGCCCGCTGCACACGCCGACCACGTGCGCCCCCATCCGCCGCGCGATCTGCACGGCGAGGTGCCCCACGCCGCCGGACGCCCCCACGACGAGCACCCGCGCCCCCTCCCGCACGCCGCGGAGCCCCTGCAGCGCCGTCATCCCGGCGAGCGGCAGGCCCGCGGCCTCGCCCCACTCCACCCCCTCGGGGATCGGCGCCCAGGCGTCCGTGACCGCGTACTCCGCGTAGGCGCCGCCGCCCCGCCCGAGGAGCCGCGCGTGCACCCGCAGGCCCGCGTGCTCGCCCTCCGCGACCTCGCCGGCCACGTCGTAGCCCGGCACGCCCGGGAACCGCATCGGGAAGAGGAACCGGACCTTCCCGCTCGCCTGCTTCCAGTCGACGGGGTTCACGCTGGCGGCGCGCACGCGCACGAGCACCTGCCCGGCCGCGGGCGTGGGGCGGGCGATCTCCTCGACGGCGACGGCGTCGCCGTACTCGTGCATCACCGCGGCGCGCATGGTGGGCATCCGGCCGTGTATCGCCTGCACGCCCCCTGCACGATCTGCGCGCGATCCTTGCGAGGGCGTAAGCGACCCCGCGGGTGTCACGTACTCCCGCATGCTCCTCCTCCCCGCCGTCCTCGCGGACCCCGGCACCGCGAAATTGCCCCTCGCGCAGTGGGTCGAGCTCGTCGACGCCGCCGACGCCGCCGACGATCGCCCCGCGCCGCCCGTCCCCTGGCTCCAGGTCGACCGCGTCCTGACCGGCACGTTCCGCCGCGGCGTGCTCGAAGGCACGCTCGTCACCCGCGTGCGCGTGCCCGCCGACGCGCCCGACCTGCGCATCCCCGTGCTCGACGCCGGCGCCTCCATCGCGTCGGTCGAGCTCGACGGGCGCACGACCTCGCTCTCGCCGGAGGACGGCGCCTACACCGTCGCCGTGGGCTCGCCCGGCGATCACGTCGTGCGCGTCTCGTTCTTCGTCGGCCGCGAGGACGACCGCTTCGCCCGCCGCCTCCAGCTCGCGCTCCCGCCTTCGGGGCCCACGCGCGTGTCCCTCTGGGTGCCCGAGACCGACATCGACGCCGACCTCGCGCAGGGGGCGATCGCGTCGCTCCGCGCCGAGGCGGGCGGCACGCGGCTCGACGGCCAGCTCGACGGCCGCGGCGCGCTCGACCTGACCTGGCGCGGCCGGACCGCCGCCGCCGCGGGGCCGGTGCGCGCCGAGGCCCGCGCCTTCGGGCTCTTCACGCTGCACGAGGCGCTCGTGAAGGGCGTGCTCGTGCTCGACACCCGGCTCGTCGAGGGCGAGACCGACCGCGTCGCGCTGCGCCTCCCGCCCGGCGTGGAGGTCGTCGACGTCCGCGGCGACGCCGTGCTCCAGTGGCGCACCGAGGCCGGCCGCCTCGAGGTGCTGCTGCGCTACCTCGTCGCCGACGAGGCCCGCGTCGAGGTCCACTTCCAGCTCCCCGTCGACCTCGACCAGCCCGTCGCGCTGGTGATGCCCCTGCCCGAGGCCGGCGTCCCGTACACCGGCGCCATCGGCGTCCAGGGCCCCGCCGGGCTCGTCGCCGAGACCACGTCCGCGACGGGCGCCACCCCGCTCCGCGACCTGCCGCCCGAGCTCGCCGCGCTCACGCCGAACCCGCTCCTGCTCGGCTTCGAGCTGGCCGGCGACCCGTCCGTCACGCTCGCGGTCACGCGCCAGGCGGAGGTGCAGCTCACGACGACCGCCATCGACGAGCTCGAGGCCGCCACGGTCCTCGTCGAGGACGGCGCCGAGATCACGAAGGCCCAGCTGCACGTCCGCAACCAGACGCGGCAGTACCTCGCGATCCGCCTGCCCGAGGGCGCCACGCTCACCTTCGCGCGCATCGACGGCCGGCCCATCCGCCCCGCGACCTCGCCGGACGGCGCCTCGCTGCTCCTCCCGCTCATCCAGAGCGAGACCGTCGCCGCCGGCCAGGCCCAGACCTGGACCGTCCGCGACGGCGAGACCCTGGACGCCATCGCCGACCGCTTCTACGGCGACCCGAGCCGATGGCGCGAGATCCTCGACGAGAACCAGCTCGGCGACCCCTCCGACCTCGCCGTCGGGCAGGTCCTCCGCGTCACGCAGCGCGGCGCCGGCGCGGCCCCCATGAGCCGCTTCGTCGTCGAGCTCGGCTGGACCCGCACGGGCGACGCGATGGGCCTCGTCGGGCGGCGCGCGCTCGCGCTCCCGGAGGTCGACGCCGACGTGGCCGAGGTGACCTGGCACGTCTACGTGCCCGACGCGCTCGAGCCGATCACCTTCGGCGGCAACCTCGCGCCCTACTCGCACATCCGGTACGACCACCTCCGGCGCGTCCGCCAGTTCCTCGACCTCGCCTTCGACGTGCGCGACGCCTGGGCCGGCGACGGCGCCTACTCCAGCATCCTCACGCGTCGCAAGTCGATCTACGCCCAGGAGGCCCCGCGCGGGGGCGAGGCGGCCGAGGCCGTCGGCGCCTTCCCGCTCGTCGGCGAGCTCTACCGCTTCCGGCGGCTCCTCCCCGGCCGCGAGGTGCCCGCCGTCGCCGTCACGTGGATCGCCCGCGACCTCCTCCCCGCCGTC